>CAZBBT010000003.1:0-80323 GCA_964490065.1 uncultured Mesorhizobium sp. | reverse complement strand
GCCATCGCGGCGTAACTTAAACCAAATGGCCTCCGGTAAACCCGGCGCGGTTCAATGATTAACCGCGAGCCGCTCGAACAAGCCGAACTTGCGTTGTCGATCGGCAAAATCACTATAGCGTGGAACCGATTGCAGAATGCGGTTTGTGGCTGTTTCCCCATTGGGCGGTGATGCCCGATTGCGGGCGCCGTTTTGGATGTCATCAAGGGTGACGACACCCAAAGAATTGTCGTTCCCGTCGTCATTCAATCCGTGGTCGAGGGGGACCAGCACGAACAGCTTAAGGTCCAGGCCACCGATCTTTTCAATTCTATTGGTTGCTTGGCGCAGTTCGGTCTCCGGCGGACGGCTCGACCGGTAGCGGATCATCTTGCGATCGGCACCGACGAAGGAACAGGCCCGACGCTTCCGACAGGCCCATCAAGGCCTGCAGATGCGCGACGGGTTCGCGTTTGGCGGCGGGACTTACCATTTTGACAGAAGCTCGCGAAGTGCCGAGGCTAATCGCTTACAATGGCTGGACGATCTCATGCCGTGGAACTGCGCCGCTTACACGGCCTCAGCTTGTCGCTTACCCTCAAGTCGCTCGGCAATCGCTTCAATCATATGGAAGGTTCTGGTTCCAGAACTAGGCGCAGACATAGAAGCTCACTTCGGATTACAGCAGGCGCTCCAGATATCCGGCCGCCAATCTCCTACGCCAGACGGGCTCCTTGCCGCTTACGGTGAACTCGCCAAAGCTTGGTGAAAATCGAAGCACCGAGCACGACGCGGAATGCGCGGCTTTAGCCAAACGTCGCATCCCTCGTGGACAATGGTGAGGCCAACCGCCATTGCTGAACAACCGTCAGCACTTTTCGTGTCAAGAGCCAATGAACGGTACGCACCAGCAGCGAGGTGAACACGATCATCATGCCCAAGGCAGCCGCCCCCGCGAGATCACCATTGTCGTTCTGGAACAACATTTGGATCGAAGCAGTTATTGTTTGTGGCCAATAGAGAAACACAATGGCTGAGACAGTCGTCATGCTCGTCAAAAAAAGATACACGCTCACATCCAGCATCACCGGCAGCGATATGGGCGCAGTTACGCGATAGACAAGCGTGAATGGAGATACCTTCAGCGAAGCTGCAACCGATTCAAACTCAGGATCGATCTGCTTAAGAGCCGTGAGCGCAGTTAAATGCGAGACTGTAAAGAAATGTACGATGCAGGATATCACCATTATTGACATAGTTCCAATCAAGAAACCGAGTGGATTTCCTGGTTTATTGAAAAACATAACGTACGCCAGGCCCAACACAACGCCAGGAACCGCCATAGGAAGCATTGCAAACCCATGAATTAGTGTTCGTGCGAAACGAAACCCCTGGATCTTTTCAACAACGTAACCTTCAGAAAATACAATCACAGTGCCGATTGCAGCGGCGGATCCCGCCATCACGAGAGAATTTATATAAGCTTGCCAACCAACGTCCGTCTTTGCCGAAAAGTCGTAGTTGGCGAGGGTAAGGCTCAGATCGTATGGCCAGAAGGTCACAATCGAAGCAAAGAACGCCATACCGAAACATGTGAGAATTATGCCGGACACGAACACGCAATATATCAATGCCACAGTGTCGCGGATCCGATGCCGTTTGGGAACTAGAGGTACGGACTTAGCGGAGAGTACGGCCTGCTGGCGCTTTTTCACTAATCTGTCGACAAAAAACGAGAGGAACGCCGGAACCAACAGAACCGTCCCTATCACAGCAGCGGTTTCGAAATCCCGTATACCGACGACATTAACATAGATGTCCGTCGCGAATACGCTGAACTGGCCGCCAACAACACGCGGAATTCCAAAATCCGTCACTGACAGTGTAAATACGACGATACTCGCGCTGACCAATCCAAACTTGGTCGTAGGAATGGTGACGAACAAAAATGTCCTAAGGGGTGACGTTTTCAAGCAAGCCGCAGCTTCATATAACCGAGCATCCGCCAGCGAAAGTGCCGTAACGAGAATAAGAGTCGCATGAGGAAACGTATAAATCGATTCCGCTAGAATGATCCCAATTGGTCCGTAAAGACTCGCACCAAACAGCGCACCTTTAATCACTCCCTGGTTTCCAAAAAGATAGACTAAGGCAATCGCGGGTAACATCGTCGGCGCAAGCAACGGCATCAGCGCGATCAATCGGAATGCCGTGCGCATAGCAACACACGTTCTCGTAATTGCGTACGCATACCCGTATGCAAGGGGGATTACGATAAGAACGGTACCGCAACTGACAAGAAGACTATTCTTGATTGAAGCGATGAAACGCGACGAAGTGACGACCTGCGTATAGTTTGATAAGCCGACGAACTTTCCGTCTGCATTTTCAAAACTCTTGATCAAAAATGAGATGATGGGAAGACCGATTGTTGCAATAAAAAATGCTACGACAAGGACAATGGCAATCATGACTGCAACTGACTCAGCGTCGAAGGCTGAGGGGCGTGACCTTGACCACGGTTCAGCGCGCATCACGAAGTTCCAAACGTTAATAGTTTTCTGATCGGCACAAATATTTTGATATTCTTACCCTCTGTTATTTCCATTTCATTGAACGTCTCAACTGGAACATCAACTTGGATTATCTGCTTGCTGTCATCTAACGTTGTTGTGATCAATCGAAAGTATGACCCTTGAAATTCAATATTCTGAACGCCCGCAGAAATGCGGAGCTCATCTTCCTGACCTTTGGGATCCAGGTTTGCATCAGCAGGCCGGAAACAGATTTTCGCTGATGCTCCAGCAAAATCTCTTGCCCCCGAAATAGCAGTTGTTGGAACCGTTTCGCTATCAGCTTGCAACTCGCCCGGGACCGCGCTGCTCACGTTGAGAAAATTCATTACGCCAACAAAACCAGCGACAAACGAGTTGATTGGCTTTTGATATAGTTCGGCGCCCGAAGCGATCTGCTCGACTCTGCCTTCGTTGAGGACAACGATCTTGTCAGCCATTGTCAGGGCCTCTTCCTGATCGTGCGTTACCATGATCGTAGTAACGTTCAAAATTCTCTGCAGCCTGCGTATTTCTCGCCTCAGACGGACCCGCACCTGAGCGTCCAGCGCACTAAGAGGTTCGTCGAGCAACAGTAGCCCCGGAGACATTGCCAACGCCCTGGCAAGCGCCACTCGTTGCTGCTGGCCGCCGGACATTTGGGCGGGGAATTTATCTTCGTTGCCTTCCAAGCCAATCAATTGGAAGAGCTCATTCACTCGCTCTTGGGCTTGATCGGCGGGTACTCTGAGATTTCGCAGCCCAAAAGCCACATTTTCTTGAGCTGTCAGGTTTGGAAATAACGCATAAGACTGGAAGACGATCCCGAAATCACGCTGCTTCGGCGGAAGCCTGGTGATATCAACCCCGTCCTGCATGATGGTCCCGGAACTCGCCGTTTCGAGACCACCGATGCAGCGCAGAAGCGTTGTCTTGCCGCATCCGGATGGCCCTAGAAGACAAACAAAATCGCCCTTCACCACTGAAAACGAAACATCGGCTAGAGCTTCGAAGGCTCCGAATCTCTTTCCAACCTTCTCCACGCTCAGATATGGATGCAATGGACTGGCGACCTCTTTTGAACAAGCAAGGTCGCCCGCCTTGTCTGAATTGAAAGGAGTGGATAGCATTGGTTTCTCTAAATATTGGCCAATCGCGTATGTTAATTGGCTTCAACTTTGTTGCCGTAACGATCTAACCATTTCTTGAGAATTCGCTGACGGTTCTCGGCGTTATACTCAAAGTCGTAGTCCACCGTCATTTTACTGAACTGCTTGGGATAGTCCGGGCTATCACGTTCAAACGATGGTATCGCGAGCACATGGTACTTCTGCGAATACAGCTGCATGGCCGAATCGCTGATCACCCAGTCCATAAAGCGTTTCGCAGCATCCAGTTTAGTTGTCCCTTTGCGGATTGCTGACCCTTGCAAGTCCCATCCGAACCCCTCCTTGAAGAAAATGACGTCAATCGGAGCGCCCTTGGTCTTTAGATCCACCGCGCGCATATCCCAGGATAACGCTGCTACTACCTCTCCGCTCGCCGCCTTTTGGCATGGCGCAGATCCTGAATCGAGATAGAACTTAACATTCTTGTTCAATGAATCCATGAATTCGAATGCCTTGTCCTCGCCCCAGAGTTTATCCCACGCCATAATGTTTATGAAACCGGTGCCGGATGCGCTCGGGTTAGGCGCCGATATCTGATCGACAAAAGCGGGGTTCAGCAGATCTTCGTACTTTTCAGGTTTTGGGATGTGATATTTGGCCGCTTCTATTGTATTGAAGCAGAGTGCTGAGGTGTAAGCTGAATGCCCCACCCAATGTGTTTCGGGTCCCTTTTCCCTGAAGCGCGGATCAATCCGCTCGATTCCCTTTGGCGTATAGGCTTCCAGTAGTCCGAGGCGCGCAAAATCGATCAAACTCGTATTCGCGAGCCTCCAAATTACATCGTGACGCGGATTATCTTTTTCGGCGAGGATCCGCGCCTCCATCGAACCTGAGGACGACCTGATAAGTTCCAGCTTGATATCAGGATTTTCGCGCTCGAAAGCATCGCGCCACGGCTTGGCTTCATCAGGCTCCACAGCACTATAAACGACCAGGGTCGTTTCCTCGGCCACTGCTACCGGGAAAGGCGCGAGAGCCACTATTGCCATCAATCCCAGTGCGCTTGTGCGGATACTATGTTTCAGCATGAACGTCCTCCCTAGGTTGTCCGTGATCGGGCCATTCGGCTCGCTTTTTTTTGATTATTTTTGACCTTACTCTCAAAAATTTCTGCATGTCAATACAAATGTGACCAATTTTGGTCGATATTGATCTTTATCATGATCCTATTTGCAGCTAAAATGTTCGTTTTAGTCGCCTGCCCACAAGGGCGAGCGGGAACGCACGATGCGTGGGGGTTGCTCGGCAAACATAGGCGCAATCCTTCGGCGGCGAGGCGTTTTACGGCAATCCCCTTAGTTCGCGCGGATACCATTGGAGTCGAGAAGCATGTTACGCATTCTGTTCCCTGACGCGCGCTTTGAAGGCGAAGCCGACATCGAAACGGAAGCGCTCAAAGCGTACCCCAAGCTAAAGGTGGCATTCGAAGTCTATTACGAGACTGCCGTACAGAAAGGGCGCCCGACCGTTCCTGACGTCTCATTGGCCGCTTGTGATGCCCTTATTGTCTATCACAAAGCTATCGTCGACGACGTTCTGCTGGCTCGTGCGCCGAATTGTAGAATTATCGTACGAGCGGGCGTGGGCTTCGACAATATAGATCTAGTAGCTTGTGGTGCTCGCGGCATTCCCGTTTGCAATGTTCCCGACTACGGCACTACTGAGATCGCAGACCACGCCATCGCGATGATGCTTACCCTTGTACGCGGCACGTCCTGGTATGATCGAGCGCTGCGCCACGACCCGGTCGCGGGTTGGACTTATGAAGGAGCTCCCACCGTCCGCCGTATCCGTGGAGCCACTTTCGGTGTTGTCGGATTCGGACGGATCGGCAACGCGGTCGCGCAACGCGCTCGCAGTTTCGAAATGAATATTGCCTTTTTCGACCCGCTTCTCCCGGAGGATGCACCCGTGGCGCGGGCCGCCATAGAAGCGGGATGGCGGCGCTTTACTCTCATCGAGGAACTGGTCAGCTTCTGTGACGTCATCAGCCTGCACTTGCCTCTTAACGAGGCAACATTGCATCTGGTCAGTAAAGAACTGGTCGCCGCAATGAAGCCCGGCGCCATCTTGATCAATACTGCACGCGGCGCAATTGTGGATACATCAGCGGTATATCAAGGTCTTCGCACGGGGCGTCTGAGCGCAGCTGCCCTCGATGTGTTGTCCATTGAACCTCCGTCGTCGCGTGATCCTCTGGTCAGTGCGTGGCTTTCTGATGAAAGCTGGATACGCGGACGTCTTCTGTTGACACCGCATGCTGCATTCTACAGTGCTGCGGGATATCGAGATATGCGCCGTAAGTCCGCCGAAACGGCACTCTCCTTTCTTGCAACAGGTCAACTGACCAACTGCGTTAATGCATTTCACCTCAAAGGCTTTGGCGCGTGATTGGGTTCCGAAGTGTGCCGACCTCAAAAACATCGAGCTAATCCAATGATCGCTGTTAAAAAGGACGCCGGACATACTTTGGGAATTGTGTCGCGTCTTGATTAGCTACGGGAACGCGCTAGCGACAGTTGTCGCGACCGGTGATTTCCGTTCGAGCTCGAAAATGCCTCGGCCCTCGAGAGAGGGCCGAGGCAAAGGCGAGGAAGGAATTGTTTTTTGAGGGCAAAATGGAACGAGGACAAAGGTCACCATCGCCTGATACCCGCCCAGGACAGATAAATTTTGGAAGAATTCAATGCAGCGGTAGGCAGCAGACATACAAATTTTCGGGCGGATGAGCGCACCGAATTAGCTGGGATTACTCTTGTTATGAGCTGCGATGCTCATTAGGCGGCGGTCTCGCCAGCCCTGACGTTTGGGAATGTCGGAAAGCGATAGTGCTTCACGCATGCTCTTATTCACCTCTTCAATAACTTCAGGTGTCCATGGCGCAACAGGCCCTCGCTCTACCGCAAAATCCAAATACATCTTTCCATAGCGTTGCGCATAGTCGCCGACGCCGCTCGGTGCATTGAGGTCGATTGTCTCAAAAGGCCCCACCACCGACCATCGGAGGCCCAATCCTTCGGTCATTGCTTTGTCAAGATCGCGAGCGCTGATACAGCCATCTTCTACCAACGCGAAAGCTTCGTGCAGAAGAGCGCCTTGAAGGCGATTCACGATAAATCCTGGAACCTCTCGTTTCAGAATGATCGGAATTTTGCCAGCGCGTTCTAGGATCGACTTGGTGCGTTCAACTACACTTGCAGCCGTCCAAGGTGCCGGAACGACTTCCACCAAAGGTACGATATGTGGCGGATTTAGCGGATGAGCAACGATGCATCGTTCCCGGTGCTTCAAAGCGCCAGCGATAGCTGAAGCCGGAAGGCCGGACGATGAACTGGCGAGAATCGCCGTTGGAGATGTCGCCTTGTCCAGCTTTGCGAAAATAGCCTGCTTGGCATCCAGTCTTTCGGGGATATTTTCCTGCACGTATTCGGCGTCCGTCAAAGCTTTGGACAGATCTGGCTGGACAAAAATATGCTTCAAAACTTTTGAAGGGCTCTCCACGAGCCCGAATTTTTCGAGATCGGTCAGACTTTGCTCAATACCTTTCATAGCGCGGGTGAGCGCCGCCTCATCTTGATCATACAAATCAACGTGAAAGCCCGCATTGCCTAACACAATTGCCCAGCAGCGGCCCACCAGCCCCGTCCCAACAACGGCGACCTTTTCCTCGATTGGTTTGGCAATCATTCGAGTTTCGTCCTTTCTAAAGCGCGACCCAATCACAATTGCACATTTATGCACATCATAAAAGTCCCATTTGGCTATCTTTGACCGATATGATTTGTTAAACTGCCATTCTTAAAATCGCAAACTTCTGAAAATATTATCTTTTCCTGCTTATTCAATGCGATCAAACACAAACATGTATGATCAAAAAGGCCTGGGCCTGCAGGCGGACCGGCCAATCGAAGCTGGACCGCAATACACGCAGTCAAATTGCAGCTCGATCTTTGTTGCCGCGCGTGAGATTGACGAAAAGCCCGCCGTTCAGGTCAAGCAAAGCCAGCTCTCGCACCTAGCTGACATACCGTCACGGATTTTCAGACGAGAGTTCCGCAGAGCTTCTGGGATGACGCCCTATCAATATCTTCTTAAGGTCAGGGCAATACGCGCAGCGAGCATTGTGTTGGCTGAGCCAAACGCGGATTTGAAAGAGGTCGCTGAACGCCTTGGCTTCGCGAACGTCGGTGCTCTCAAACGAAAGTTCAAGCGCGAGCATCGCTGCTCGATCGAGCAATACCGTGCTTTGAACACAAGCAAATCCATGATCAATGAAAATCAAGATCTAGACTAGGATCATATTGTCGGGCGCCTTTAACTGAACCAACCGTTCCAAGCCATTCCAATATACGGGGGTAGCGTCCGTCAACGTGGTGTAATTTTGGGTTTGGTCCCGGGCCGTCATGATCAGGCGGCCTTGGGTGTAATCTGAAGTGGCTTTTCCTCCTCGATTGCTGATGGGATCAGGTCTGGCGACCATCGCCACTCTCGTAGCGGCCCGCGCCTGTCAGGCCGTCGACGTCGGCCTCCATGATCAGTTGCAGCACGCTCTCGGCAATGGCGCGCAGAAAATCAGCATCGCCGCTCTTCGCGGCAAGCTCCGCCAGCGGTAGTCTGTCGTCGGCCATCGGGAATTCCCTTTCGGTCAGGTTGAAGTCGATCAACTCCACCTTATCCGACAGGCCCGGTGACCACCCGATGCCAGGCGCGAACGGCAGCGAAATCTCCACCGCAAAATCCACCAACATCGATCCCTGAAATTACACCACGTGCACGGACGCTACCTATACGGGCGCGACAGTTCGATCTCCCGGACGCAAATGGAGCGAATTGTGTTGAAGGCAGCAAGCCGGCGCGAAGCGCGCCGTTCGCAGACAGATTTGTTCCCATTGGTTGCTCTGGCTTGATAACGGGCGGGGCAAAGCCCCGCCCTCGCGCCTTATCCGAGCGCTGCTATCTGCAACTCGGCGGCCTTGCGATTGACGCGACGGCCGGGATTTGCAATGGCGCGTTCAAACGGCTTCCAGGTCTCGCCCACGACCTGTTCGTATGCGGTGACGGCGCCCTCGGCGGCCATGCGGAGCGCATGAGACTGAAGGGCCATGTCGGCGGCGAACTCGCGCTTGCGCTGCGCGGCGCTGTCGAAACCGACCGGACCGTCGACGTCTTCGTCACGGTCGTCGCAGGCGGCCTTGGCGGTGGCGTCGCGCGCCTCGGTTACCGCACGGCTATAGAACTGACCGGCACCGTAGGCGGAACCGACAAAGGCCGCGACGATGCGCTGCAGGTGAATCTGCATGGCGCGTTCGCCGAGGCCTTCATTGAGCGCCGCTGCCGTGCCGATGAGGAACTTTTCGTGCAGGTCGCGGATGCCGTCGCTGTCGAGGATGGTCAGGCCGAAGCTTTCGGCGACGAGGGCGCATTGCGCACTATCGGGGCAGGCGAGCCGAACCATTTGCAAAGTGGTGCCCTTGCGCATCGGGACGACGCGGGCGGATACGCTGGAATTGGCGGCTTTCGTGGTCATGACATGTCCTTTCTTCTGGCTCCCGAAGCTCGGACCGGCCCCGTGCCGGCCCGCCTTCGGGCGCGGCCTAAAGGAACCGGCGGAATGACGGGCACTTCAGGGTCCGGTCGGACCGGGGCGAGCATGGCAGGTTTGCGGCCAAGCAGGGCTTCTTCAGCCCTCGCGCGGGACGCGGACCTGCCGTGGCGAGCGCGGCGCGATCCGGCCGCTCTGCGGCGCGGCACGCGACCTTGAAGCGCGCGGCCGACGGTTCAGGACCGCATCAAGCCCGAAGAGGACCGGCACGGGCCTAGATTCCGGCATGGGAGAGCGAGGACAGACGGCCATGACCATCGGCCCAATTCATAACTCCAAGCTCGTCGCGCCGCCCGCCTGGCATCACCATGATGACCGCTCGTGTGTCAACTGAATGCGGCTTCAGCGACAGTATCCGGCATGCCGAGCAAACGACGGTAGCGCTAGATCCGCTTGGCCCTGTTCGTCGCTTCGGCGTATCGGTCGAGGAATTCGGCGATCGCCTGATCCTGCCGCATCAGCTTGCGCGACAGGGCGTCGATTTCGGTCTGGCGTTCCGCAGTCAAGGCTGCGAGCTGCGCGCGATACTGTTCGAGAAAGGCGCCGGCGTCGGGCGCCTTGTTCCGATGAAAATGCGATCGGCGCGGCAGCAGAGCGGGGATCAGCACCGTCATGCGCCGCGTAAGCTGCCGATTGATCCGGTCCAGTTGGCGCTGGGTCTGCCGGCGCGCCTCCTCCATACGTGTGAGCTGGCGGCTGAGCTCGGGCGAGAGGGTCATCGCACCCTCCCCCGCCAGTCGGCGAAACTCGACGGGCCGGCATAGACGACATGACGATCGGGATCGATGACGAAGCCGAAGCGCCCGACCTCATATTCGTCGACATGCACGAGGAAGCGCCGTTCCTCGGTGCCTGCGCCACGTTTGCCGCCCGGCGTGGCGACGCATTCGACGAAGCCATTCACCTGATGCGAGGCGATCGCCGAGATAACGATCCAGTCGGCAGCGTGCTCGGCTTCGAAGACGCGACGATCCTTCTGGCGGGATTCACCAGGGGCGAGGATGCCGCCGAAGATCGCTTCCCAGACATCGGGCCAGCTATCCTTGACGGTCTGCTCCGCGCACCGGCGCTCGAAGCCGGTGAACAGATGCGGGTAGGTGACCGCGACGGCCGCCCAGCACTCGTCTTCTTCATACCAGCCTCCGGCCGAACGTAGCATCGGATGGACATTGCGGTTGCGTTCGGCCGAAAGCTTGAAGCCGCCGTGCCCGGCTGTCGAATACGCGACTATGCCTGGCGCATAGACGGTCGCGCCTTGCGAGATGCCCCAGGGCGTGCTGGCGCCGCCACCGATCTCGCGCCGGCCGAGCCTGTGCTTTTCCCTTGCATGCTCGGCCTGCTCGGCAACATGTGAACGGAATGCCGCCTCGTCGGCAAGCTCACCGCCATGGCCGTAGAAGTCCGCACGCGTCCATTCGGCCATCGGCCGGGCGATGCGCCAGCCGCTGACCAGAAAATGGCGGCCGCCGCTACCAGGCGCCATGGCATAGGCATGGTCGCCGACCAGGGCGACCGGCATGCCGTCGGCGCTGTGCCCGAAAGAAGCAGCGAACGGATCCGGGGTCGCGAACGAGGAAGGCGGGCAGGAAAGCATCGGGCTCATGCCGCCCTCCCCTCGACGGCATCGGCAGCGGCCTCGTCTGTCGTGACCTCGTCGAGCACCGCATCGGGATAACCGTGCTCAGACCGCCAGCGCTGGGCGGCCGCGCGATGCGGCGCCAGATGGACGCGCTCGGCATCGTCGCCGGCGCGGTCGAAGACGCGCACCGAGCCGAGCGGCGGGCGCTCGACGATTGCGAAGCGCAGGCTGGAGTCGAGCGAGAACGTTCGCTGGACACGGATGGCGATGACGCCGGCGGCGCCGAAATCGGCCTCATGCAAGGTGAAGGTGCCGATGGTGGCAACGCCGTCGCCTTGCTTGCGGATCAGGCGGCCCAGGCTGTTGCTGTTTTTCCAGGCGGCGAGTTTCCTGGAATGCCGTTCCGGCGGACGCGGGGTGGAGTCGGACCAGGCGACAATGGCGCCAATCGGTGCATGCTCGAAGATCGTAAGTGCGGACATGGTGTCCTCCTGTTCGGGACGGTGAAAAGGAAACCGCCGCCGTGTAGACCCGGCGGCGGAAGGGCGATCGGAGAAGAAAAGTGGGCGGGGCCTACTCGGCCGCCTCGCGGTAGCCGTCCTCGAGCCCATCGGCAGGCTCGCCGTCGGCCACCTGGTCCTCGCTGGCGACGCCCTCGACGTCGGTGACGTTGTCGTCGTCATCGGCCTCGGTGACGGCGTTCTTGCTGAGCCATTCGCCCAGTGCCGCCGTATCCGCCGCGAACAACGCCGCTGGATGGACGAAATGGCCCTCTTTGAAGTGCTCGACGAGGGCGGCTCTCGTGTCCTTGACGCGCGCCCGCGGCAGCACAGGCGTGTCGGCGCACGAAGCTTCGAGCGCCCTGCGCGACAGGCAGGAGAAGAAGTCCTCCGTGCCCATATTGGCAAGGAAGCCGTCGGCACCGACGGCTCCGCCGGCAACGATCGCCACGATGCCCGACTTGCTGATGTTCTCGCGGCACGACAGCACATCGCTCAGCACGCCGCGGGCGGCGATGCGCAACGTGTCCGTGTCGAAGGCGAACCTGCCTTCGGCGTCGAACAGCGTCGCGGCATGGCGCCCGAAGCGGCCGCCATAGCGGAAGTCGCCACCCGCCCCGGAATCGACACGCACGTTCTGGCCGGCGAAGGCGAGAACCAACAGCGCCATCAGCGTGTCGTCCTCGATCGGCGCGCGTGACAATGCTTCATGCAGGGCATCGGTGCGCAGGTCGCCGATCATCTCGATGCCCTTGCGCGTGACGTCGGGACGGGGCTTCGAGACGACGAGCGCCTCGTCGCCGCCAGCGCTTTCCGCAGCCTTGCCCTTGGCCTTCTTCGTGTCAGGCATGCGGAAGTGGACCGACTTCACCTTGCCCTCACGGTCGAGATACATCGCGGTATGGTCCGACTTCTTCGGCGTCCCGTACACGCGCTCGGCCTTGGGTGGCAGCTTGACCTCGCCATAGGCCGTCGACTCGGTGATGACGCCCTTCTTGGGCAGGTTCTGCGTCATCCACTCCTGCTGCGCGCCGAGGAAGGCATCGACATCCGTCGTGTAGCGGCTGTCCTGGTCGGCCGGCGCGAACAGGTCGTCGACCCAGGCGATGCCATAGGCCTCCCTGAGATCGTCGTCGAAGCTGGCATCGCGCGCATACATGCGGGTCTTTGCCAGACCCTGCGCGACGCGCCACCAATCGACTTGGCGGTCGCCCTTTGAGGGCTTGTGCGCCTTCCAGACCTCCTTTTGCTCTTCGAGCGAGGCGGCCGCGACGGTTCGAAGCTGGCGCTCGTCGGGCATGTCCCCCTTGGCCATATGATCGAGCATGGCCGGCAGCACATTGGCGAGCAGTCTCAGCTTCTTGATCTGCCGCACCGGCTGGGCGAGCGCGATGCCGATCGCCTCCTCGGTCCAGCCGAGCGTCACGAGGCGCTCGATGGCGCGCCATTGGTCCACGGGATTGAGCTGCTCATGCGCGATCGTCGTGACGAGCGAGCGCATGGCGCCGCCATCCTCGACACGAGGAACGATCAGAACGGCGATCTCGTCGAGCCCGGCCGCGATCGCCTGCCTGACGCGACGGTGGCCCTCGTCGATGACGAAGCCGTTGCCGCCATCGGCCTCTTCGGCAACGACGGGCGGCTGCACGATGCCGACGGCCTTGATGGTGGCGAGCAGCAGGGCGTCGGCCTGCGGGCTGGACTTTGAACGGCGGGCTCTGTCGGGATTGTCCTTGAGCGAGCGCGGATCGACGAATTTCAGTTCCATGGAGATACTCCTTTTGCGATCGCGGACGCGGCGTTCTCGCCGGTCCTTCTCCGTCTTCTTGCCGAAGACACCCCCGGACCCGCGGAGCGGGCGGGCCGAGGCAATTGCGCCCGAGCATCCCTGCCCGGCTGGCCGAGCGGGGCTTCTTCAGCCCTGCGCAGGATGACGGGCCGGGATCGCGACGGAGGCGATTGAGCGCCAGCGTCGGCGGAACGCTCGCTCTGCGAGCGGTTCCTTATTCCCTCCTTTCCCTCCTGGCCTCACCTCGCCTGGGGCGCCCCGGAAAATGGCGGGCAGGGTTTGCCTTCCACGTCGACGGGCGTGACAAGCCCGTCGCAGGCGCTTTCGCCCGGGGAACTTCTCCGGTTTTGCCGATGTTTTTCGCGCGGCAGCCTGGCCGTCTCGACCCTTGGAAACCCGGGAGCACGGGAAGCACAGTGCAGAACGGGAAGCACGGGAACACGCGAGTACCGCATGCCCGCTGCAAGCCTCTGTTTCGGAAACGAAATTTCTCGTAGCATGCGCTATGTGGCGCAATACGCACAATCACAGCGCGACAAAACCTGCACATCTGGATAACCCGGAGGCCAATTCGCCTGCATGAACACGGCGTTCTGGCCAGCGTATCCCCTCATTGCGATGTCCGGCCAAATAGGGGAAAGGTCTGCCGAAGACGAGGTGACAGGAGCAACGACATGGCGAACGGGAGACAGGCTTCGACGTAGCGGCTCAAGATGGCGGAGCGCGCCCAGCAGCAGATGGCGCTACATTTTCCGGGAACCCCGTCCGAGTTCATCTGGCATCGCAAGACCAACGACGGCTTCACGACCGTGCCGCGCACGATGCCGATCGTCATGCAGGCGATTGATGCACTTTCGAAAGGCAGTCCCGCCGGTCACACGCTGTTTTGCCTTTGGGCGAGGTCGCCCGACATGCCGTTTCTCACGATCGAAACCCCGGTGACGTTCGCAGCGGAAACGGGCTTTACGGGTGAACGCACGGTGGACACATGGCGCAAGCGCATGAAGATCCTGCGCGAGCATTGGTTCATCATGACCAAGCCCGGGCCGTCGGGGGAATTTCACTATGTTCTGCTGGTCAGTCCGAACGCGGCCGTTGAATGGCTTCGCGCCCAGGGCAAGGTTCAGGACGGCATCTATTCCCGCTTCGTCGACCGCTTGATGGAGGTCGGCACGTTCGGGGAGATCGAGGCTTTCCGCGAGCATGTCGCAAGGGTTGAGGCGGCAGCGAAGGCGAATGCCGCCGCAGCGGCGGCTACGCCGGAGCCTGCGGCACCTCCATCGGTCGTCCCTACGGCTACGGGAGCGCAAACATGACCTTCGAAACGAGAAAAGCCCGCCAGAGGCGGGCTTTTCCCTTGAGCAGGACCTGCTGTGCCAAATTTACAAACGGCGCGAATGTGCTTGGATAGGCCCGAAAATCCTCTTCAGTGAAGATGTATGGAGAAAGGCTGGGAAAGCTCCCGTGGAGCTTCACTATCCTTGGAGATCGTGTCCGCGCGATATCCCCCGTAGTCAGCACATTAGCATAAACGCGGCTCGACTCGGGATCGACCGTTCTCTCTAGCAACGTGTCCCAATTCGTCGTTAAAACGTCCGACCATGGCAGCCTCAACAATAGCCGGTGAAGCTTACCGGGTTGCCACTCAGAATCCCTGACCTTGTCCCTTACCAGTCTTTCCAAGGCGACTGGACCGCGCATTGATCGAAATTCCTCTGCTAGACGCAGGGGATTAGATGGAACTTGACCGGAATCAGCTCCGTAAAGCAAAACTGTCATTCATTGCGAAAATCGTTCCAAAGTGGTGGAAGAGGTGCCGTTGCGGCAGAAAGCTCGGCAAATCGGCTGAAACCGGCGCCCACCATAACCGCAGCACCCCGAATCTCGCCATGGCCCCAAAGCGCGGCGGAGATTTCTTCTATCGCGGGATAGTCGGGGAGTTCGTTTAGGTTCATCGGTCTTTTGTATGGCGGGTTGCAGGGTTCCATCAACCGATCGTCTAGGCAAGGATTTTTGCTAGTTGCCAGTATTTGCGGTCGCCTAGACTAGCTGCTAGCTCGCCAAAACCCTACCGATTAGGGTCTCCTCGTCCGCAAGGCCGCGTTCCAAGAGGATGCTTTGGAGCGAATCTTGCAGCAAACCCCAGGCCCGCGCCCACTGCGCATCGCTAACTGGCTTCTGCGACCCGTGAGCAATACGGCTACGGTCTCCGTAGCTCTTCTTGGCGGCTTCATAGGTCTCCGTGCGTGAACGAAGGGAGGAGAGCAGTTCCGCAAGCAGGAGGGATGCACGAAAGGAGATTTCCATGCTGATATTTGGAAACAGGCTTTCTATCCCTTGCCAGATGTGCAGAACCGAGGTGCCATAATCAGGCATAAGCGGAGCGTTCACCAGTGCACGCCGCGCTGCCCGGATGTCGGGCTGAGCCTGCTCAATGGCTTGCCACAGCGTGACATCCACGGTCACGCCGAGAATGACGCCTTCCGAGACTTTGCGTACCCGAGCCCCTTGCGGCCCTTGCAGACAAACGAAGACGACCTCGTTGGCCCAGGTTTCCACCCGCCCTGTCGCATGCGTGATCCCTTCGCGCAGCCCTTCATGAAGGGTCGCTTGGCGCCCCGATGAGCGGGCATTGATACCGGCATAGCTGTTGAGGGACATATTAGAGGCAAACGGGGCGACCGTAGGCACGGTGCCGCGCAGGTAGAGCATGGCCCGGAAACAGTCGAGCTGATCCTTCGCTGCCTGGAAATCATCGGCGATGACTTCCACCTCGATATACACAGATTGCAAGAATATGTGCATCAGTTCCGGAGGCAAGCGAAGCGGATGATTTTCGGCTTGCAACGAATAGAGATCGAAAATGGCGACATCCCATTTGCGTTTGTGGACCCGGATCGTGTCCGAGCCGCATACGTCGCCTGGAAACTCGGGTGTCAGCCATAAAAGGGGAAAGAAAAACGAGGCCATGCATCCGGATACCGGAAAGCCAACCGGGTGGGTAGCATAACGCGATTGGCTGGGAACGAAAAAGGTCCGCTCGACCGGGACCGGGAGCGGACCTTCAATTAGGGCGGGATTCGAACCCGCGAAACCGATGCCGGTCTACCTCCTTATCAGGGAGGCGCGATCAACCGCTCTTCCACAACGTGGAGGAAGTCCCCAGTTGGGTATTGCCGGTCCGGTTTTCAAGAGCGGCCTTAGCCTTCGACAACGGCCTCGATCAAACGGGCCAGAGGCTCCTCGTCACCGCCGAAACTGTCAACCATGGCGGCTATGACCCGCTCACGGTCCAACACCTGCTCGTTAAACGGCAATCCGACATTCTCCGCCAGCATGGCCAGGAAGGTCAGTTGTGTCCGCCCGTTCCCTTCGCGGAAAGGGTGAACGGCATTGATATCGGCGAGAACATGAGCCGCCTTCGCGGCAAACTCGTGCGGAGACAGTCCCGCCAGATGGTTCGCGTCTTTGAGCTCCCCGAAGATGCGCTGCATCTCGTTTTCGATGTATTCGGGGTAGCAGAACCAGTTTCCGCCCTTGCCGATCCGTATCGTCCTGGCTTCACCCGCCCAGTCGTAAACGTCCTGAAAGAGATGGCGGTGAGCGGCTTTGTAGTGGGCGAAATCCAGATCCCCGGCCGGGAGCGGCTCGCCGGCGCGCGTGAGAAACAACGCCAGCTCGAACTCGTCAAGCTCTGCCTGGTCCTGAATATCAAGCTTGTTCCTGAGAACCGTCGTGCCGGGATAACACAGCGGATCCTGCTCAGCCGCGTAGACCACTTCGGGCTATTTCTTGCGGACTTGGGCTTTGATGCGCGCCCTCAGGGCGTCGCTGCTGAGGCCGCGCCGGGTTCCGTCGTCGAGGATAGTCGCCATCCGCGCCGAAAGGGTCATGCCTTCGACGGCACTGATTCTTTCCGCACGGCTTCGTTTCAGCACGAACTGGCCGGTTTTCGGCGATCGGACGACGGTGGCGCTCTTTTTTCCCATGGCTCACGATACCATGCCGCATGACTCACGGGCAAAATGATTTTGCCGTCATCAGGGGCGGGAGGGAGCGTGAGGGTGGGGCCATGGGGCACCCTCGCCGTTCGTCGGCAGGAGTCCCGGCGCCGAATGGCGCCGGGACTGTCAGCTATTCTGCGGCAACGGCCAGTGCCGTGTCGACGCCGGCGGGCTTTTCAGGCCCGCGAAGTGGCATCGGCAACCAGCCTGTTTCGGCCAGCTCTTCCTCGGCCAGCGCCACCGCGTCGTCCTTGGGCGAGCGCTTCGCCGCCTTGGCGGCTGTCTCGCCGCATCGGGCCTCGCGCAGCACACCAGCGATGTCAGCCTTGGACAGGCGCGACAGGAATGGAGCCTCGGGCAACCACCATGCATTCATATCCAGTTCGACCGCCTCGGCCACCTGCCCGGCCTGCGCCGACCTGCTTTTGCTGGCGTCGTGGCGAGCTGAGACGGCATTGAGGTTCGCCGCCGTCACCACGGCCAGAAGGTCAAGCAGTCGGTCGTTTCCTGCTCCAGCAGCCACGGCCAGGTCGGCGGGCGCACCGGGAATGTGGCTCCCCCACGTTTCCATGACATCCTTCCAGCACGACAGGGCGCGGCAAGCGTCCGGCTCCTTGATGCTTGGGGCCAAGTCGCGGAACTCCCCCCGGACCTCCACGGCGGTATCCAACCCGGCCCTCATGGCATAGCCATAGAAGGCCCGGCTAACCAGCGGCATCAGGATGGCGGCGAGCGCCACCTGCGGACGCCCCACCAGTTCAACACGCATCGCGGCGGTGCGGATGGCGGTCAGTTCCTCGACAAGGCTGGCGGGCAAGCCGGAGGCTTCCGGCTCGGCCGGTTCTTCGGCACCCTCGCTACCCTCGCCCTCGCCCGGCTGGCCTTCCGGGTTGCGGAGTGCTGCCAGCGCCTTCTGGTCCTCAGGCTTCACCAACCCTTGGGTGAGGTCCAAGCCGCCGTTGTGGGCGATGCCGATGATGCACCCGGCCAGCGCCATTTCCTGCGGGTCGTAGCTGGTGGCGCGGGTCTGGATGGCCTCCATGCGGTCGGACACCATCTGCTGGCGTTGCTCGTCAGCCGCGAGGTCCGGGGCGTCCTCGTCCTCATAGGTTTCCGTGCGCTCAGCCAGTGTGTCGAACTCCTCGCCCAACGCATCAAGCTCGGCCTGCTCGGCTTCGCTCAAGGCACGGCTCGTGGGGCGGATGCGGTCATGGCCCGCGCCGTAACCGGCATTGGCCTCAAGGGAGATTTCCACCCACCTCCAGCCGCGCTGCCGCACTTCATCGGCAAGCGTCTCCAGCTGCCCGGTCGCCAGCTTCACCAGCAAGACCCGGTCGGTGAGGTGGGTGGTGGTGTCCTTGCCGAACAGGTCGCGCAACACCGTGCCGCCCGCCTGTTCATAGGCATCAATCCCAACAAACCGCACCAGCCGGTCGGTGGCCCGCACATGGGCTTGGGTCAGGAAGGACCGCAGGCTATGCGGGTCGTGGTTCCAGCTTGGTTGCTCGAACCACGCCTGCTCCTGCGCCGCATGGTCGTCGCTGATGGCGAGCGCCTTGGCCTGCGCCGACGAGATTTCATTGGCGCGCAGCACGTCGAGGATGCGCGGCGACAGGCTGGCCAGCTTCAAGCGCTGGCGCACGGTCACGACCGACTGGCCGAAGCGGGCCGCGATGTTCTCAACCTCCATGCCTTCCTCGGCCATCGCCCGGTAGGCGACAATTTCGTCCACCGGATGCATGGCGACACGGTGCACGGTCTCGGCAAGGGAGATTTCGGTATCGCTGCCCTCGCCTTTCAGCGCCACGCGGACGGGATAGTCCTTGGTGACGGCTACCCGTTCTCCCAATGCCCGTCATGAGAGGTTCGCCCACTCTTCTGGGATCCACGGGCTATTGCGAGGGCTATGGCTTTGCCAGGGCTGGCGCCTCGAAAGAGAATGCCCCAGTCAGCTCATCGAGGTGAGAACCCCGAAGCTCCATCTTCAATGGGAAGCATTCGGCAATCCAAGTGGCACTGAATATCGCCTTTGAGGGTGCATTGCAGCCAAAGCCCGTTTATCCGACGCAAGGGCCGCTTGCACGGCGCCGGTGCCGGAAACCTGCCAGACCGTTTCCTATCCCTCGATCGGCATTTGCGGCCCGAGGATTCTGAACTCCGCCACGGCCAATCATCTTACGCATGTCCCGCCCCGAAACCTTCGACGTCCTCTGCCAGAGACTTCTCGATCTCGGCAAGCTGCCGGCGTTTTTCGGCCAGCTCGGCTGAAAACCCGAACGTGCCGCCCTCGCGGGCGCGATAGGCGGCAAGACGCCGGTTGGCCTCGGCGAGCCTGTGACGGGCGCGGTCCTGTTCATCGTCGAAGTTGGCAAGAACATGCTCGAGCTTGGCGATCGCCCCGAGCGGCGGCGTGGTCACTGGCAGCTCGATTTCGGTCTCGGCCCCGGTACGCTTGAGCATGGTCGCGTAGCGATAGCCGTCCTGGCCGAAGCGCTCGCCGGAATATTCGAGATCGAACCCGCCGATCGAGGCGATGACGGCGTCGCCGGCATGCTGGAGCTGCAGCAGGGTCAGGATCTCCTTCATCAGAGCGCGGCCCGCCGGCTTGCGCTCAGTAAAAGTCGCCTCGCCCACGGCCATGCGGAAGGCCTCGCCGGCAGTCGAAACCAGGCGCGCCAGATCCTGGCCGATCTCGCCGATACGCCGCGTCGCGTATTCGATATCGCGCTCGGCATCGCGGACCTGCCGGCGGATGGCGAACTGGTCATCCTGATGCGCGGACCTCAACCTCTCCAGGCGGGCGATGTCGGCTTCCAGCCCCGCCTTCTGCATCAGGCGCGGATCGCCCGAGGCAATGGCCTTGGCAAAAGCAAACTGATTGGCCTGACCCTCGCCGATATCTTCCAGCCGGCGCACCGACACGTCGCCCGACAGGGCCGCGGCGATGAAGCGGGCCTTGCGCTCGTTGTTCTGCCACATCTGCGCGTCCATCGAGCCTTCGGTGGCATAGGCGAAGATGTCGACGACATCATGCTGGTTGCCCTGCCGCAGGATGCGGCCTTCGCGCTGCTCGATCTGTGAGGGCAGCCACGGCACGTCGAGATGATGCAGGGCCTTGAGCCTGAGTTGCGCGTTGACGCCGGTCCCCATCGTGTCGGAAGAGCCGATCAGGAAGCGGACCTTGCCGGCGCGCACGTCGCCGAACAGCCGCTGCTTGGCCTCCGACTTCTTGTAATCCTGCATGAAGGCGATCTCGGAGGTGGGCACGCCGAGACGCACGAGCTCGTCACGGATCCAGCGATAGGCGGAAAAGCCCCTCGTCTTCTCGACGCTGATCGTGCCGAGGTCGGAGAAGATCATCTGCGCGGCGCCGGAAAGCTCGAACGGCTTGCCATCGGGCCGGACATAGGAGCTGGCTGCAGTCTGCCGCCAGATGCGATAAGCGTTGCCAACGAGGTCGTTGAGCTTGTTGTCGGGCTCGTTGTCATGATCGACATCGACGAGACGCAGATCGATCGCCGCGTGCCTGCCATCGGTGATGACCGACAGCAGAATGTCGTCGCCCGGCTCCGGCGGCCTGTCCCGCTGCTCGATCGCCTTTATGCGGGCGTCGAGCAGGACCTGGTAGCGCTTGAAGGCGGGAGAGGGTTTCGAGGTCCTGATCTGCCGCGCGCCGCTCGACAGCGCCGGAACTTTCACATAGGCGCGCAAGTCCTCCGGCACCACCACATCCGCGAAGGAGCGGAACATGGCGATCAGCTCGGGGACGTTTACGAAAGTGGCGAAGCGCGTCATCGGCTTGTATTTGCCGTTGGGCTGCAGCTCCAGCTCGGTGGTGACGTCGCCGAAGGTAGAGGCCCAGGCGTCGAACTCGTGCAGGCCGCGCTGCAGCAAGGCATCATAGCCGAGATAGCGCTGCACGGAGAACATTTCGCCGAGCGTGTTGGTGATCGGCGTGCCGGAGGCCAGCACGAGCGCCCGGCCCGGATTCTTCGTCTCAAGAAGCCGAGATTTCACATAGAGGTCCCAGGCGCGCTGCGAGCCGTTCGGGTCGATACCCTTCAGCGTCGACATGTTGGTTGCGAAGGAGAGTTTCCTGAACTCCTGCGCCTCGTCGACGATGATCTGGTCGATGCCGATCTCCGAGATGGTGAGCAGGTCGTCCTTGCGGGTTGCCAGCGCCTCCAGCCGTTCCTTCAAACCCTCTTTCAGGCGTTCGAGGCGCTTGCGCGAGACGCGGTCGCCGCTTTCGACCTTGGTGAGCAGCGTCTCGTAGAGCTCCAACTCGTCCTGGATCATTTGGCTCTCGAAGGCGGAGGGCACGCCGATGAATCGAAACGCGGAGTGCGTGATGACGATGGCGTCCCAGGCCGCCGTTGCCGCCCGTGACAGGAACCGATGCCGCTTGTCCTTGCTGAAATTGGTCTCGTCGGCGACGAGGATGCGGGCGGTCGGATAGAGCGCCAGGAACTCGCGCGCCGTCTGCGCCAGGCAATGGCCGGGCACGACAAGCATCGCCTTGGCGATCAGGCCGAGCCGGCGCTGCTCCATGATGGCGGCGGCGATCGTCATGGTCTTGCCGGCGCCGACGGCGTGCGCCAGATAGGTCGCCCCGGAGGAAATGATGCGCCAGATGCCGCGCTTCTGGTGCCCGTAAAGAGAAAAGGCGCCAGAGGCGCCCGGAAGTTGCAGATGGTCCCCGTTGAACTTTCGCGGGGCGATATTGTTGAAGCGGTCGTTGTAGACCCGGGCCAGGCGGTCGGTGCGGTCGGGATCGGACCAGATCCAGGTCTGGAACGCCGTCTTGATCTTCGTCAGCTTCTCCTTGGCCGCCTCGGTGTCGACGACGTTGAGCACACGCCTTTCGGCTTGGCCCTCCTTGACGATGTCGAAGATCTGCGGCACGCGGCTGTTCAGCGCGTCGGCAACCAACTCGCCGGCGTGGCGCCGATCCGTGCCCCATTCCGACGTGCCCGCGGCCATCCAGCCAAGTTGCCGCGCATCGACCGCCCACGACGCCAGTTCGGGCATATGATGGATGCGGATGTCGGCGCCCATCATCTCCTTGGCGAAGGCGACGACGTCGGCGGCCGGAATCCATGGCGCGCCGAGACGGGCGGTGATGTCGGAGGGCCCGAGATCGGCCGGCTGGACGGCGACGAGCGCGCGGACGTTGCGCTCGAAGGCCGGATCGAGCGCGGCGGCGGCTTCGGCGGCCTTGAGCTTGTCGCGGACCTGGCCGGACAGATAGGCGTCGTCGGTCTGCCAGGCCCCGCTTTCGGGATCGCGGAAGATGGCGTCGCCCAGCGCGTCGATGACGGATGCGGCATCGTCATGCAGCAGCTCGGCGATGTGATCGACATCGACATGGCCGCGCTCATTGAGCACGACGGCCAGCGCATCGGCGGCCGAGGTGATGATCGGCGCCGCTGGCGGTGCGATGACCCGTTCGGTAAAGATCGGACCGGGCCGCGCCGTGTCGGTCTCGAGGTCGTAGTCCTCGATCGAGGCGACCAGCCAACAGTCCGGATCGTCGAGGAAGGGTTGCAGATTCGGGCGGCGATGCGTCTCGCGAACCTCGCCCGTCTCCGGGTCCTCGCTGGTCGATACCACGGTCGTGTTGATCGGGCCGAAGGCGCGGACAAAATTCGACCAGGCGATGCGCAGCTTGACCTGCGCCTGCCCCCACGGCCGGTCGAGCTCCTGGGCCTTCAGCACCTCTCGCACCGCGTCGCGGACCGGGATCAGCTTGCGGACGATGCGGGCATGCTTGTCCGGCACCCCTTCGGCAGTGCGGCCCTTACGCACGGTGATGGTCACGGGCGCGCCGTCGACCATCTGCATCAGCGCGGTATTCTGGCCGATGAAGAAGCTGCCCTCGCGGACCGTGGGGCTGCCACCACGGTCGTCACCGAGGTCTTCGGAAGCTTCGTCGTCGAGGTCGATGACCTCCGGCTCGCCGTCATAAATGGCTTCCGGAAGAAGAAAGATTGCCTGCGACAGAGTCTGAGCGAGGTCCTGGCCCGGATATGGCAGGCAGGTGTAGGCTTCGCCGAACGGCCCGGACGTCGTGGCGTGCGTGCCGAGCACGAAATCGGGATGGCGGGCGAACCAGCGGTTGACGCGGATCGCGCCATCGTCGCCGTCGGCCGCGCGGACCTCGTCGGTGTCGAGCCAGGCGACGTCGCCCTCGACCTCGTCCGGCTTCCTCTTCCGGAAGAAGAGGATGTCGACCACCACTTCGGTGCCGGCGTCCTGGCGAAAACTGCCTTCCGGCAGGCGGATGGCGGCGACGAGATCGGCCGATTTCCCGATGTGCTCGCGCGCCGAACAGTCCGCCTTGTCCAAAGTGCCGGCGCTGGTGACGAAGGCGGCGAGCCCGCCGGGCTTCAGGAGATCGATCGAGCGGGCGATGAAGTAGTCGTGGAGGCGCAGGCCCATCGCGCGATAAGCACGGTCGGAGCGGACGGTGCGATCGGAAAACGGCGGATTGCCGATGGCAAGATCGAAAAACGCCTTGAGGTCGACGCGGGCGAAATCGGCATTGACGATGCGAGCACGCGGCTGCAGCAACCGGGCGATGCGCGCCGTCACCGGGTCGAGCTCGACGCCGGTAAAATGCACCCGGTCGCGCAGGTCGGCCGGCATCAGTGCCTGGAACAGGCCGGTGCCGAAGCCGGGTTCGAGTACCCTGCCGCCGCGCCAGCCGAGGCGCAGGAGGCCTGCCCAGATCGCGCGAACGATGAACTCGGGCGTGAAATGCGCATATTGCGTGCAGCGCGCCAGCGACGCGTAATCCCCATGAGTAACCGCCTCCTCGAGCGCCGTGCCGATGTCATCCCAGCCGGCTTGAAACCCGACTTCGCCGGGACGCCGGAACACGGCATTCGCCAAGTCGGAGGCGCCGAAGCCGGTGAAACGGATCAGCCGCGCCTGTTCCTCGCGCGTCGCCGGGCGATCCTCGGCCTCAATGTCGGCGGCGAGCCGGATGGCCGCCAAATTGTCGAGCGCGCGCTGCTTCCAGCCCTTGGCGAGGCCGCGCGTGCCCTCGAGAAAGAAGTTCTCGCCGCGCGCCGGGGCTTTCCGCCCTCCGCCAGGTCGACACGGCAGCGGCGTACCGATCGACGGTTGCCGCGCTTCGCACGCCGGAGGCGTCGTGCCAGTTTCCGGTTCGCCGGGGCCGAAGTCGCCGCCGAAGGCGGTGACGCCGAGGCCGAGGCCCGTCGACAGCGCGGTGTTGTCGAACAGGTCGAGGGTGAAGGGATCGTCGTTGGACATTATGATGTCTCCTTGAGGAAAAGGCGCGGGCAAACCCCGGCCGAGGAGGGTCGGCCAGTGGACGGTGCGGATTTCGGAAAGGTCAGCGGGTGATCAGCGAGAGCGCGATCTCGGTCTCGGTGAGTTCGATGTTGAGATGCGTTGCCCGCATATGGCGGTCGAAGAGCGGGATCAGCCGCCCCGCCTCGATGAACTCGATGCCGTCATCGCCGCCGAAATGGCGGCGCTTGTAGTCCCACCAATCGGGATTGCCTGCAGGATGACATTGCTCGGCATAGACGACGAGGGCTCGCGCGCCTTCGGCGAGCCTGCCGTTGGACATGATGTAGACGCCCTGGTCGCCGACCAGCCACAGGCCGGGCTTCTCGCCCTCGCCGGGGCGGGTGCCGTAATAGGGATTGCGGAAGCCGCCATTGGCGTCGGCGTCCGCAATCCCGCGCTCGACAACCTTGCGCACGGCTAGGATGGGGAAGGTGAACATCGCCGCCCCCTCATGCCGCTGTCGGAAGTGGCAGGTGCCTCAGATGCACCGGCAGCTTGGCCGCGACCTCGTCATCGGTGAGGTCTTCGAGCAGCTTCAGTTCGGTTCGCCCGGCGCTATAGACCAGCACGGTGCGCTTGCCGCGATGCCGGGCCGGGAAGCGATCCCCCGCATAGCCGCGATAGTCGTCCTGCGTGGCGCTCCAGATGTGTTCGAGCCGCTCCTCAAGCGTCATCGCCTTCACCGGCCGGGACTCGCGCTCGACGATGGCGTCGCGCGCAGCGAGCGGCGAATCTGCCTGCGCCAGGTCGCAATAGGCGTGGAAGCAGCGCGTCCTGCCGTCGATCCTGAGCCTGTAGAAGACACTGGTGACGCTGCCGGTGAGGAATTCGCTGAGGGCGAACATCTCGCCGCGGATCCAGAGCGGCGGCAAGAGGTCGAGCATATGGTCGTGCTCGGCCCTGCCCAGCTCAAACCACTCGCCGGCGAACAGCGCGCTGTCGTCGCCCTGCCGACGGTCCGGCCGCTCGGCATGGCGGTCGAACAGGCGATACATCTGCCGCCGGTCGGCGACGCCGAAATAGATCTTGCGGATGGAGGATCGAAGGGTCATGGCAGGCTCCCACGCCTTGTCCGGGCCGGAGCGCGGTTCAACCCTTCTGGGTCACCATCATCTTCGGCCCTTCCGGACCCCTCCCCCGCGGCTGCATCTCCGTCCGGCTGGGTCATGGGCCGGCGTCAGCCGGGCGAAGCTTCACCCTTGACGCGGCAGGCGGGTATGCGGCAGCAGGCCTCCCTTTTCTCTTCCTTCCTTTCCTATCCGAGGTTTTTCAGATCGGCGTTCCAGTCATCTGCCAAGGGGCGCAGCCTTTCGGCGTCGCAGCCGGCCTCGGCGGCGAGCGCGACCAGCCGGCCGGCATAGGCATCGCCCTGGCTGTTGTTGTCGGTGGCGGCGACAAGGCGGCCGCCTGGCCTTGCCGCGACAGCCGAAAGTGCCGTGGTCGTGGCCGGTGACCAGCCGCCGCCGGTGCTGAGATAGAGCGTGTCGTTGCGCATCCCTTCGAGCGCGGCAAGGCTCATGGCGTCGATCGCCGCCTCGGTCACGCAGATCCGGGACGCGTCACCAGGACCGAACCGAAACAGCAGCTTGGCGCCGCCGGTGGCGAAGCCGCGCCAGTCCGGCCCGCGCTCTTCCCAGCCGGTGATTGTGCCACTGGCATCGCTGTGGGCCGCCCACATGCTGCCACGCGGTCCCTCGCGCAGCAGGTCGGCCGCGGTCGCTGCGTGGATGATGGGCACGGGAAGGTCGCGCACCTCAGCGAGATAGCGCCAGGTCGCCGATCCGCGCCACGGCCGGCACCGCGCCAGCCAGCGCTCGGCAACGGAACGGTCCGGCTTTCTGCCGCGGGAAGCGTGCGGCCAGACCGGCGCGGAGGGGACAAAGCCGACCAGTTCCGCTACCTCGGTCATCGCTTCCACGAAGGAGCATCCCTTCAAATGCTCGAGCAAGGTGAAGACGTCGCCCTTGGCGTCCGAGAGCGGGTCGAACCAGCCCTTGCCGCCATGGGTGACGATGACGATCGCCGCCTCGCGGCGATATTTCATCGCCTTGCGTGTGCTCTCCTTCACATCCAGGGCAAAGCCCTCATGCTGCAATACGGCTGCGCAGGACACCTTGTCCTTCAGCACTTGCAGTTCTGCCTTTTGCATCTTGTCTCGCGCTCCATTCTTTTGGTTCCCGCCCAGACCCTCGGGCAGGAAACGAAGGCCGCGAAGGGCAAGGCGGACAAGGGCGCGGTCAACAACCCATCGATTGTACCGGGCAATCGCAAAAAGACCGCGGCGCAGCTTCCCTTGTCAGCCGCAGCGCGCCAGCGGCACAGCCACCGACACTCGCCATCCGCGGCGGTCCTTCCAAGCCACAATCGCCCGCACGACATTGATATCGGTGGCCGCCTGCGACGTGATTTGGACAAGCTCGGCGACGACCTTGGCCCGGTGGAGAATTCACGCCCAGTGCCGCGCAGCTGCGCTCGGGCCACCACGCTTCGCGATGACATTGCCATCGTCGGTGACGACGAGCGCGGGCATCTGCCCGTCGCCATTGCCAATACTGGATGGTTATCGATCGGTGAGCTTGGATCGATGGCACCGATCGGCCGTAGGGCTGGCATCGACGGCCGTGAAACTTAGCGGTCCTGGCCCTGTCACAGGAATGTTTTGGGTTGGATCGCCCGCCGTCGTGGCATGACCGACGACTTTGCTTTGTTGCCAGCAAAACGACATGCAAAATGCGCTTGCACGCCAAACCATGGCGATCTGGCCCAAGGCAACAGATTGGTATGGACTCGCCATCGCTCCGATATAAGATGTCTTGTTATGGAGGTGGCGATGAACCCGAAAAATCGTCTCTCTTTGGAAGTTCGGCAGACGATCCTGGGCCATCTTCGGAAGCGCTCTGACGCGAAAGCGATCTCTATCACGGCCGCGAAGAATGCGATCCATAAGGCCGTTCCCCGGTGTGACTTGACCGACACGGAACTCACCACCATGATTGCCGAGACTGCAATCGAAGCAGGTTTTGGCGTAAACTTCGACGGCGAGTCCGCCTGAGTTTTTCTTTCGAGACAGGCCGTAACGCAAAAGCACATACTTGTAACGTGTCGAAGCCAGCGCGACGGCCTTGATGCGTTTTTTACGTCCGGCGTGCCGGTGCCGTCCGACCCCGTTCAAGGGAATGTTGCATCGCAACAATGCAATGCTGCTATGCAAAAAAGACAGTGGAGCGATCCCTCGGACGATATACACTGAGTATATTGGATTTCGTCGGGATCCACCTCCTCCCGGAAACTGACGAATAGGTCGACAATCATCTCCTCCCGTTTTGTCGATCACTTAAATGACGCCCGCCGCGCCTCGTCGTGCGGCGGGCGTTGTGCTTTGTAGTCTCGCCGCTTTTGCTTCAGGAACCAAACGGGAAACGCCTTGCGGTCGGGTTGCGGCGCAGCCTACAGCTGCAACGTCGAAAAATCGTAGTCTGGGCCGGTCAGCCTCGCCAGGGTCAGTTCGGAGCCGTCACCAAGGATCAGCGCTGGGCCGTACGGCCGCGTGGGCTCATAGCGGAAATGGCCGGCAAGGTGCAGCAATTCCACTCCTCGTGACAGCGCATCGCAGGGCTTGTCCCGTGAAGTCGCCATCGAGGAACGATTCGCCGCCTACCCGTTTCGATACGTTGACAGCCTCGCCCGGCGCGAAAACGAGCGGCTGGCCCGCGCCGCAACTTTGCTGCCGCCAAATGTCGTCCACGCATTTGCACCAGCAACATGCGCACATCATGCTGCGCCAACTGCGAAGCAAGTTTCCTGTCCGTCCGCAGCCGCTCGGTGCATTGTATTCAGTTGCTCAGCAGCCAACCCTATCTGGTCGATTTCGAGCGCGAACCGCGCCGCGTTGCCGAGCGCCGCCACTGCGTCCGTTCGGTGCTATCGATGGGCGCGCCTTGAGACGCTGTCGCCGGTTGAGCGCAATGCGAGCGCTCTTTGGCCACGCCGACCAGGCCGCGCGCAGCGCAGCTTCGATGCAATCGGGGCCGATTTCGATGAAATTTCACCAAATGTCAGGAGCCGGATCTTCCCGCGGCTGCTTGTCCAAACAGGAATTTCCGGCTCTGCTCCGATACCGTAGGCGCCTGGTTTATTTCATCTGCGATCTCATAGGCGCGTTTGACCGCACGCCGCTGCGACAGTTCGACAAACCAGCGCCGTAGCGAGGGAAAGTCTTCCAGCGCCTGCGATTGTCTTTGATGGGAGCGTATCCATGGGTAGCAGGCAATATCGGCAACCGAGTAGTCGTCGCCTGCGATAAATGGTGACGTCGTGAGCCGGCGATCCAAGACACCGTACAGTCTCGCGGTTTCACGGATGTAGCGTTCGATGGCGTAGGGAATCTTTTGCGGCGCATAGTGCGCAAAGTGATGGTTTTGGCCGGCCATCGGGCCAAGGCCGCCCATCTGCCACATCAGCCACTGGAGGACTTGATAACGCTCGCCAACAGACGATCCAGCGTAGCGGCCGCCGCATCGTTCCGCCAGATAAAGCAGGATTGCTCCCGATTCAAAGACCGAAACAGGTCCGCCTTCGCCGGGCGGGACATGGTCTACCAGCGCGGGTATGCGGTTGTTCGGGCTGATCTTCAAGAAGGCAGGCTCGAACTGTTCGCCCTTGCTGATATTGACGGGAACGATTGTGTAATCGAGCCCGCATTCCTCCAGCATGATGGTGATTTTGTGCCCGTTCGGCGTCGTCCAATAATAAACTTCCAAGCTGCCAGATTTCATTTTGCACTCATTGGTTGGCGTTCACGTTTCCACGGGCGCTTACGGGTTGTGCGGCCAAGGCCCGAAAGGGCAGCCGAAGCGGATCGGAGAGGCCTCGGGCTCAGCTGACCTCATTGATGTATTTGAAGCTGCCGGTAACGGCGCGATGATGTGAGCTCATCAGCGGGCGCCCCAGATGATTGAACGAGACGGCGTCGATCACCAAAACGGCAAACTGCCCCTTCTTTTCCAGAAAGCGCCGGTCATCGCTGTTGGCCAGGTCGGCGGAAAGTTTTTCGCGCTGAGCGGTGATGCGCATTCCATGGCGATCCAGCAGATAGCTGGACAGAGCTGCTGGCAGATCGTCGGCGGTGCGAATTTCGGGCACGAGAGTGCCCGGCAACATGATGTCGTCCCACATGATCGGCTGTGTATCGACGAGGCGGACACGCCTCACGCGACAGATTTCGGCACCGTCGCCCAGTTCGAGGCGTACTGTCTCTTCCCGCGAGGCGGGTCTGCGCTCGAAGCTGATCACCCGACTATGGGATGTATGCAAGGAATCGCCGGGGCCGTGCAGGCGGAAATAGCGGAAACACATCTCCAGGCGATGGTGTGGCGTGCGGCCTGTCACGACCGTTCCGGTTTTCGGTCGCCGCGCCACGATGCCATCGATTGCCAGATCCTTCAGCGCGCGACGCACCGTGCCGACCGCCACCCCCAATGAAGACGCCAGGTCGTTTTCGCTCGGAAGGACTGTGCCCGTAGGCCAGATGCCGGCGCCGATGCGTTGGCGGATCTCTTCTTTTATCTGCTCATAAAGCGGCGAGGGCCGCACGCGAAGAGAAACGCCGTCTTCGTCCAAGCCTCGTGCGATCGCCATTTGCCTCTCCTTCAATAGCCGGCGCCGTTCTCGGCGCCAACATGTCTTGTCGTAGCGCAAGCCGCGCTTTCAGACCAGCTTGCTTTTTCTATACAGGATATATAAAAGCGTTGGAAGCAATGAGACACCCGAGAAGATTGAAAAGGCAAAATTTTCATGCTTGACCGCACTGCCATTGTTGAATCGCTCGATATCGAGGCGAGCCTCACGTTTTTGCGCGACATGGTCAGGCACGACAGCCGCACACAGACCGCAGGCGAGCGCGAGCTTGCGCTTTGGATGAGCGAGCGCATGCAAGAGCTGGGCATGGACGCAAAGCTCCATCCGGTGCCAGGCGACAGGCACAACGCCATCGGCGTGTTGCGCGGTTCGGGCGGCGGTTCATCGCTGCTGTTCAACGGCCATCTCGACACCAATCCTGTCAGTGAGGGCTGGACGGTCGATCCCTGGGGCGGCGTCATCGACGATGAATTCATCTACGGCATCGGCGTTTCCAACATGAAGGCCGGTGACGCTGCCTATTTTTGCGCCCTCAAGACCCTGATCGAGGCCGGCGTGAAGCTTAAGGGTGACGTCATCCTCACCTTCGTGGTCGGCGAACTCCAAAGCGGCATCGGCACCCGCGAGGCCATCAAGCAAGGCATCAGCGCCGACTATTTCGTCAATTCGGAGCCGACCGACCTGGCGGCGATGACAACGCATGCCGGGTCGGTGAAGTTCACCATAGAGCTGACGGGTGTGACGCGTCATATGTCCAAGCGAGAGGAAGCGGTCGATGCGATCGCGGCCGCCTGCGAGGTGGTCCCGACGCTTAGCTCCATGGTCTTTGACGGTGCGCGCACGCAAGAGCACCAGGACATCAACCGGGTCAATATAGGCGTCATCCATGGCGCGCTTGGGCGCGAATTCAACGATCGGCGACCACCGCAAGTCGCTGATTTTTGCCAGATCAAGGGCGCGGCTCGCTATGCCCCAAGCCAGAACGTCGAGACCGTGCTTGCTGAAATCCGCGCCGTGCTTGACAAGCTGGAAAAGCGTTACCGCGGATTGCGAGCGGTGCTTGTCCCGGAAGAACACAACGGCGTGCCGCCCTTCGAAGTCGACAAAAACGCGCGCATCGTCAAAGCCCTAAACCGGTCTTATGCCGCCGTGCGGGGGACCCAACAGCCGACAGGAGCAATCCGTCCTTGCTGTTTTTTTGGAACCGACGCCGCCCATCTGGCGAGCCAGCTCGACATCGAAGGCGTCGTATGCGGCCCGGGCGGCAAATTCAACACCATGCCCGACGAGAGGGTCGCGATAAGCGACTATCTCGATATGATCCGCATCTACATGCTGGTCATTCTTGACATCTGCGAAGCTGAGAAAGGCTCGAAATCAATCCTGGCGGGGAACATTCCGCTTGCTGATTTCTATAAAGGATAGTTAAATATGGCAATCGCTGCCACGAAGGGCAGCGTTCAAACAGGGGAACTTCACATGTCACATCTCGATATGCGCATTCGAAATGCTTGCAGGTTCGCTCTCGGCTGCGCTGCCGCCGCTACGATCTGCCTTTATCCGAGCTTCGCCCAATCGGACGGCAAGGAGCTGAATGTGGTCGGCTTCGGTGGCACATATCAGGATGCTCAACGGGCGGCTTATTTCGACACTTTCGCCAACAAGACCGGCGTGCGGGTGCGAGAAGATACCGGCCCGCAGATTGAGCGGTTGCGCGCGCAGGTGGAATCGGGCCATCCCGCGATCGATATTGCCTCGACGAACCAGACATTTTACTTGCTCGGTCTTGATCAGGATCTGTGGCTGCCCATCGACTACCAGTATTTCGACAAGAAAGATCTTACGGCGATGCCGCAAGAAACCAAGAAATCGCATGGCGTTGGCACGATCTACTATACCGACGGCATGGCCTTCAACACCAAGGCGTTTCCGGACGGCGGTCCTCAGCCACAGTCATGGAAGGATTTCTGGGATGTCGAGAAGTTTCCCGGCAAACGTGCCTTGCCACGTTGCGGCGTGGCTGCTCACCCGCTTCCCGAAGCCGCCGCGATCGCCATGGGTATTCCCAAGGACGAGGTCTACAAAAGCCTGGATCTGAAAGCAGCGGCCGAAAAGCTCAAATCGATCCAGGATGACGTGATTTGGTGGGACAATCCGGCCCAGCCAGGGCAGATGCTGGCCGGGGGCGAAGTGGTCATGGCGCTTGGTCCTACCGGCCGCCAGCAGATGCTGGCCGATAGTGGCGCGCCGGTTCGCGTTGTATGGGAAGGCAATCGCTATACCTTTGATCTGTGGTTCGTGCTCAAAGGTGCGGCCAACGCGGATACGGCAATGCAGTTCATTGCCCATGCCAGCACGCCCGAAGCGCAGGCCGAAATGGCACGGCTTGCCAACTACGCTCCAACCAATCCTCGCGCCTATGATCTGATCGACGAGGAGATCGCCAAAAAGTTGGTTACCTATCCCGCCAACCGCGACAAGGCGTTTGCCAAGGACGAGGTGTGGTGGAAGAAAAATCGCGACAAATGGGTCGAAATCTGCACCGAGGCGCTGCTTTAGTGTCCAGGATCGCGCCAAACAATGCTGCGCGATGGCGCGCCAAGGTGCGCGCGATCTCCGGCGTTCTGCCGCTGACCGTATGGCCAGCGGCGGCCTTCCTCATCACCTTCTACGTCTTGCCCGTCATGCAGATGTTGCTTTTGAGCCTGCTGGAGCCAAGACCCGGCTTGGGCAACTACCGTGAACTGTTCGACAGCGCAGTTTATGCGCGCGTGTTGTGGAACACCTTCGAAATATCGGCGCAAGTTACCGTGCTGTGCCTGGTCCTCGGCTATCCTGCCGCCTATTTGCTGGCCACGGCGTCGCGGCGGGTCGCCAACCTGCTGCTCATCTTTGTCATGATTCCGTTTTTCACCAGCATGCTGGTGCGGACCTACGCGTGGATATTTCTGCTCGGCTGGCAAGGTATCGTCAACACTGTCCTGTTGCAGAGCGGCATCATCGAAGAGCCGTTGCGACTGCTCTACAATCGTTTCGGCGTCCTCATCGGCATGGTCCACGTGCTGCTGCCTTACATGATCTTGATCTTGTACAGCGTGATGCGCGGCATCGATCCGCGCCTGGTGCATGCGGCCGAAAGCCTCGCTGCGCCGCCGTTCACCGCCTTCCGGCGCGTCTATCTGCCGCTCAGCATGCCGGGGGTCTTTTGCGGGTGCATTCTCGTGTTCGTCATGTGCCTGGCGTTTTTTATCACGCCGGCCATGCTCGGCAGCCCGCGCGAGACGATGATCGCCAATATGATTGCCTATCAGGTCGGTGTGCTGAACTGGGGGCTGGGCGCTGCATTGAGCGTCATTCTGCTTGTCTTGAGCCTCGTTGGCCTGTTCATGGTCAATCGGTTTGTCGGCGGCCTGGCGATTGTTGGCGGAGACAACAGCAAAACCAGGATCGCCAACCGCCGCGTTCGCGAGAATATTTTAACTCATACCCTCGATCGCCTGGTTGATCCGGTATGGCGCTTCGTGCCCGCGGTGGTCGGTGCAGGCGTCTTGGCGTTTCTGATCGTGCCGGTCTTCGTCATGCTGCCGCTGTCGGTCAATCCGCTGACCTATTTCGTCTTTCCTCCGGCCGGCTTCACCTTCCACTGGTACGTCAGATATTTCACCAGCGCCGACTGGATGGAAGCGACATGCAACAGCGTGCTGATTGCGCTGGCCACAGCGTTTCTCACCATGGTGTTGGCCGCACCCGCTGCCTTGGGCATTACGCGTTCGAGCTCGCGCGCGGCTGCTTTCCTTTATGGCCTCATCATCTCCCCCATGATCGTGCCCTCGATCATCGTGGCGATCTCGGTCGGCTTTGTGTTTTCCCAGCTCGGCCTGATCGGCACCCACGTCGCGGTGGTGCTGGGCCATATGATCGGCGCCTTGCCGCTCGCCACCGTGGTATTGGTGTCGGCGCTGACCAATTTCGACCCCAACCTCGAACGCGCCTCCCACAGCCTCGCTGCCGGACATTTGCGCACCATGCTGCGGGTCATCCTGCCGGCCATCAGGCCAGCCGTTCTGACCGGCGCCTTCTTCGCTTTTCTCCACTCATTCGACGAACTTTTGATCGCGCTGTTCGTCAGCGGAATGAGGGCCAGGACGCTGCCGAAGAAGATGTGGGACAGCCTGCAGGAAATCGACCCCACGATCGCTGCGGTTTCCACGATATTGGTCGCCGTCACCATCGTGCTCGTCCTGCTTATCCAGCTGTTGCAGGGCATGTTGCAGGTGCGCAAGTCGAGGAGGCTGCCGCATGCGTGACGTGCCCCGCGACCGCTGTCATGCCAGCTCGGCATCCGAACCCTGAAACTATGCATTCGGTGGAATTCATGAACGGCCAACAAAAAGCTGTGCTCAGACTGGAAGGCGTGACGAAGCGCTACGGCAGCTTCGACGCAATCAAGAACCTTTCGCTCAGCGTGCGCGAGGGTGAGTTCCTGACTCTGCTGGGCCCAAGCGGGTCGGGCAAGAGCACCATCCTGCTCTTGATCGCCGGCTTTCAGCTGCCGACGCAGGGGGAGATCTACGTAGGCGAGCGCGCCATGAGCGGGGTTCCGGCGCACAAGCGCCGGCTCGGTATCGTGTTTCAAAACTATGCCCTGTTCGGCCACCTGACCGTGTTCGAAAATGTCGCCTTCGCGCTTAGGAACCTGCGCTGGAACAAGGCCGACATCGACAACCGCGTCGACGAACTGCTCGAGCTCGTCCATCTCAAGGCGATGGCCGACAGACTGCCTTCGCAGCTTTCGGGCGGCCAGCAACAGCGTATCGCGCTCGCACGCGCCCTTGCCTTTCGCCCCTCGGTCCTGCTTCTCGACGAGCCGCTTAGCGCCCTCGACAAGACCCTTCGCAATCAGATGCTTTTGGAGTTTCAGCGCATCCACAAGACGCTGGGCACGACGATGATCTTCGTCACGCACGATCAGGAGGAAGCACTGGCTATGTCCGACCGCGTCGCGGTGGTGGATCGCGGCGAGATCGTCAGGCTTGGCACGCCGCAGGAGCTGTACGAGGACCCGCGTTCGTCCTTTGTGGCAAGCTTCCTGGGCGAGACAAACGTCCTCAAAGGCACTGTCGATGACGGCGGCAGCATAGCCGTCGAAGGCTGCGGCTTGACGGTCAGGCTTGACCGGTCGCTGCCTCGGGGCATGGCGGCGAGCATCGCCATACGGCCCGAAAAGATCAGCATCGGCCAAGCTGAGCCAGACACCAACGTCGCACGCGGGCGCATTGCAGACGTGCTCTATCTCGGCTCCGTAACGACCTATACGGTGCGCCTTGGTAGCGGGCATATGCTTGCCGTCAAGCAATTCAACCGTTTCGGTACACCGACTCTCCAGGCGGGTGCTGAGGTCGAGCTTTTCTGGCATCCGGCCGACTGCCGGCTCCTCGACGACGAGAATGCACCCACACCGGCGCGCGAGGGGTTCTGATTATGGAGCATTGCGGCACCGCAACCATCAATGCCTCCACCCCGCTTGCGCGCGCGACGATCGCCTGGCGCGGACGGATCGGCATCATCATTCCCCAGCTCGATCATCTGACTGAGCCCTTGTTTCCGCGCTATCTGCCGGACGGCATCACGTGCCACGTGTCACGCATGGCCCGCACCGGCCCGATCGATGCCGACAACATGAAGGCGATGAACACCCATTTCATGACGGCGCTCGACCTGCTGCCGCTGCAATATCTCGATGTGATCGTCTACCATTGCACGATGGGCGGCATCTTCTACGGCACAAAGGCGCTGCTCGCCGACATCAACCAACGCACCGGCCTGCCTGCGGTCACGACGATGGATGCCAGCGTCGAGGCGCTGCGTCATGTCGGCGCTACGAAAGTGGCGTTGGTGACCCCCTACCAGAAGGCGTTCAACGACCTGCAAGCGCAATTCCTGCGTGACGAAGGCTTCGAAGTGCCGGTCGTGGGCGGTGAGGAGTTCGTCGATTCGGGCATGGCGCAACATCTGGGGCCGGAAGAAGTTGCGCTGTGGGTTCGCCGCAGCAGACATGAAAAGTGCGACGCCGTGTTCGTGAGCTGCACGGGTATCCGCTCGCTGGAGTTCATCGAGCAGCTTGAGAGCGACCTGGGCAAGCCGGTCATCACCAGCACGTCCGCGACCATCTGGCAAATACTGATGCGCATGGGTCTTTGCCAGCCGCTCGCCGGCCTCGGCCGGCTGCTGAGCGAACACGCGTTTTCCGCAACACCTGCAAACGGATGCTAGAATGTACGTCATCACCGGTGGCTTTGGCCAAATCGGGCTTTATCTCACACGTCGCCTGCTGGCGCGCGGCAAGGATGTGGTGCTGTTTGACACCCGCACCGGCTTTGCCGATCTGGAGCTGATCTGCGGACCGCAGGCGCGCGACAAGATCTCCTGGATCGTCGGCGACCTGAGCTGTGCGACGGAGTTTGTTTCTGTTGTCGCCGACCACCGGCCCGATGCCATCATCCATCTGGCGAGCGTTCTGCCGCCGATCGCTGAGCGCAACAGCCATTTCACCATGAGCCAGAACGTCGGGGGCATGACCAACGTTTTGGAGGCAGCCCGCATCTTCAAGACGCGGCGTGTGATTTTTGCCAGCGCCTCCAGCGTCTTTGGGCCGCCCCGGCGGCACGGCGGGCCTGATGCTGTCGTCTCCGATGACGCGCCGCATTATCCTGCGACGCTTTACGGCATCACCAAATCCACCATGGAACGGCTTGCAACCTACTATCGCGCGCATCACGGTGTCGAGACGATAGGCTTTCGCATTTGCCAAGGTTACGGTCCTGGCAAGCGTCGCGGCAAGGCTTTCGGCTACGAGATGTTCGAAAACGCCCTCGACGGCAGGCCGATGGCCGTTCCCTGCGGCGACGACATCGTCAACTGGCAGTACATTGAAGACATAGCCACTATTTTCGAGCGCGGCATCGACGCGCCGCATACCGGCCTCGACGTCTACAACACCAGCGGCGAGATCCGTACCATGGCTGAAAGCATGGCGGTTCTTGAAGAGCTTGCGCCCGGCTTCAAGGCCAGACTAGAGCCTGGTACGGCCGGCCTTGTATGGCGCTACGACACTGCGCGGCTGCGCACCGATTTCGGCCTGCCCGAACCGACACCGATGAAAACGGGGTTCGAACAGAGTCTGGCGATCATGCGACGCTGGCGTGAATCGGGGCTGGCACAGGCGACGTGAAGCGAGCGCTTGATGAGCCTATCCGACCTCATTTGCTCACTGGAAGAAAAGCTGAGCGCCGATCGGCCGCTTGGCCCAAGCGCCGGCGAAATACGTCGCCGCCGCGCGCGTGTCGCCGCCGCGCTGACCGATCTCGGCGGTGATGCCTTCGTCGGCTTTTCGGCCGTGACGATCGCTTATCTCACAGGCTGGGCAACCACGAACACCGAGCGCCCTGTGGCTGTGATCGCCAACCGCGACGGCACAACAACCTTGTTTGCGCCCCAGCTACGCGCCGCCGACGCGACCGCTCAAGCGATCGAAGCCACCGTTGTCAGCTATCCGGAATATCCCGGCTTGACGCATCCCATGCGGCTTTTGGGCATGCTTCTTTCTGATCTGGGGCATCGCCGTTTGGTCATCGAATCGAAGGGTTACCACAGCCCCTTCGGTTATCACGGGCCAAGGCTTGCCGACACGGTGTGCGCCTATTGCGTTGTCGAGCGCGACCTTGTCGACAAGCTGCGCATGGTGAAGTCGCCCGAGGAGATCGAGCTGATTCGCCATGCCGGCGACTGGGCGCTGCTGGCGCAAGCCTATCTTCAGGATGCGATCGTGGCGGGTGCAAGCGAGAGTGCCATCGGCGGCGTCGCCACCGCGCGGGCGATGCGGCGGTTTCGCGCCGCATTTTGCAATCGAACGGCAATGGCGTGGCCGGCACAGATTTCGGCTTCTTTCGGCGGGCAAGTCGGTGCCGCCGGCACTGCCGTTCACGCCCACATCCTGCTCGACCCAATCTTGGCCCCGGGCGATCCGCTGATCTCCAAGGTCGCCGCCTATATTGGCGGTTATTATTGCGACATCGAAAGGTCCATGACCTGCGCCACAGCCTCGAGGGCCTACCGCAGCCTTTTTGCACACGGTATCGAGCTGCAGGAATATGCCCTTGCCATGGTCAGGCCCGGCGTCGCGGTGGCGGAGATTGACCGGATGGTGCGTGAGCGCGCACGCAAGCTTGGCTTTGAAGACCATTGGCGCCACCATGTCGGCCATTCTGTCGGCCTGCAGGAGCGCGAGCGGCCTTATATCGACATCGGCAGCCAAGAGATCTTGCAGCCGGGCATGGTCGTCACCGTTGAACCTGGCCTTTACAAGGACGGCGTCGGCGGCTTTCGCCACTCCGACTGCGTGGTGGTGACAGCTGCCGGCCACGACAATCTCACCCCCTACCCGCACGATTTCGACTTTCTCGCCGCCGACCATACAAGCAAGACGGATAGACCGGCATGACACCGACACCCCAACATTTGTACGCACAATTGTTCACCGCCATGCCGGCGCAGCTGCGCCAGGTCCATCCCAGCTTCGGCCGGCCCTATCTTGGTCAGTCGTTTGACAGCTATCTTGAAGGCGCGCGCTTTGACCGCGAGGGAAATCTTTATGTCGTGGATATTCCCCATAGTCGCGTGTTGCGCATCGACGGCGCGGGGCGGTGGTTGGAGATCTGCCGCTATGACGGCCGCCCGAAGGGGCTTGAGGTCGAGCGTGACGGCTCGCTCGTGTTGAGTGACAATGTCATCGGCCTCATGAAGGTAGACCGGCGCACGCGCTCGGCCGAGCCTTTGTTAACCGAGACCTCGTTTGGTCCGCTCGTCGCCTGCAACGACCTCGCATTCACCATGTCGGGCGATTTGCTTTTCACCGACCAGAAGAAAAGCAGCCTCGCCAATGCCGACGGCTGCGTCTACCGGTGGCGCTGCGGTGGCAGGCCCGAACAGCTGCTGGCCAATGTTCCGGGCCCGAACGGCATCGTCGCCAATTTGGACGAATCGCAGATTTTCGTCAGCGCCACCCGCGCCAACGCGGTGTGGAACCTGCAGCTTGACGAAACGGGCGCGGTTGCGCGTGTGGGCGTCTTCGCCAACATGCCAGGCGGTTTCGGGCCGGATGGATTGGCTCTCGACGCCGAAGGCGGTCTTGTCGTCGCACAACCCGGCATTGGTGTCTTTCGCTTCAGCAGTCGAGGCCGTTGCACCCATTTCATCGAGCTGCCTGGCGAGGGGCTGTCCACAACGGCCGCCTTCGCTCCCGACGGCAGCCCGACGCTGTTCATCACGGACGCACAGTCGGGTTCGATCTATACCGCGACCATGCCGTTTCCAGGAAACAAGACCTACGCCCTGGCTTAGGCAGGAAACGCCGGCGCAATAGTGAAAGGAAGGCCATGACCAGAAAGCTCAAATACTACTACAGCTGCATCAGTCCTTTTGCCTATCTCGGCCACGCCAAGGTCGTGTTGTTGGCGAGAGAATTTCAGCTCGATCTCGAACATTATCCAATGCCGCTCCAGGCCGTGTTTTCGGCGACGGGCGGCGTGCCGGTGGCGCAACGTGCACAGGTGCGCAAAGATTACCGAATTCTGGAACTGCGGCGCTGGAGCCAACATCGCGGCATTGCGCTGGTGCCCAATCCGACACACTTTCCAACATCACCTGAACTGGCAGATCGCACCGCAATGGTGCTGGCCGCGCAAGGTGCTCGCGCTACCGATTTCGTCTATTCGATCATGCGCGCTTGTTGGGTTGAAAACCGCGACATTTCCGATGAAGCCGTGGTCTGCGACTGCATCGCCGGCGTTGGCGCCGACGTTGCCCCCACCTTGCAACAGGCGAAGGCTTCGACGATTGGCGATAGCTACAGCCACAACGCGATCCGCGCGATAGACGACGGCGTCTTCGGTTCGCCGTCCTATGTTCTGGACGGCGAGCTTTTCTGGGGCCAGGATCGGCTGGAACTTCTTGAGCAGGCCCTTCGCTCAGCTCGGGCCTCCTTTTGACGGCAGCAAGTCAGCTTCTATGGCGGCGCGGCTGCAAGCAGCACAAAGAGCTGCCAGCACGCGATGGCGCCTTTCACACGGCGTTTTTCAAACGTGCTGTCGCACAGGCGTGTGCACAAGTGCAGAACGCCTTGTTCGTTGCTGAATATCTTCAACGGCGCAAATCAGCGCTTTGCCTGCGACCTCGATATCGTCGTGGGAAACGTCGATGTGAGTGACGGCGCGTAAAAGGCTTTCGCCCTCTAAGGAAAAGCGTATCCCATCGCGTGCCAGTTCACTCAAGAGGCTTTCGGCACAAACACCGGTTTCGGACAGGTCGACAAAAACCATGTTCGTCTCGACGGTGGGAAAGGCCAGTTTGATGCCGGCCTGGCCTTCGACAATGTTGGCAAGCCGCCGCGCTTTGCCGTGGTCTTCGTCCAACCGCTCGATATTGTTGTCCAGCGCATAAAGGCACGCCGCGGCCATGAAGCCGGACTGGCGCATCGCTCCGCCGAGACGGTGCTTCCATCGCCATGCCTGGGCGATGAAGCCGGCCGAACCGGCCAGCACAGCCCCGAATGGACAGCCCAGGCTCTTGGTGAAATCGACCCAGACACTGTCGCAACCGCGAGCGAAAGCGCTCACCTTGAGGCCGGCGGCGACAGCGGCATTGAAGAGGCGCGCGCCGTCCATATGAACTGCCAAACCGTGCAAGCGGGCCACTTCCTGTATCGCTTCAACGACATCCAGGGGCCAGACGGCACCGCCGCCGCGGTTGGAGGTTTGCTCGATGACGGTCACGCGGCTGCGCGGCGAGCGATCGCGCAGTGGCCGCACCACCTTGCTCACCTGATCGGCGCTGAAGATGCCGTTTCTGGTGTCGATGGCCTGGATCGACGCGCCCGCAAGCGCTGCTGCACCACCACCTTCGGAGGTGAAGACATGCGCCAGGCGCGAACAGATAATCTCGTCGCCCGGCCGGCAGTGAACCAGCAAGGCGATCTGATTGCACATCGTCCCGGTTGGAAGAAAGATCGCACGTTCATGGCCCAGCTCGTGAGCGACGCGTTCTTCAAGTTCTCGCGTGGTGGGATCCTCGGCGATCTGCTCGTCGCCGACCGACGCGTGCAGCATGCGTTCGAGCATGGCGGCGCAAGGGCGTGTCGACGTATCGCTTCTGAGATCGATCTTCCAGGCGGCGGGGGGTGTGGTCATGTCGATCTTTCTTGCTGGCCGGGTAGGTACGGCTGGACGGGGGACGGCTGCGATCAAAGCGCCACGATGCGCGTGGCCGCGGCAGGAAAACTGATCGTCGCCCGGTCGATCCGGTCGTTGGGCGCGGTGTTTGCGGTCCGGTTCGATTGGGAGGCGATGAAGGCAAGTCCTTCATCACAGGTGAAAATGTAGTCCGACTCGTTGCCGCGAAACAGCTTGTCCTTCAATCTAACCGCGATGCTGTTTTCGCCCTCGGTACCGCTTTGCGGCGACCAGGAGATATCGATGTCTTGTGGGCGCACGGCAACCAGCACCTTCGAGCCGGCCGAGAAATTTGCATTGGGCAAGGCGATGACGGATCTTCCCCCGACATCGACCACAATCCGTTCGGCATTGGACCTGACGACACGACCTTCGAAGGCGTTCGTGGTTCCTAAAAAACGCGCCACGAATGCGGTCTGCGGCTGGCGGTAGAGTGTTCCTGGCGGTGCGTACTGCTCGATACGACCATCGTTCATGACCGAGATCTTGTCCGACAAGACAAGCGCTTCTTCCTGGTCATGCGTGACGACGATGGTGGTAATTTGCAGCGCTTTTTGCAGCGCCTTCAGCTCGATCTGCATGGACTGGCGCAATTGCCGATCGAGCGCGCCTAGCGGTTCGTCGAGAAGCAGGAGGGCTGGTTCGATGACCAAGGCACGCGCCAGCGCCACGCGCTGCTGCTGGCCGCCGGACAATTCGTCGGGATAGCGGCCTTTCATGGCGAGCAGGCCGACCTTGTCCATGGCTGCGTCCACCGCGCGCTCCAAGGCTGCGCCCCTCATGCCGCGCATCTTCAAGCCGAAGGCGACGTTTTGCGCCACCTTCATGTGCGGAAACAGGGCATAGCTTTGAAACAGCATGCCGACATTGCGCTTGTGCACGGGCTTGCGATTGATCGGCTCGCCGCCGACGAAGATCTCGCCCGCGCTGGCCTGGGTCAAACCGGCAATCATGCGTAAGGTGGTGGTCTTTCCGCAGCCGCTGGGACCGAGGAAGGACACGAGGTTTCCGTGCTCGACATAAAGGTCGATGCCGTCGACGGCGACGACGTTGCCATAGCGCTTTGTAACCTTGCGCAGCTCGAGATCCGCAGACATCGGGCTTCTCCGGCTAGAGGGGGACGCTAAGCGGCTTCAACGTGACCGGCCGCTTCGACACCTCGGTCAGGAACGCCGCGAGATTGCGAGCGAATGCGTCGATCATGGCCCTGCCCTTTTGTGCGGTTGCGGCCTTGGCATCGCCCATCGTGCCGCCTGCTTGTCGGTTGGATGCGGTGAAGGTATCGACATCGTGCGGTATGTTGATGCGGTTGCCATCGAGGCGCGTTTCCGAACTGACATGCGGCGCCCATCGCCGCGGCGGCAAGGTCGCGGTGACAGCTTGGCTCATGTCGACCAGTTCGGGACGGTAGGCGAGCATCAACGAGGTTTCGGACTCGCCGGCATGGCCGAGGCCGCCAGGCGGCGATTCGTTGATGGCGTTGAATTCTTCCTTGGCAAGCTGGCTGACATCGGCGACCGCGATGAAGGCGCCTGTCTCGCCACGCAGCTTGGCGGCGGCGATATCGAGCGGCGGCAGGTTGGCGATGCGGTTGCCGTTGACGAAGACGATCCGCTTGAAGCCATGATAGGCCAGGCTTTGGCCGATATCGACGGCCACTTGCGTGAGCGTTTCGGGCCGCAATGTGATGCAGCCGGGATAGCCCATGTGATGGCTCGACCAGCCAAGATGAAGAGGCGGGGCGATCAGCACGTCCACCAGGGCCGCCGTCGCCTCGCAAGTCGCGATCGCCCATGCGGTATCGACCATGAGCGGCATGTGGCGCCCGTGCTGTTCGGTGGCGCCGATGGGCACCAGCGCGGTATCGTGGCCGGCCTTGAGGAAGGCCTCGATCTGCGGCCAGCTCCTCTCATGGATCCAGGCGGTCATCTTGCTGTTGTCTCGTTCGGGTTCGGGCATGGCTCATCCTCTAAAGGGGTGGGTGCGAGGAATGGCGGGCTGAGCCCGCCACCTGCGACTTGCGGGCGATATGTTACGAAAAGATGCGGTTCCACTCTTCGACCCAGTCACCGCGGACCTTGTTCAGGTAGGCCCAGTCGGGATCTTTGATACCGCGCTTGTCGAGTTCTTCGGGCGGGTAGGGAATGTATTTGAGGATTTCGTCATCGAATTTGATGTCTTTGACGGTCGGCGCTGTCAGCGCGAACTCCGAGATGGCTTTTTGGACCGCTGGATCGAGCATGCGATCCATGAAGGCGACGCCGAGATCCTGATTTGGACCATTCTTCACCAGCACCTGCGCGTTGACACCTGGAAACGAACCCTCCTCCGCATAGGTCATATCGACGGCCGCGCCCTGTCGGGTATAACTGTAGACCCATTTGCTATAGGCCAGCCCGCCAATGCCGGCCTCGCCTTGTGCAACGAGACTGGCGGCCTGCGAAGGCGTGGTGAATTGATTGAGGACGTTCGGCGCCAGTTCGGCAAGCTTCTTGAAGCCTTGATCGGGATGGTACTGGGCCTCCAGCAAGGGCTTGCCGGTCGCGACCGCCGCTGCGGCAATCACGAAATGCAGGCCGCCGGTGGTCTTGATGCTCGACAAGGTGATGTTCTTGCTGTTTTGCGGCTGCCATAGCGATGCATAGCTTTGCGGACGCTTCGTCGTTTGCGGGTTGTAAAACATGCCCGAAATCGACACCGCTATGCCGACGCCATAACCGTCCTGGAGCAGGTAGCGGGGATCGACATTCTTGATGTTGTTGGTGTCGGCGACCGGAATCGGCGCAAGCAGGTCATTTTGCTTGAGCATGTCGACGGCGAAATCGTCAACGAACATGACCGTGAATTGCGGATTTTGCCTTTGCGCCCGTACCTTGGCCACCTGGCCGAGCGTATTTCCCTCTTCGAGGTAGACCTTACACTGATAGTCCTTCTCGAACTGCGGCACGATGTGCTTGGCGATGTATTCGCCTTGCGCGCCGGCCCAGATGCCGACATAGATCTCCTTGCCCTGCGCCCAGGCCTTGCGGCCGAGCAGGTTCGGCGCCACCAGCGCGGCGGACGCGGCTACACCTGTCTTGAGGACTGTTCTGCGCGATAGGTTGTCTAAAGGCATTTTCGTCATGCTCGTTCCCCTTCATTGTGTTTTGAAACCATGCGGTTATCTGCTCCATGCGCTCTGCAGCCCGGCGACGCGCTCCATGGCGACCACGGCGCCCAACGAGATGACGATCATGACCGTCGAGATGGCTGCGACGGTGGGATCGAAGAACCTCTGGATATAGCGATAGGCGGTGAGCGGCAGCGGCATGTTTTGGGCGTCGGCCAGCCACATCGAGACCGGATAGTTGTCGAAAGACAGGATGAAGACAAAGATGCCGCCGACCAGAATGCCGGGTCTTATCTGGGGCAGCGTTACATGCCGGAAGCATGACAGCGGGCCCGCACCGAGGGTGCGGGCTGCGTCCTCAATTGCGGGAGCCATCTGCTGGATGGAAGCGGTTACGGTGCGCACCACATATGGCGCTGTGATCACCACATGGCCGACAAGCAGGTGAGTGAATGCGGCGCTCGAATGCATGCGGTTGAAGAACTGCAGCAAGGCGATGCCGGTCACCAGGGTCGGCATCACCATCGGTGACATCACCAAAGAGCGCACTGGCGCGCCGTAGGCGGCTGGAAGCCGTCTCAGGCCGAGCGCCGCCAAGGTCCCCAACGCAAGCGAGATCAGCGTCGCCATCAAGCCGAGCTTGATGCTGAGCCACAGGGAGGTGAGAAATTCGCCGTCGCTCAGGATCTTGGCATACCAGCGCAGCGAAAAGCCTTTCGGCGGGAAGCTCAGGATCGCGCTGTCGGAGAAGGACATCAGGACGGGTAACAAGATCGGAACCGTCAAGAAGCCGACGAAGAGTGCGGTCAGTAGCCACGACTGGATGGATTTTGACTTGCTCATGCCATCAGCTCCTGCTGGTTCGGATGAACTTGCCGGCCAAAACGGCAATCAGCCCGGCAACGAGGCCGATCATCAGGGTCAGGATGACGGCGATCGCCGCGCCGAACTCCCAGGCGAAGACGCTGAGCAACTGCTCTTCGGCAAGAGGCCCGAGCATCTTGACGAAATCGCCGCCCAGCAACGCTGGAATCACGAAGGAACTCGCGGTCAGCGAAAAAACCATGACGCTCCCTGCGAGCAGGCCGGGCAAGCTTTGCGGCAAGGTGATGCGCAAGAAGACCTGGAAGCTTTTGGCGCCGAGCGTGCTGGCCGCTTCCTCGGTGCGCCGGTCGATCTTTTCGATCGATGCGCGCAGCGGCAGCACCAGGAGCGGCAGGAAGACGTGTACAGAACCCAGCACGACGGCGAATTCGTTGTAGAGAATTTGCAAAGGCCGATCGATCAGACCGATTGAAACGAGACTCGTGTTCACGACACCGGTTCGGCCGAGGATAATCGTCCAGCCATAGGCACGCACAACGACATTGACCATCAGCGGGATGATGGTCGCAATCATGAGGATGCGTGATTGAAGCGGCGTTCCGCGCGCCATTAGAAGCGCCAGCGGATAACCCAGCGCGACGCACACCAGCGTCGTTTCGGCGGCGACGCAAAAGGTGGTGAGGGTTCCGCGCAGGTAGAACGTATCGGTGAAAAAGCGGATGTAGTGCGCCAAAGAGGCCTCCCCGCTGCGGAGGCTGAAGCTGGCCGAAACCATCTGGGCCAGGGGCGCGAGGAAAAACAGGACAAGCAGCACCAGAAGCGGGACAACCAAGACCGGCGTCGACAAGACGACACCAAAGCGCAGCCAAAATCGCCTGCGCGCTTGCTGGCTTGTCATCCCATCGCCTGCGACGTTTATCGTCATGACGCTTGTCTCGCGTTCCCGCGCTGAAATAACTATTATTTATAGAATTTGTCAATCGCCAACCATTTCCCGTAGACACATTCACGGAAATGCAGTGATATCATTGTTTTCATTTGATTTATTCCAACATCGGAGTTGCAAGCAGGAACGAGCGGCTGTTGACGCCTCTGTGATTTTTATATAGAATTGATCGGAGAACAGGGAGAGATTGATGGACCGCCAGCGTGAGATGCGTCGCAAGCTCGAATTGTCGCGCCGCATGGCAATGGATGCGCCCGGCAATGATTCGTCGGGCTCTCAGCCCGCTGCGGCGAAACTTGCCATTGCCCGGGTGAAGGCCATTCCGCTGCATGAGCAGATCCGGCGTGAAATCATGGAAATGATTTCCGGCGGCACGTGGCCGCCGGGATCGCTATTGCCCAATGAGGGTTCGCTGGCTCAGATGCTTGGCGTTGCGGTGGGAACGGTACGGCGAGCCATGGCCGACCTGGCCACGGACGGACTGATCGCGCGACGTCCCCGAACCGGGACCGTGGTCACCGGACGGATACCGCAGCTTCGGCTGCAGGACAGCTTCCACTATTTTCGCCTGCATGGACCGGGCGACACGCTGGCGCGTTCACGCGCCAAGGTTTTCGGCTATCTGAGACGCAAGGCAGACAGGCGCGAGCAGGAGGTGCTCAGCCTCAAGCCTGATGAGGACGTGCATCAGTTCGAACGCATCAGGTTGGTCGACGACGCCCCGGTGATGCATGACACGGTGATCTTCCCGGCCAAGCTTGCCCCCGACATCCGCTCCGAGCAGGACATACCACCCACGCTTGCCATCTATTTTCTGGAGAAATACGGCATCCGTATTAGTGCCCAGCGCGAGAAATTGTCGGCGGCTCTGGCCACCGACGCCGACCGCGCCACGCTCAACCGCAGCGGCGACTTCGCGGTGCTGGTGATCGACGAGGTCGCCTATGACCAGGCGGGCGAGGCCGTGCTGATCGGACACCATCGCGCCGTTACCGAAAACTTCAAATACCTCAATGAGATCAGTTGATCCCAACCGATTTCTGCCAACGAACGGGTCCTCACCATGCCGGCCAAGTCGACTGATGAAGTGTTTGACTACGTCATTGTTGGTGCCGGCAGCGCCGGCTGTACCTTGGCCAACCGCCTGTCCGAAAAGCCCGGCGTGAGCATTTGTCTGATCGAGGCAGGTGGATCGGACCGAAGTCCTCTCGTTCATGTGCCGATGGGCCTTGTTGGCCTTTTTCGCCACCCGAGGCTGAACTGGCGCTTCCAGTCGCAGGCCCAGCCGAAGGCAGGCGGCAGAATGATCTATCTGCCGAGCGGCAAGCTGATCGGCGGCAGCAGTTCCATCAACGGCATGGTTTACATGCGCGGCCACCCAGGCGACTACGACGAATGGTCCGATCTCGGCAATGCGGGGTGGTCCTATGGCGAGGTGATGCCCTATTTCCTGCGCGCTGAGAACAACCTGGCATGGACCGCCTCACCGTTCCACGGCAATGCCGGTCCCCTTTGCGTCATCGATCCAACCTCCTACAACCCCTTGTGCGACGTCTTCATCGCGGCCGCCGAATCGCTGCAGTACCGGCGCTGCGAGGATTTCAACGCCGAAGACATGGAAGGGTTCGGCATCCGCCAGCTGACAGTCAAGAATGGCAGGCGGCATTCGGCGGCAACCGCCTATCTCAAGCCAGCGCTCAACCGCGGCGCCTTGACTGTGCTGAAGGATGCGCTCGTAGACCGAGTTGAGATTGTGGACGGACGGGCAAATGCGGTGACGTATGTGCGCGGCGCAGAGCCTAGCACGGTGCGCGCACGCATCGAGGTCATTCTTTGCGCCGGTACCTACTGTTCGCCCGCCATTTTGCAGCGCTCAGGCATTGGCGACGCACAATGGCTCACGAGCCTGGGCATACCGGTGCGCCATCATGCGCCCGGCGTCGGCCAGAATTTCCAGGACCACGCGGCCATCACCGCACAATACCGGACCCGGAGCGCGGTGCCTTACGGAATTTCCCTCAAGTCGCTGCCGGGCATGGCCTTGCATGGGCTGAACTATCTGTTTCGCCGCCGCGGCATGCTGGCCGGAAACGGTCTTGAAGGGGCCGGCTTCATCAAGACCAGCCCGCAACTGACGAGGCCCGATATCCAGTTCACCTTCATTTCGGGATCGCAAGGCCGCATCGGCCTTGGCCATGGGTACGGCATCACGGCGGTGTTGTTGCGACCGAAAAGCCGAGGCACGGTGCTTATCGCGTCTTCGGACCCGCATGCCGCGCCGCTGATCGATCCACATTTCTTCGACGACGAGTGTGATCTCGACACCTTGCGGCGCGGGCTGCAAGCCGGTCGGCGCATTCTTGGCAGCCCGGCGTTCGATCCCTTGTGCGGGTGGGAGATTACGCCTGGCAAGGCCGTCACCGAGGCACAGGAGCTGAATGACTACATCCGCAACAACAGCGCGACCGCGTTTCACCCGGCAGGCACCTGCCAGATGGGACGCGGACGTCACGGCGTGGTCGACGACAAGCTTCGCGTCCATGGGGTCGGGGCGCTGCGCGTGGTCGACGCCTCCATCATGCCGACTGTCATCGGCGGCAACACGAATGCGCCTGCCATCATGATTGCCGAGAAAGCCGCCGACATGATCCTGGGAAAACCGCCGCTGCCGGCATTCGATCCGCGCGCGGCGCCTCCTCATCGGGCCAAAGCCGCATGAGAGGGTTCCGCTCGTGATCCCTGAATATGAAGTCTACGCCATTGCCTATGGCCGGGTCGATCGGCGGGCGGCCGGCAATTTCGTGGGAGGAGTTACGACAGACCGGGCTATGCCGCTTGCCTATTATGTCTGGGTCGTTCGCAATGGCGAGCGCGTGATCGTGGTCGATACCGGCTTTGACCAGGCAAGCGCAGATCGCCGCAAGCGCACTGTGCTCAGACCGGTCGCCGCAGGCCTCCAGGCGCTGTCGATCAACCCTGCGGCCGTTCACGACGTGGTCATCACCCATCTGCATTACGACCATGCCGGCAATGGCGAACTCTTCCCCAATGCCCGCTATCACGTGCAGGACGCGGAGATGGCTTATGCTACGGGCCGCTGCATGTGCCATGCTCATATACGCGCGCCCTACGACGTCGAAGACACGATTATGATGGTGCGGCGGGTCTATTCGGAGCGGGTCTGCTTTCACGACGGCACGGGCGAGGTGGCGCCGGGCGTTACGCTCCACAAAATCGGCGGCCACTCGCGAGGCCTGCAGGTCGTCGCGGTCGAGACCGCACGCGGTACGTTGGTGCTGGCATCCGATTGCGTCCCCTTCTATGCACATTTGCAATCGCGCCGGATATACCCGGTGATCGATTGCCTGCCCGACATATTGGACGGCTATGGACGCATCGAAGCGCTCGCAACCGATCCCAACCACATCGTGCCTGGCCACGATCCGCAGGTGCTGGACATATATCCGCCGTTTGCGAGCACAACGCAGGGATGGATCGTGCGCCTCGACCTTGGCCCGAACCGGCCGCCCGATCTGTGGACTGAGGCTTAAGACACCATGAGAAAAGATCATGCGCCAACAAAGATCGTCGTGCTTGACCGCGACACCTTGCCGATCGCGAAATTACGCGGCCCGGACTTTCCGCATATCCTGGTCGAGTATGGCAGGAGCTCCGCCGATCAGACAGCGCAGCGGATTGCCGATGCCGATGTGGTGGTCACCAACAAGGTCCAGTTGGCGGCCGCTGACCTTGCGGGCGCCACGCGGCTGAAGCTCATAGCGATTGCCGCGACGGGGACCGATATCGTCGACCTCAAAGCCTGTGCGGAAAAAGGCATCGCGGTTTCCAACATACGCGGCTACTCGGAAAATTCGGTGCCGCAACACACGATCGCGCTGATGCTGGCGCTATCGCGCAGCATCGTGCCGTATTGCAATTCCGTGGCGCGGGGGGATTGGGCAAAATCCGGTCAGTTCAGCTATTTCGACTATTGCATCGACGATTTGAGCGGCAAAACGCTCGGGATCGTTGGAGACGGCACAATCGGGCGCGCGGTCGGCAAGATCGCGGCGGCGCTCGGCATGCATACGCTTTTTTCCGCCCACAAGGGCCGTGGCGGCATGGGATCGCTGTACACCCCGTTCGACGAAGTGATGCGCACCAGCGATGTCGTGACATTGCATGCACCGTTGACGGCGGCAACGGAACACATGATCGCCGAGCGCGAATTCGCCATGATGGAAAAGCGGCCGCTTCTCATCAACACGTCGCGGGGCGGCCTTGTTTCGGAAACCGCGCTCATCGCAGCCTTGCAGGCCGGCAAGATCTCGGGAGCGGCATTGGATGTGCTGGCGAGCGAGCCAATGGCGAACGACCATCCCTATCTGAAGCTGCTGGAACTTCCGAACTTTATCGTAACACCGCACGTTGCCTGGTCCAGCAAGGCCGCCGTAGCGCGGCTGGCCACACAGTTGATTGCCAATATCGAAGCGTGGCGTGCAGGCGAGCCGCAAAACCTTGTGAAAGGCTGACTACCTGGCCGTCCTCGAGCAGGTCCAGGAGTGCGTGCTCGAATCCTGTAGTCCTGCCGAAAATGATGACGACAGGCCGCGGGGTGCGTAGTATTCGTAGCGCTTCCTCCAGCGTGGTTGCGCTCATGGTTATTGACTGCGCGACCAGCAACAGGGTGGCGATCGCTTCCTGACTGGGCCGATCGGCGCTGTGGCGAACAAGGCGCAGCAGGTCGGTGATACCAAGGGACATTTCTGGGCATCAAGGCTCTCGTCGGACCCGGAAGTGCATCCTGCGATATCCTTGTTGTCATCCTCGCCCACGAAATCCGCCCAGGCACCATCGGTGCGAGACGTCGAGGAACCCGCATGGCGATGGCGCCGCAGCAGGATGGCGATCTCGGCTTCGGCTTTTCCGATCGCCAGCATACCCGGCACGAAGATACGCAGCCGCCGGCCCGTTACCGTTCCGAGGCGCTCGACAAGAATTCCGAGTTCGACGGCGTGATCGATGGCTTCGACATCGAGATGATGGCGCAGACGCCGCAGGAAATTCTTGCCAGACAGTCGATCATCATCGGGTCCTCCGCGTACGGCCGACAAGCGGCTTCACTTCGGCCAATCCGCCGCATCAAGCTATTCGGCGACCATGATGCAGGCGGTATCGCCGTCCTCTACTCGCGATCACACGAACGGATGAAGGCCAGGAGTTCGGCGGGCCGCAGTCCGATGCTTTCAGTGGATGGAAATTGACCTGCTCGGCGTCGAGGAGAGAGGCATCGATCACCGCTGTGACCGCTCCGGCGGTATCGTTGATCAGCCCGAGCGGGGTGAGCGCGCCCGGTTGGACGCCGAGCAGTTCGACCATGCGTTCGGCAGGCGCAAAGCCGAGGCGGCCGTTGGCACCGACACGCTGGTGCAATGTCTTCAGGTCCAGCACGAGATCCTCGTGGATCGAGAAGAGGAACAGCCGCCCCTTCTTGTCCCGCAACAGCAGGTTCTTGGTGAATGTACCCGCCATGTCGCCACGCAGCTGTTTTCCCTCCTCGACCGTCTCGTGAGCCAGATAGGGCATGACCGGTGCCTCGATGCCGAGCGAGGACAGCCTGTCGAACAGCCGCGCATGGGCTTTCTCGATTTCGGCATCCGGCATGAAAGTGTCAGCCAGCTGTATCCCCCCTTAGCTTACAGGCACCGGATCGGATTGACGCCGCTTCCAGCCGAGCCAGAGCAGCGACAGCGCGGCAAGCGCGAGCCACGGCAACAGAAGCGCGTTCAGCATCTGCCAGCCGAAAGCCTGAAGGAGCGCTCCCGCGCTGAAGGAGCAGGCAAGCCCCACGATGAAGACGGTCATGTCGTTCGTTGCCTGCGCACGCCCCTTCTCGGCCGCGGTGTAGGTCGTGGTCAGCAGCGTCGTGCCACCGACATAGAGAAAATTCCAGCCGATGCCGAGCAGTACCAGCGCGCCGGCGAAGGACCCAAACCCCGTTCCGGTCAGCGTCAGGAGGACATGGCCTGCGAGCACAAGGATTCCCGCCAGCATGATCCGGATCACGCCGAACCGGGCAATCAGCGATCCGGTGAAGAGGGACGGCAGGAACATGCCCAGCACGTGGAACTGGATCACGGTCGCGGCGGCAGCGAGATCGTGATGGTGATGGACCATGGCGATCGGCGTCGCCGTCATCGCCAGGATCATGATGCCGTAGCCTGTTGCCGCGCCGAACAGGGCGACAAGGTAGGCCGGCTGGGAAACGATCGCCTCCCACCGCCTGCCTGCCGTCGCGTCGGTTTCGGCCTTCGCAGTCGGAATACGCAATGGAAGCATGACGCCCGCACCGAACAACGAGACCAGCGCGAGGATAACAAAGGAGCCGACATATTCCGGTTCGAGGAGCGGGGCTCCGAGACGGCCGAGCATCGGTCCGGCAAGCGCGGCGACGATGCCGCCAGCGAGCACCAGGGAGATGGCCCGCGGCCTGAAGGCATCGTCCGAAACTTCGCTGGCGGCAAAACGGTAGAACTGCGCGAAGGCTTGATAGGCACCGACAAGGAAGGTGCCAAGGGACAGCAGCGCGAGAGAACCGAGCAGGATACCGCCAGCGGCGATCAGCCCGCCGACGACACCGAGCAGCGCCCCGACGATGAAGCCTGCCCGTCGGCCCGCCCTCGTCATCCACATGGAAGCGGGGAACGTCACGACAGCCGTGCCGAGGAACATGGTTCCGATGGGCATGGTCGCCAGTTCCGGACGCGACGCGATTTGAGCGGCTGCCAGCGCGCCCACTGTCATGACCAGGACGGACACCGTCTGAAACAGCGCCTGTGCGCTGGCAAGAAGGAGGACATGCAGGTGCATGGCACCACGTTGCATTGCGGACACGTCCTTGAGTTCTCCGTCCAGGGGTAGTAGAATTACATTCAATCAATTTGCAGAATGATTGCAACAAGAGGCGTGTCCGTGTCAAGCACCGGTCCCAAGCAAGCGGTCTATGCGAGCCTCGCCGAGGTGGCACAGGCCATCGGTCACCAGCATAGGCTTGAACTGCTGGAGCATCTGGCGCAGGGGCGGCGCAGCGTCGAAGAACTCGCCAATCTGGCTGGCCTCAACTTCGCCAATGCGTCGCGCCATCTGCAGATCCTTCGGCGTGCCCGCCTCGTGGAGACGGAGCGCAGGGGCAAACATATCCTCTACAGCCTGTCCGGAGAGGCGGAGGTCGTAGGCCTGATGAAGGCGCTGGGTTGCGTAGGCGAACGCAACGTTGCTGAAATACGTCAGATGATGAGCGACTATTTCGATGCACGCGATGCCTTGGCCCCGATGACCCGCCAGGAACTCATGTCGTCGTTGCACGACGGCATGGTTACGCTCCTTGATGTCCGTCCCGAGGATGAATTCGCATTGGGCCATCTTCCCGGCGCGCTCAATATGCCGCTTGGCGAGTTGGAGCAGCGCCTTTCGGAACTGCCGAAGGACCACGAGATCGTCGCCTACTGCCGCGGGCCGTATTGCGTCCTGTCCTTCGAGGCGGTCGCGAACCTCCGCGCCAAAGGTTACAGGGTTCGCAGGCTGGAGGACGGCTTCCCCGAATGGAAAGCGGCGGGTCTTGAGGTGGTCGCGTGAGCGCGCAAGCCTCCGGCGAAGCACTGGAGTCGGATGAAGAGAACACGCGAAGCAGAAATGCTGCCTGGCCGATCCTCCGCAGCAAGGACCACGGCGCTCCCTCCGTGTTCCGGCCGGAATCGCTTCTGCGGGAGGCGCGTCGGCAAAAGAGGCTTCCTGTCCTGGCGATGCCGGATGTCTGCATTCTTGACCCTGACGGCGATATCGTCCGCCATCTGAAGCGAACAGGCCTTGGCCATGTTCATGAGGGCTGGGCTTGCTACCACACCGAGCTTCTGGCGTTCGAACTTGAAGGCGTCGGGCAAGTCGGCATCATTGGCTGTGCCGTCGGCGCCTCCTTCGCCGTACTCGTGGCCGAACAGCTCTTCGCCTCCGGTTGCAAGCTGCTCGTCAGCGTGACGTCGGCCGGTCGGATTGCTGATGTCGGTCCAACGCCTTATTTTGTTCTGATCGACCGCGCTCTCCGCGACGAAGGCACGAGCTATCACTATCTGCCACCTTCCGACTTTTCGGAGGCACCGGATTCGCCGTTGCTCGCCGAAATCGAGCATGCTCTCTCTGCAAGACGAAATCCTTGTCCACCGCGGATCAACCTGGACGACCGACGCACCCTATCGGGAGACGGAAGCCGCGATCTAGGCTGCGCAAGCCAAAGGCATTCTCGCAGTCGAGATGGAAGCGGCCGCCCTTTACGCCCATTACCTCGTCGAAGGCGAAGGGTTGGTCGCCAAGTCGCCGACCGAGCGCGCCAAAGGCGTGGCAGCGGCTATGGTCAGAGCGCTGTCCATTCGCCCATCTCAAATCGAGGTCGACGACATCAGGGCCGAGAACGGGCACATTGTCTTCAGAAAGCCAATCAAGATGCGTGGTCGGCTTGCAATGCGCCTGGCCGAACTCAAGGATGAGGAAGGTGGTGCCGTCCGGCTGTCAACGGTCCGCGAAGCCTTTAATTCGCCCTTCAGGCCATTCGTCCTTGCCACGACCTCGATCGGCCAGGAGGGTTTGGACTTCCACCCGTATTGCCACCGGGTCTATCACTGGAACTTGCCAGGCAACCCGGTCGATCTGGAGCAGCGCGAAGGGCGGGTCCACCGCTTCAAGGGCCACGCCATTCGCCTGAACGTCGCCGAGGCACACGCTGACGCAGTGCGACAAGGCCGAAAGCCACCTGCAGACCCCTGGGCTGCTATGTTCGCCGCAGCACGGCGAGCTGCCAAGAGCCGCGACGAGCTCATTCCTTTTTGGATATATGAAGGCTCGACAAAGGTGGAGCGACGCGTACCGCTGATACCATTGAGCCGAGAGGAGAAGCGGCTCCAATGGCTGAAACGAAGCCTGACGGTCTACCGGCTGGCGTTTGGGCAGCCAAGACAGGACGATCTCCTGGCCCACCTTGTCTGGCTGGTCGGCAATGGCTTCGATGCCAGCGAGTTCGATGAACTTCAGATCAGATTGCGGCCTTAGCATGAAGCTTCGAAGCAACCTTCAGCACGAGCCATAGGACCGCCTTCGAGCTTAGGCGTTTCGCCTGACGACGCTGGGGAGCAACCCTCTCTGGTAACCGCCGCTGCATACTTATCTGCCCTATGTCCATTTCGGGGTCGATACCGTGATGACGGCGTTTTCATCGTCGTTCGACGCTCCCGCCGCAAAGCCCTCTCAGCTCTCTGACCTTGCTTCCCTGATATCCAATGCGTTGCGTTTCCTGACAATCTGGAAAACGCGGTCTGCACTTGCTTCCTCGAACATTTAAGCCAGATCGATGGACGCCGAATCCCATGGCAATATCTTTCTCCCGATGTGACAAACTACGTCCACGCCCGCTGAGATTTTCAGATTCTGATCGCTTCGGTCACCCAATGAAATTTGACGTTCACGAACTCTACAAGAGCAAGACCATCCGCCTATCGTCTCCCGGTCAGTGCATCTACTGCGGCGACAAGGAAACGGAACTCCGGGACGAGCACGTTATCCCTTATGCCTTGGCGGCAAATATGATGATCCTCGAAAAGTCATGTTGTGAGACGTGTCAGAACATCATCCAGCGTTACGAGCAGGAAGTGCTGAGGAAGCAGCTGGGCATCTTCCGCGCTCAGGTCGATGCACCTTCGCGCACTAGAAAGCAAAAACGGATAACTCACGTCGATCTGCAATTCATGGAGGTCGATGACACAGGCCAATTCATAAGGGACCTGGGCGTTCGCTCGATCCCCGTCAATGAACTGCCCTTGGCCATTCACCTCTGGCAATCGCCTATGCCGCGGCGCCTGCGCAACCCTCTAACGATTCGAGAGGAACTGGGGAAGCCATGGTCATTCGCAGATCGCGACGGCATAAACGCGCTGTGCAACAAAGTCCGGGCGGAAACCGGCGCAAACCACGTCGGCTATAAATCGGGGGAAGTCAGCCGCCTGCACTACCTGAGGTCGCTCGCGAAGACGGCCCATGCCTTTGCAGCGGCTAAGTATGGCCTGGACGCCTTTGAACCCTGTTTGCTCGACCTCATCCTATGCCGCTCCGATGATGTAGCCGAGTTCGTGGGTGACGATCCTTTTGAAGGGCCTGTCGAGAATACTGATGGCCACACATTGCATATATTGCTTGGCGAACCCATGGGCGGCGAAGAACAAGGGCTGATCGCTGCTCGCTTCCAGCTCTATCCGACGCTGGGTAGTCCTGCGCATCTGGTCGTCGTTGGCAAAGCAAAGATCGACATTCAGAAGCGGCTTGCAGGCGAGATTTAGCTACCAGCAATGTTTGACGGGGCGATCGCTAAAGCCTCCTCGCTGTGTTGCGGCAGGTGGCGGTGCTGCTTGCTTTCCCAAGTCTCGATTAAGAAGAGCGCGATCGAACTTGCGGAATTGAGGGCTAGGCGAGCAATGCGCGGGTCAATACGGCGGAAGCCTTTTTCACGCCCGTGGGCGTCACCGCCATGTGTCCGCAGTGCACCGATACCTTTGGTAACAGATGTGAGCCCGCCGAGCACCTGGCGCACATCCTGCTCGATCTCCGCTGGCAGGTCGGTGCGGCCCGGCGAGAGGCCCAATGGCTCCTGCACCGATTTGAGCAATCCGTCGATGTCCCGCTTTGGGGGCAGTGGCAATCGTAGCTCGATCAAGATCGAGCGGCATACCGCCTCGATGAGCGAGCATGCCGCTGTCACCGCGTCTTCCGGATCGGCGCTGAGGCTGGGCAGTGCCCGCGCAATTTCGATCTGCACTGTGTCAAAATCCAGCTTCGTCACCTTGCTGATGAACGGCTCGACGATCAGGCCAGCGCCCGTGCGCTCGACCAGATGCGCGGTGCCGCTGACAATGGCGACGGCTAAACCGTCCGCCTCCAGAGCAGCGTTCACGTGCTGTCTGACTGCAACGGCCTTCTCGGGAGCGGATATATACTCGCGGGGATCGCAGACGCGCAGGATAACGCATCTTCGGGCCACTTCGATAAATTCCGATCGGCGCAGTGACATCCGGCCCTTGGCCCGCGCCGCCGGTAATGACATCCGTCAGTGCCTTGATTACAAAGGGGGAAAAGCGCCCGCTCATGCCGCTGCCGCCAACCGTCGATCGAGGTCGAGACGGCCGATCCATTCGGCCCATGATTTGACGAACTGCAGGAAGGCTTCCTCGGTCGTGATCACCACCCTGTAAGTTTCGGCTTCTTCACGTTGTGCCGCTGTTTCCTCGTAGCGGGAGAGAAAGGCCATATAGACCATAAGATTTCCGGCGATCTCCTGGCCGTTTTTGTCGAGATAGATGATGTTGCCATGCGCTAGGGCATTGCGGAGCACACGTAACACCTCGCTGGCTTTGCGAGCTTGAATCGTGTTGGCTTCTTCCGAACGCGGATCGCAGCCGTCCTGATCCAACCAGCCATGCACTTCATCAACACTGTTCACGATACGGGACTGCCGCCATGCGCCGACGCCCGGCGCGGCTCGCCAAAATGGCGCCTTCAGAAAAGCGGCCTTCCCCAGCGCCTTTAGATTTTTCACTAAGTCCGCGTCACGCGCGTCGTTGTGCAGGAAGTGACTTGCCTGCATCCGCTCGAACGGGATCGTCAGGATTGCAGACGCCGCCAACAGACCAAATGAGCCGAGCAGGCTCTTCTCCCTTGCCTGCGCCTCGAGCATGCCGATGAGCTCAAGCGCCCGTCTCGGATATTCGATCGCAAACCGATCTGGCACCCCCATACCCCCTCCCAACATATGTAAATAATGAGACTGACGGCCATATTTCGCACGGAAGAAGATTTTAGAAACTACGGACGAAGTGTTTTCGTCGCATTGCCGCCCGCCGGAACTTGTTGACAAGACGAATGTCAGCTTTCTCGGCGTAACCGCCAGAACCTGCCGGTCCGCTTGCCACGCACGACGAGCCGTTCAAGGTCTCGGATCAACGATTGGGTAGCTTCCGACCTCAATATCGCCGTTCGGAAAGCTTCCGCCGGCGCCCGAAACTCTTCACGGTTCTCGTCGGTCCGGTTTCGGAAAAATTTGATCGGAAGCAGCCGTTTGGCTGACAGGCTCAAAGCGAGAGGCACTAGAGGAGGTGCCAAGAAAACTTGGCGCGAGGATTCAACCACAAGCGACCCGTATGGAATTAGACCCGCTTCGTGGACAAGATGTCAAAGGTCTTGTCGATCGTGGACACCGCACGATCATAGTCGGCGAGCGCCAAGGCTGCAATTAGGGTGTCAACGATTGCCAACTGAGCGATGCGGCTGGTCATTGCCTCGGTTCGGAATTGGGTTTCGCGCGCGAGTGTGTGGAGCACAACGTCAACGTGAGCCAGCAGAGGTGAGCGTCCGAAATTCGTCACGGCGATTGTTGTCGCCCCAGCCTCCTTTGCCAGCTTGGTGGCAGTCAACGTCTCGATCGTCGATCCTGAATGCGATATCGTGAGCACTGCGACACCCGGTTCGCAAAGCGAACCAACGATTGCCTGGACGTGGCTATCAACACTTGCCCTGGCGTTAATTCCGATGCGCAATAGCCGGTATGTCGCGTCGTCGGCGATTGGGGCCGCCGAACCTATGCCGAAGACCTCAACCCGTTTGGCCTTGCGGATCTCCTGCACGGCGCGCCCAAGCTGTACGGTATCGAGCGCATTGCGTGTGTCCTGGAGTGCCTGCAATCCACCTCCAAAAATCTTGCTTACCACCTGATCAAGACCGTCGTTGGGATTGAGGTCCTCATGAATGAACTGGATCGGCGCGACCAGATCGCGTGCCAGTGCCATCTTGATCTGCTGGAAACCGCGCGCGCCAAGTTGCTGGCACAAGCCGACAACGCTCCCTTCGCTTGCACCAGCCCGCTCTGCGACTTCCGTGACTGACATGTGGACCACGTCGGCAGCATTCTGTGCGATGAAGTCCGCGATGCGGCCAGCCGTCGGAGCAAGGTCGTTGCGAATGGCGGCAATCCGCTCCAATACATTCATTAACCTTTCAGGGGATGCTTCAATCTCGACCATGCGAATGCTCTCTTGATCGCGTATTAAGCGTTTGAAGGGGCACTGTTACCCAGAAGCTCTGGGAGTTTTCCCGGCATAACCTGCCAGAATGGCACACCCAATGCCGCGGCACCGGCACCGTCCGTTTGTGGATTGTCGCCGATCACCACGCATTGGCCAAGTTCCAGATCAAGACGGCTGCAAGCTTGCTGAAACAGATCAGGTCGAGGTTTTCCCATAACGCGATGCGGCACGGGGCCGGTCACAGCCATCAACGCAGCAGCAAGAGCTCCGGCCTCCGGAACGGGATAGTCGTCGGGACCCGGATGACTCAAGTCAGGGCAAGCAAGGATAAGCTCCGCGCCATCGCGGACCGCACGAGCCGCAAGCGCAAGCTTAGTGTAGGTGAATTGCCGATCACGGGCCACAATGAGAATGTCGGGGTTCTTCTCGACCAGTTCGAAGCCCATCTTCTGGGCTTTTCGCTTCAGCGCCTGCGAACCCAGCAGCAACATTTTGCTACCCGGGCGTGAATCCGCAGCGGCTTCAAGTGCCACCACTCCGGCCAGCACGATGCGGTCCATGGGCACATCCAGATGCCAAGTCCGGAAGCGGTGGCTCCATTGCTCCACCGTGTGCTCGGTGTCATTCGACACGATAGCAAACCGATCCTTGACAGCGCACAGCAAGCTTCTTGCGCCAGGCAGAAGCTGCCTACCGGAAGCAAGGGTACCGTCCAAATCAATCAAAAACCCCGAGAAGGCAGCGAAATTTAGACTCATATCCATCCTCGGTGCGAACTCTCACATTTTGGAATGAGCCAGTCTCAATGTCAAAGATAAATATTTTGAGATAGTTTCATCAACCTGTCACATCGGGCTGTTAGCGCTTTAGGCGCACAACATGACAAGGAGGCCGACATGAAGATCGCGCTGATCACTGACATTCACCACGGCCCACTCTCCCACACCAAGAAGGAAGGCTGGAACGCAGTTCCTGAGCTTGGAAGGGCGATCGAAGCTATAAACGCCGCGAAGGCCGACCTCCTGCTGGACTTGGGCGACCGGATCTCCGATACGACCCGCGACCATGACATTCAGATGGAGCGCGAGGTCTACGAATGCCTCGCCCGCTTCGAAGGGCCACGCTACCACATGGTGGGCAACCATGATGTGGGGAACCTGACCTTTGCTGACAATGCCGAGGCCATGCATCAGTCGATGGAACATCAAGTCGTGGACCTGGGCGAACAACGGCTTATCCTCTGGCAGGTCAATACAAAGATCGACCGCGCCTTATCGGGCGAGTTTCCGAAGGCGGAGACTGAACTGGAATGGCTTGTTGAAGCCTTAGAAAGCGACCCGCGTCCGGCAATAATTGCCACCCATGTGCCCCTTTCGGGGCATTCCCAAATCGGAAATTTCTATTTTGAGAACAATGCGAACCTCTCGACCTACCCGGACCATGTGAAGGTTCGAACGGCCGTGGAGGCAACGGGAAAAGCGGCCATCTGGCTGTCTGGGCACGTTCACCGGAACACGGTTTCGAACGTTCACAATCTGCAGCATATCACCGTGCAGTCGTTCAGTGAACGCTTCACCACCTATCCAGAGCCCGCCGTGGCCTACGGCATTCTCGAAATCGCCGATGGCCAGTTCACGCTCGAAGTGTTTGGCCGAGATCCGTTCTTTGTTCGCCTTCCGTTCCGTCCATCCGGACTCCAGAAATGGATCCCGGCAATGCCGCCGTTTGGCGAAAGAGTCAGTTCCCAGAAGTGGCTGACCGAAGGCGTTAACGCATTTCTGGCTCAGGCAACGCCGGCACTCCAAGCCGACTAAAATTTCCAGCCCCATTGAGGATCCGCTATGAAGAACCCGCTTCTTGCCGGCAGTGCCTTGTCGCGCCGCCAGTTCATTACCTATGCCGGTGCAGCCACAGCAGCGTTGTCTGTTCCCGCCGCTGCCAAGGCTGCGTCCAACACGACCGCAGCGCCCTCTTATCCCGGCATTGAGGGTGTTGATCTCGACCTCCTGATGTGGGACGGCGGCGCATTCATGGACCAGATGCTCCCTGTCCTTCAGGAAAAGTGGACTGGCCTGGGCGGCGGCAAGCTAAACTATCGCCGCATACCGGCAACCGATGTGGATCGCGCTATCCGCGCGGTCAATCAGGCCGGTCCTGGCGAAGACATTCTCTTCAACACCGGTACTAACGTCGTGACATATCAATCTCTCGGCCTGATCGAGCCGGTCACGGACCTGTTCCAGGACGACATGGATGACTTTTTCCCCTCAGTGCGGGACACGGGCACCATCAACGGAGAATTTTATGGCCCGCAGTCGAACGAAAACGGACAAACCCTCTACTACGATCGCAAATTGCTCGACCGCTACGGTGTCAAGCCGCCGGAAACACTCGACACGGCCTGGACGTGGACGGAAGCGCTGGAAATTTTTCAAGAGCTCCAAAAGGCAGAGCGTGGCCGCCGTGGCACCGACCAGTTCTGGGCATTGTTTTCGGGTGCGGGACTCTATGCCACCTCTACTTCCGGCATATATCCGCGCTCGGCTGCCACCAAAGGTTCGAACGGATGGAAGCTTGTCAGTGACGACGGCAAGACTGCAACGGGCTATCTGAACGATCCCGATGCGATCGCTGGGTTGCAGCTCATGCAAGATATCCATCACAAGTACGGCATAGCGCCGATCAGCAATCAGATCGACATGTTCTACAACGATCAGGTGGCTTTCCTGCAAGGCTTTCCGGTCTACTACGAACTGATAATGAAGAGCCGGCCCGACATAGAGCTGGGCACGACCCCCATGCCGTATATCAAGACGCCGCTCGTTCACAGTGGTGCCGTGGCATGGATGCTCAACAAGCAGTCCACGAAGATGGAAGCGGCACGGCAGTTCATCAAGTACGTGGGCTCGAGCGAAGGTAACGACATCGTTTCACGGGCGTGGACGTCGCTCCCGATCCGCAAGTCGATGCTGGCAGGTCGTCCTGAGTTCCAGACCAAGCCACTCAAACTATTTGCAGATGCCGTTGAGCATTGGGCGGTCCCACGCCCCAAGATCCCCGGCTTCTCCGAGTTCGAGACTGTATGGATCCAGCTCGCATCCGACATCATCAACGGTGGTGATGTGAAGTCGCTTGCGGACACTGCCTGCGCCCGCCTCGACAGCCAGCTTCGTCGTTACGGCTAATTCGAGTGGCAGTGCGACCCAACCGCACTGCCTATCTCCCCGGTGTTGATTTCCGCCGAGAACTGACCCGGGATTGAGGGATTTTTCCATCGAGAAGTGACCCATGTTTGAACCCACCCCTGCTGGTTGATCGCAGGGGACTTTGGAGTGATAGACATGGCGTTACTGAGCGTTATCCGACGCTGGCATCTGCGGGACGGACATTCGATCCGGGAGATTGCACGGCGCACGGGACTGTCGCGGAACACGATCCGCAAATACCTGCGATCCGACGAGGTGGAGCCCCGCTTCCAGGCGCCGGATCGGCCGAGCAAGCTTGATGCCTACGCCGAGCGACTGGCTGCCTGGCTGAGGACGGAGGCGAACAGGCCGCGCAAGCAGAAGCGCACGATCAAGCAGTTGCATGCGGACCTGATGAGCCTCGGCTATGAGGGCTCATATGGTCGTGTCGCCGCCTTTGCGCGGGCCTGGAAGGAAGAGCGCCAGCGTCAGATGCAAACGAGCGGGCGCGGCACCTTCGTGCCGCTGGCGTTCGAACCCGGCGAGGCGTTCCAGTTCGACTGGTCGGAGGACTGGGCGGTCATCGGCGGCGAGCGCACCAAGCTTCAGGTGGCGCACTTCAAGCTCAGCTACAGCCGTGCCTTCATCGTGCGGGCCTATCCGCTGCAAACGCACGAGATGCTGTTCGACGCCCACAACCACGCCTTCCGGGTTCTGGGCGGCGTTCCCCGGCGCGGGATCTACGACAACATGCGCACGGCGGTCGACAGGATCGGCCGCGGCAAGGAGCGTCAGGTCAATGCCCGCTTCTCGGCCATGGCCAGCCATTATCTGTTCGAGACCGAGTTCTGCAATCCGGCCTCGGGCTGGGAGAAGGGACAGGTCGAGAAGAACGTCCAGGATGCGCGCCACCGGCTATGGCAGCCAATACCGCGCGTTCCATCGCTGGAGGCCTTGAACGACTGGCTGGAGCAGCGGTGTCGAGAGCTTTGGGAACAAGTCCCCCATGGCCTCAGGCCGGGAACGATCGAAGACATCCGGGTCGAGGAAGCCCGCTTCCTGATGCCGATGCCACGCCTCTTCGACGGCTTCGTCGAATACACCAAGCGGGTCTCTCCGACCTGCCTGATCCATCTGGAGCGCAACCGCTACAGCGTGCCGGCGTCCTTCGCCAACCGGCCGGTCAGCCTCAGGGTCTATCCGGAACGGATCGTGGTTGCCGCGGAGGGACAGATCGTGTGCGAGCACCGCCGCATCATCGAGCGGTCGCATGACGGCCCCGGTCGCACCGTCTACGACTGGCGTCACTATCTGGCGGTCATCCAGCGCAAGCCCGGTGCCCTGCGCAACGGCGCGCCCTTCACCGAACTGCCAGATGCCTTCAAACGGCTGCAGCAGCATCTGCTCAGGAAGCCCGGCGGCGACCGCGAGATGGTCGAGATCCTGTCGCTCGTCCTGCAGCATGACGAGCAGGTCGTGCTGACCGCCGTGGAGATGGCCTTGCGGGGCGGCGTTCCGACCAAGGTCCACATCCTCAATCTCCTGCACAGGCTGGTCGACGGCAAACCGATCGAGACGCCGATCGTGGATGCGCCGCAGGCGCTGAGCCTGGTCAAGGAGCCGCAGGCCAATGTCGAGCGCTACGATGCTCTGCGCCAGACCCGGGAGGTGCGTCATGCGTCATGATCCCGCCAGCGGCGCTATCGTCGTCATGCTCAGAAGTCTTAAAATGCACGGCATGGCGCAGGCCGTCGCCGAACTCACCGAGCAGGCTTCTCCCGCCTTCGAGGCCGCCATCCCCATCCTGTCGCAACTCCTGAAGGCCGAGATGGCCGAGCGGGAGGTCAGGTCCGTAGCCTATCAGCTCAAGGCAGCCCGCTTCCCGGTCTATCGCGACCTGGCCGGCTTCGACTTTGCCAGCAGCGAGATCAACGAGGCCCTCGTGCGACAGCTCCATCGCTGCGAGTTCATGGAGGATGCCAACAACGTCGTGCTTGTCGGCGGCCCCGGCACCGGCAAGACCCACATCGCCACCGCCCTTGGCGTGCAGGCGGTCGAGCATCATCGCAAGCGTGTCCGCTTCTTCTCCACCGTCGAGCTCGTCAACACGCTCGAGCAGGAGAAGGCCCAGGGCAAGGCCGGCCAGATCGCCAACCGGCTCGCCCACTCCGATCTCGTCATCCTCGACGAGCTCGGATACCTGCCCTTCAGCGCGTCAGGCGGGGCGCTGCTGTTCCATCTGCTGAGCACGCTCTACGAGCGCACCAGCGTCGTCATCACCACCAACCTCAGCTTCAGCGAATGGGCGACCGTCTTCGGCGATGCCAAGATGACGACGGCGCTGCTCGATCGGCTCACCCATCACTGCCACATCATGGAGACTGGAAACGACAGCTTCCGCTTCAAGAACAGCTCTGCCCAGACCACACCAACAAAGAAGGAGAAAGCACCCACCTTGACCAAGACCTAAGACCCAAACCATACATGAAGGCGGGTCACTTCTCGGCGAAAATCCCGGGTCAGCTCTCAGCGGAAATCAACATCCGTGACCTTCTGCAGCTCACCGATACCCCTGTCAGGAGCAATCTTCTCGGCCGCGATCGTCATGATTCACCTCGGTGCGTCATTTGTCGTGTTTCAATATGACACCTGACGCTTGTCTTTTCAAGGGATAGGCCATGCGCTCCTCTTTGGCGATGGCTATTCTCCTTTCGCCTGATCTTCCTGTCAGAGGACGTTACGCTCAAGCCTTGAACCGCCAGACGGCCTTCTTGCTGCGTTACCGTTTTTGACGCCAACGGCGGCTTTGCGCCTCGACGCCAACCATTGAAGTCTGTCTGCCGCTACCCGAGAGCGAAAGACGAAACGCCCAGACTGCGATTTATCAATCATCCCGGCCGCTTCCGCCAAAGCCGGAACTATTCCCGTGCATGCGCTTACGCCGGATCAAGCGGCAATTCTCCGGCCAGCATGCGCCGCGCAAGCAGCCCCACGAACGGACGTGACAGCAAGACAGGAAGCGTCCATGCCTGGACGCGCATGCCAAGCTGGCTTTCGGGGATATAATGACCGCCGACGCGGCGTGACGTCGCCTGCAAGCGGACCACCGATTTGCGCAGGCGCGCTTCATAGCCCGCGAACGCCTGAGCATAGGGTTTTGCCGCAAGCTCGCTTGCCAGAATCCAGGCGCCGGCAAGCGCCATTGAAGTGCCCTGCCCCGACAGGAAGGTAAGGCACCAGGCGGCATCGCCGAGCAGCACGACACGCCCCTTCGACCAGCCGGGCATCTCGACCTGCGTGATGGTGTCGAAAAAACCGCGCTGCCACTCGATTTCCGCCTTCAGCGCGCCAGCCACTGGCTCCGCCCAGTCCCCGAAGCGCTCCAGCAGGATTTCTCGTCGCCGTTCGGGCGGCACGCGTTCCGTCGACGGGTCGCGCCAGCAAAACAGGGTTGCAGCCGTGCCGTCGCCGACCGCGTAGAGCCCCCCTTGGCGGTCGACATCCATCATGCCGACGAAGCTGGACGTTAGTGACGTTTTGAGAGGCATGCGCCAGGCCGCGGCGCGGTAGCCGAGCGGCCGCAGGAACTTTTCGTGCGGACCGAAGCAGATTTCTCGGATCGCGCTGCGGTAGCCGTCTGCGCCCACGACGATGTCGAAGCGCTCGACCTTGCCTCCTGAGAAGGCGACGTCGACGCCCTCCGGTTGCTCCGCCAATGCCTCGACCGTGATGCCGTAACGTATATCCGCGCGGTCCTTTACGGCGTCGAGGAGGATCTCCTGTACCGCATCGCGCATGATGGCGAGCATCTTGCCGCCGGTGGCCGAAGCGAGCGCCCGGTAGTCGTAGGCAAACAGCCTGCGGCCCAGCGGGTTGCGATATTCCGCCCGGCCAAGCGACATGGCACGCGCCTGAAACCTTCCGAGCAGCCCGAGCCGCTCCGCGAGGTTCCAACCGTTGACGTGAAGGCCGACGGCATAACCTTCGGTGCGGTTGGCCGGCGCCCGTTCGACGATGGTTGCCGCGATGCCATGGCGGTGAAGCGAGGCTGCAAGCGCCAGCCCGGCCGGTCCGGCTCCCACGATGAGGATGCGCACGGTCTTTAATCTCAAAAGGTGAAGTTGACATTCGCACCAAAGCTGCGGCCCTCGCCGAGCTGGTAAACATTCCCGTAGGGCGGGCCGGCATTGAAGCCGTACGTCGCGTAGGTCTTGTCAAAGACATTGTTGACGAAAAGGTCGGCCACGATCTTGTCATTGACCTTCCACGACAGGCCGAGATCGACCAGCGCGAAGCCCTTCTGTCCGACCGTGTTTGTCTCGTCGAAATAGACCGAACTGACATAGGTGAGGCCGACGCGCGGGATGATCTGGCCCCAGTTATTGGCGAGATCCAAGGCATAGTCGATGGCGAAATTGGCCGTGAATTCCGGCGCGTAGGGTACGAAGTTGCCGGTGTAATCGACGCCTGGCGTGACCGGGTTGTCATATTTGGTGAAGGTGGTGCGGTTAAGGCCGAGCCCAGCGGTGATGCCGAGCTGATCGGTCGGCCGGGCGCGGACCTTGAGATCGAGCCCCTTGGCGGTCACTTTGCCGACATTTTGCAGATACTGGATCGGCTGCACGCCGACGAACATCTGGTAATCGGTGGTGACGTTGTAGTAGGCCGCCAGGGAGGCTTCGAGCGATCCGTCCGGCGCGCGATATTTGACGCCGGCCTCGCCATTGTAGGTGTGCTGCGGATCGTAGGTGAAGGCGATGTTCTGAGGCGTCAAGGTGCGCGTGAAGCCGCCGGCCTTGAAGCCGGTGGAGAACAGCCCATACACACGCCAATCGTCGGTCACGGCATAGCTCGCGCCGAGCTTGGGCGAGACGGCGCCGAAGCTAGCCTCATCATCTAGCGACACACCCCCCTCGGCATGCGCCTTGGCCTTCTCGTAATCGAAGCGCAGGCCGGGCGAGATATCGAGGCGGTCGCTCGCATGCCACGTCACGTCGCCGAACAGCGCGTAGGAATCGATGGTCTGCTGCGAAACCTGGCTGTAGAGCGGAATGCGCCGCTCGAAATCCAGCCTCTGCCCATGAACGCCGAACACGTAGTCCAACCCATTGTTCTGGTCCGCATTGGAGGCGATGCGCAGCTCCTGGCTGAAGGTCTGCTGTCTTTCGGGAGTGTAGGACCCGAAGATGGTACGGTCCAGGTCGCTGTCCTGATAACCAGTGAGCGCGGTGACCGTGGCCAATCCCAGATCGTAGGAGGCGTTGATGCTGTAGCTCGTGGTGTCGAGGTCGTAGTGCGAAGGCACGGGAAGAGCGATGCGATCCTCCAGCATCGATTCCATGACAAACTGCTCTTCGGTCGAACGAACCCTTCCACGCTGTGCGGTCACCATAATGTCGAGCGGACTTGCTGGCGGGGCGTAGCGCAAACGCAGGCGGCCGTTCCAGTCGTCGGTTCCGCCCAGCTTTTCTCCGCTCACCATGTCGGTATATTCGTCGTTCTGGCGCCGGTAGGTAAGCGCGACGTCGCCATAGAGCACGCCACCAACGATCGGCGCATTGACCAAAACGTTGGCGTTGCCGCCCAGTGTTTCCAGCGTTCCCGCGCCTTCCACGCTGAACTGGTTGTCGGGCTTGCGGGTCACGATGTTGATGACGCCGCCGACTGCGCCGCGGCCGTAGAGCGTACCTTGCGGGCCGTAGAGCAGTTCGACGCTTTCGAGCCCTGCCGGCAGCAACTGCCCAAACATGGTCGGGTCCTGGGGCACGCCGTCGACATAGAGCTGGACGCTTGGATTGTAGAAGTCGACAGATGACTGACCGCGGATGGTGACATTGGTGTAGGCGCGACTGGAACGGGCCTTAATGCTCGTGTCGGCAAAGACCGCGTCCAGTTGGTCGACGCTGACGACACCTTTGGCGCTAAGTTCTTCCGGTTCGGCAGCATCGAGCGTGCCGGCGACCTCGAACGCGTCCTGGACGCGTTTGGTCGCTGTAATGATCAGTTCCGGTAGCAGAGTCGCGCCCTGCTGGGTGTCCTGCGCGAAGACGCGCGGTACAATGCTCACGCAAAGCGCGAGTGCGGATACGCCGGTCAAAAGGGTTCTGGTCATCGAATAGACTCCTGGATAGCTGTGGAAGCCGTCGGCATGCGCGCGCTGTCGGTATTGGCATTTGGCCGGGGATTGTGGAGGGCCATCGAACGCCAGGCTCCGAGCGCGAGCAGCGCGGCGGCAATGCAAAAGATCGTGCCATATCCGAAATGCTGCCCCAGCAGCCCGGCAGCCGCTCCCATGACGATGGCAAGGATGGCGTCGACGCTTTGCAACACGGCGAAATCGGTCGCGACCTGCGCGGACGCGCACCAGTTCATCATCGCCGCATAGAGCGCCACGAACGACATGGCGACGGCTACGCTTTGGAGCAGTAGCAGCGCCACCATTGGCGCCACGGCATGCCAAGCTCCGAAGGCGTAGGCCGCCAGAGCGACCGAGGTCAGCAGGTTGAGCACGGCAAACAGTGCCAGCGCGCGACCCGTCCCGAATCGCTGCGTGACGCAGGCGGCCAGCAGCGAAGCGAGCGCGCCTGCAACAGCGCCTCCCGCTCCCTTGACCCAGCCGATCCCGGCAACGGAAATCCCGGCATCGACCATGAATGGGCCCAGCATCGAGATGCCGAGCCGCACGCCGCATTGGTAGAGCACGAGAAAGGCGAGGCCGCGCATGAGCGTTTTGTTTGACAGCACCGCCCGAAAGCTCGGCCGCAGCCTGACAGCATGGGTCGTTCGGCCCAGCCGCGTCGCCGCCACGGCGGGAAGTGTGAGAAGCGCGATACAGGCGGCCATCACCCACATAGAAGCGGCCCAGCCTGCATAGGCATAGATCGGCAGCCACGCTCCGCCGCCGATCAGGAAGCCCAGATATCCCCCCGCCGTGCTCGCGCCGCTCGCCTGGCCTCGCGTTTCCTCGGTCGTGACGTGGACGCCGAGCGAATCTGTGGCGACATCCTGCAGGCTGGCCACGAAGGCCATCACCAGAAGCACGCCAGACAGGGCTCCCAAGTGCGTGTCGGGCGGCAGGGCGGAGGCCACCGCGAAACAAACAACCAGGACAAGCTGGCAGGCCAGGATCCAGTTTCGTTGGGTGCCGAACCTGTCGACCAGCGGCGCCCAGAGGAATTTCAGCGCCCAGGGCACGAAGAGAATGGAGAGATAGCCGATCTTCTCGAGCGGCACGCCGGCATCGCGCAGCACCACAGGCAGCGCGGTCTGCACCATGCTGCCGGTGATCGACTGGGCCGCATAGACACCAGCCAGCAGCCCTAGAACGATGTATGGCGTCGCGCGTGCAGTGTGCTTGGCGGTCATCATGACGTTGCAAGTGTCCCCGTTCGGGGTCTCGCTAGCGTCCACAAACAAACTTGACTATAACGATCAGGGTTTAGATTGTCGCGATCAGGAATTTTTCCGCACCGAGCCGAGCGCCAGGGGGATCAGGCAAAATCGGATGAACTGCTATGGATCAGGACCTGACCGTCGAACAACGCGCCGTTGCGCAATCGGGACTTGATAGCGTCGCCAGGATCGGTCCCGCTCCGAATGACCGCCTCACCGGCGCACCTGCATCAGCCGGTTCCTACAAAGTCTTCGGCATCCGCTCTGGTCTTAATCTGACGGTTTTCGATGTTGTGGTCGGCTCACAACTGGGCATACCGGTTGCCAGCGAACCTTGCTTCGCCATAGACATGCTGTTTGAAGCCACCGGCCAGGGATGGCTCGTGCCTGCAAGGGGAGCCGAAGGATGCTCAGTTCCCTACCGCCCAGGCCGGATGTATCTCTTCTTTGCCGAAGGTGGCGCAAAGGGCGTGTACGATGTGCCGGTCGGCACGCGTTTTCGCGGTATAGACATACGCACCGATCTGCATTTTTTGGAGCGCCTCGGGGCGCGTTCCCTGTTTGAGAAGCTGACTGTGGCACATCCGTTGCATGCCGCATCGATGCCCGGGTGCTGGATCGGCTCGTTGCCGATACCTCGCGCACTGGGCGGTGTCGCCAGAACGCTTTTGGAGGCGAGTCTGGCCGGCGGCAGCGATCTTACGCTCGAAGCCCGCTGCCTCGACATCATCAGCGCCGTGATGGCAATGATGCGCGTGCCGGCTCCCCATCAGGCGACCGTCGCCCGTGTTCGCCGTAGGGTCGAGCAGGCACGTGAGCTGATGCTTTCCGATCTGGCCCACGCCTGGACAGTCGGCGAACTCGCCCGCAAGACAGGATTTGGCGAAAAAACCCTCAAGACAGCTTTCCGCGAGGCATTTGGAAAGCCGGTCTATCGTTACCTGCAAGAGACGAGGCTGGCTGAGGCACGCATCCGCCTTGCAAAGACAAACGCACGTATAACCGACATTGCCCTTGCGGTCGGTTACAGCAGCACAAGTCACTTCACCAAGCTGTTCACCCGCGAATTCGGACTGCCGCCCTCTGCATTTCGCGATGACAACATTTGAACGATAGACCGCGACTCATACGCTCGTGCGTTGGATGAAACTCAACGAAGTTAAGCATTCAGATGCTGAATGTCGGGTGGGACGCTGGAAAGCACCGGAATAATTCCGCGAGTCGATTCGGGCCAACTGCCATAGCGAAGGGATCACACACTATTCTGGCAAACGGCAGCCGCGCGAAAGCGCAGGTTCTCTTTTCATATCAGGAGTAATAATCATTCGCGAACATATTCAAGTGCGTCGGTTTGGGGTTCGAGGAACCCTCCATTCCATGTCGTGACAATTCAAATGGTAGTGGTGTGTCTCGCAATCAGTCACCTGACCTACTGCTCCACGGATGACTCTACTCGGCGGCGAGCGGAAAGCTGTTGACCACCTTCAGCGCGTTCGCAGCCTGATCCACCGCCTGCGCCACCCGGCGCAGCACGATCTCGGAGGCGACCTTGCCGTCCGTGAAGTCGCGGTCGGCGGCATAGATCGTCGTGGGAACGGAAAGGGCCTCGAAGAAGCCGAACAGCGGTCGCAGCGAATGCTCGGCGATCAGGGCGTGTCGATCGCCACCGCCTGTTGCCGTCAGCACCACCGGCTTGCCGCGCAGCGCCGCCGGATCGACCAGGTCGAAGAAGTGCTTGAACAGACCTGTATAGCTGCCCTTGTAGGTCGGCGTGCCGACCACAAGGATGTCGGCGCCGACGATCCGTTCCAGGATCACCCGCGCCTGCCCATCGAGTTCATCGGCACGACGCGCTCCTGGCAACGAAGGCCCGAAATCCTCGATGTCGTAGCTGTAGCCGGCCAGGCCCGTGGTACGCGCGACCTCGCGCACCGCATGATTGACGAAGGCGAATGTCTTCGAGGGGCGGGAGATGTTTCCGGAGAAACCGACAACCGTTGCATGTGGCACGGCGGCCTCCCTCACCCTGCCGCCCGCTGCCGCGGCGGCGCTGCGACCACGCCCGGCGCCACGCCGCGGCCGAATTCGAGGTCCCAGCCGCGTTCGGCGGGCGCGGCTTCGCTTTCAATGCCGAGCTGCGGGAACAGCAGTTCGGAGACATTGAAGATTTCCTCCAGATGCGGATAGGCCGAGGTGATGAAGGTTTCGACGCCGATCGCCTGATACTCGCGAATGCGGGCCGCCACGTTCTCGGCGCTGCCCACGAGGGCCGTGCCTGCACCCCCGCGCACGAGACCGAGCCCGGCCCAGAGATTCGGCGCCACCACCAGCCTGTCGCGGCGGCCCTGGTGGAGCGCGGATATGCGCTTCTGGCCAACGGATTCGGAAACCTGAGTGAATTGATGTTGAGCTTCGGCGACGTCGTCGTCCGTCACCCGGCTTATCAGGCGATCGGCCGCCGCCCACGCCTCCTCCTCCGTCTCGCGCACGATCAAGTTGATGCGCAGGCCGAAGCGTACGCGCCGCCCCAGGGCGGCCGCGCGCGCCCGGACTCGATCGAACTTCTCCTTCACCTGCTCGACCGGCTCGCCCCAGCTCAGATAGACGTCGATGTGCCTGGCCGCGACCTCGATGCCGGCGTCCGACGAGCCGCCGAACCAGAGCGGCGGGTGCGGCCTCTGGACCGGCGGGAACGAGATGTCCGTGCCATGCGCGGAGAGGTATTTGCCCTCGAAATCGGCCGGCTCGCCCGAGAGGATGCGGCGCCAGATTGTCAGGAACTCGTCCGTCTGCGCATAGCGCTCGTCATGCGAGAGCTTGTTGCCGTCGCCGGCCAGGTCGGCCGGGTCGGCGCCGGTCACGACGTTGACCAGGACACGGCCGCCGGAAATCCGGTCCAGGGCGGCGGCATGGCGGGCAAACAGCGCCGGCGTGCCGCTGCCCGGCCGCAGCGCGACGAGGAAGCGCAGCCGCTCGGTCTGCGGGACCAGCGCCGCCGCGACGATCCATGCATCTTCGCAACGCGTTCCCGTGGGCAGCAGGACGCCCTTGAAGCCCAGCCGGTCGGCGGCACGGGCGATCTCGCCCAGATAACCGAGGGTGGCGGGACGATGGCGCTCGTCCGTGCCGAGATAAGGACCGTCGCCATGGGTGGGCAGATACCAGTAGAGGTCCGGAGCGGGTTTGTAGGTCATGGCAAAATTCCTTCCTGACAGGATGGGAGATTCAGATCTTGCCCTTCCAGGGCACGAGGCGGCGTTCCAGCCAGCGCATGCCGGCGGAAAGACTGAAAGCGAGGGCGGCAATGACGATCAGCCCGACGAAGACGACGTCGGTGGCGAGGAAGTTGGCGGCCGACATGATCATGTAGCCGAGGCCGGAACGAGCCGCGATGAGCTCGGCCGCGACAAGCGTCGAAAGCCCCGCGCCGATGGCGATGCGAAATCCCGTCAGGATCTCGGGCAGCGCCGAAGGCAGCATGATGCTGGTGAATATCTGCCGCTGGTTGGCGCCCAGCGACAGCGCCGCGTTGATGCGCTCGACCGGAACCGAGCGAACGCCAGCCTGTGCGGAGAAGCACACTGGGGCGAAGGTGGAAAGCGTCAGAAGGAGGATCTTGGACGTCTCGCCGATGCCGAGCCAGATGATCATGAGCGGGAGGTAGGCCAGCGGCGGCAGTCCCCAGTAGAGGTCAATCGGCACCGAGAAGATGCCGCGCATCCAGCGGTTCAAGCCCATCGACAGGCCGAGCGGGATGCCGACGACGAGAGCGATCGCCAGCGCCATGCCGATGCGCCACAGGCTGGATCCGAGATGCCCGAGCAGCGTGCCCTCGGCATATCCGTCGGTCGCGACAGCACGAAACTGCATTACCACTTCGGCCGGGGACGGCAGGAAAAGCGGCGAAGTCCACCGGAAATAGCTGGCGGCGAACCACAGGCCGACAAGGATCGCAAAGGTGGCGAGACCGATCAGCAGCGTGCCCTTCTCGGCAGTGACGGGCTTTGCCGTCCGGCGCGACGGACGCGCGCGGATCGTCGGCGCGAGGTCGAGCGGCAGGTCTGTGGTTATCGTCATTGCAACGCTCCATGTCTCGAAACAGGCGGATGGTGGATCAGGGCGCGGATTTCCTCGCGCAGTTCGACGAAGCGCGGGGCCGAAACGATCGGGCCGATGTCGTCGGCGCCGGCGAAATCGCGGACGAAGTCGGCCTCGAAGCGCGCCACGATACGGCCGGGCCGCGGCGACATAACGATGATCGTGGTCCCCAGCAGCAGCGCTTCCTCGATCGAGTGGGTGATGAACAGCACCTGCTTGCCGGTCTGCGCCCAGACCGAGGCGAGCAGTTGCTGCATGATCTCGCGCGTCAGGCTGTCGAGCGCTCCGAATGGCTCGTCCATGAGCAGTATCTTGGGATCTGTGGCGAGCGCCCGGGCGATGCCGACGCGCTGGCGCATGCCGCCCGAAAGTTCGTAGGGCGGCTTGTCGCCGAAATCAGCCAGTCCGACCAGGCGCAGGAGTTCGCCGGCACGCTTCGTGCGCTCCCGCTTGCCCATGCCCTGATAGCGGAGGCCGAGGGCGACGTTGTCGAGCACCGATGCCCAGGGCAGCAGCGTGTCCTTCTGGAAGACCACGCCACGGTCGCCGCCCGGCCGCTCGACCGGTACTCCATCCAACAGGATCGAACCCTCGGTCAGGGGCAGGAAGCCGGCGATGGCATTGAGCAGGGTCGACTTGCCGCAACCCGAGGCCCCCACCGCCACGACGATCGAGGCGGGGGCGATGTCCAGGGACACCCGGTCCAGCGCATGAACGCTCTTGCCGTCGGAGGTCGGAAAGACGACGCTCGCTTCACGAACCTGTAGCATGACGTTACTCCACATCGAGGGGGCACGACCGGCCAGCGGACCGGCCGTGCCCATGTCCGGCCTGAAGGCAGTGCCTAGTTGGAAAGCGTCTTGGCCGCCTCGGCGAATTGCGGATCGGCGAACTCGCCATAGCTGTCCTTGACGGCGGTGATCTTCTTCTGATCCTTGAGGAAGTCGGCCGTATCCTTAAGTATCCTGGCCACGCCGCTGTTGTCGCCGCCGCCCAGCCACTTGTCCGTGGCCTGTTCGTCGAGCGGCGGCACGCCGATGGTCGACTTGAGCTGCTGGAAGGCATTGGCAGGCGTATTGCCCTGAAGCTGGGCAATCAGCTTGACGTTTTCCGAGTCGACGCTCCAGGCCGCGCCACCGTCCCGATAGGAGCCGAAGTAGCCATCGACCAGATGCGCGTACTGGGTGATGAAATCGGGATGTTCCCTGGCGAAATCGCCGATCGCGACGATGGCACTGAAAGTGGGCGCGCCGCGCTTGGCGACGTCACCGGAAGTGAGCAACACCTTGCCGTCCTTCTTGAGCTCGGTCAGAGCCGGATCCCAGACGAAGGCGCCATCGATGTCGCCGCGCTTCCAAGCGGCGACGATCTCCGGCTGGGGAATGGCGATGACCTGGGTTTCCTTCTCGGAAATCCCCTCCTGCTTCAGCACGGCCAGAAGCTGGTAGTGATCCGTCGAGACGGGCGCGGCGGCAAGCTTCTTGCCCCTCAGGTCGGCCGGCGTTTTGATGTCGGGGCGAACGACGAGTGCCTCGCCCTCGCCAGAGACGAAGGAAATGAAGAAGGCCTTCACGTCGACGCCGCGGCTCACCGCCGCCGCGAACGGGCTCGACCCCACATCACCGATCTGGACGTCGCCTGACGCGATGGCGGCGAAAATGTCGGCGCCGGAATTGAAGCGGCGGAATTCGATGTCCCAGCCGGTTTTCCTGGCGATCTCGCCATCGGCGATGCCGGCGAAGTACGGCACGGACCCAGTCTGGTAGGCGATGACCACCTTCTTGTCGTCGGCCGCGGTGGCGAAGGACAGGGATGCAGCCAGGGAAAGCCCTGCAAGGGTGGCTATAAGCAAGTTCTTCATGCGCGTTTATCCTTCATCGATGGAGCGCTCGGCTCCGAAATCCAGCGATCAGCGCTGTCGGGAAAAACTCTACAAACTCTATAGACTTTAGAGAGAAATGATTTTGCGAAATCGAACCGGTTCGCGGAAATTTCGGCACATTGCCGCTCGACCTGGACAGTTCAATTTCCCGGCTGCGCCGTTGTCAGCAGCCTGGCCAATCGCGCGCATTGCGCGCGGATGTCCGGCACGGCGTCGATCTCGAAGAACGTACCGCGGGTGAGCGGTCCGACCGCATAGAGCTTGCCGGAAACCTGGCCGGCCGCGTCGAACACTTTGCAATCGACCGTCACGTCGATGCCCAGCCGCAACGGATCGGCGCGCGCATATCCCCGGTCGGTGAGAGAGCGCACCACCTTGATCGAACCTGCCGACACGTCCTTGACTATTCCCGTGCAATCGTAGATGCGCGCGACGTCCATGCGCTCAGTGGCTTGCGCCTGGCGCCGCTGGAAGGTCACGTGAAATGTCTCGCCTCGGCGCTCGACGCCCATGACCCGGCCGGCCAGCAGTCGAAGCCTGCCCTCCCGCACCGCAGCGCTCAGGCGTCCATGGATCACCGGAGGCATGCGGTGACGGTGGATATCCCACCAGGCCTTGGTATGCTGAAGGAAGCGGCGCTTCGAATCGACGGACCAGCTTTGCCAGATGCGCTGGTTGAACGGGCGAATCCCATCGACGACGTCGCGCCAGTTGCCGCCGGCGCGCTCGGTGGCATGCACCAGGTCGCGGAACCAGCGCACGACATAGGACAGTCCCGTGCCGAGAGGGATGTCGGCGCTGTCGAGCCGGATCGGGTGACCGGCATGATGGGCGGACGGCAACAGGCCGCGGCGCGATATGGCGCAGATCGGCCCGCGATGGCCCCTGTGTTCCAGCGTGAGCCAGGCGTCCACCATGCTCAGCCCGCTTCCCAGGATGAGGATGGGCGCATCGCGGTCCAAAGCGGTATCCTCCGCCGAGCCGATGCGCAGGGCGAAGTTCTGCTGCGGTGCCGGTTCCTCATCGTGCCCCGCCGCGATAACGGCCCGATGAACGGCGATGCTCGCGCCGTTCTCCAAGCGGATGTCGACGCCGCTCGGCACCGGTGTCACTGCTTCGACCGTCGCGTTGATGAGCGTCAGCCGTCCGGGCTTGGAGGCTGAAAGCTCCTCAAGCAACTCACGCAGATAGCGGCCGAAGACGCTTCGCGGCACATAATGCGGATGGGTCTCGCCTTCGGACAGGCCCTGTCGAACGATCCAGCGCTGGAAATGTTCGGGATCGTCGGCCAGCGCGCTCATACCCATGGCGCTGACGTTGAGGAGGTGTTCGGGCAGCGACGTCGAGTAGGCCAGGCCCTCGCCGAATGCGTCGCGCTTTTCGATCAAGGTGACCCACAGCGCAGGACTGCCCATCCGCAGGAGATGGGCCGCCATGATCGTGCCGGACGCTCCGCCGCCGACAATGGCGATGGAAGATGCAGTGCTGGCGCGCACGGGATGCCCCTCCAGGCAGGATGGTTGTTGCGGTCAGGCCAGATATTTCAATTCCGCTGCGATCCGGTCGTCGTTCGCCAGGTCACGCATGTCCTCGAGGCTGCGATTGTCGAGGACCGCGGCAACGGCGTGCCGCACCCCGAGCATCATCTTGCGAACCTGGCATGTCGCCACGTCACAGTCTGTGCAGGGCTGGTAACGGGTCTGGCTCGCGCACGGAAACGGCGCCAGCGGGCCGTCGAGCAGCCGGATCACATGGCCGACCTTGATTTCCGATGCCGGCCGAGCCAGGCGGTAGCCGCCGACCTTGCCCTTGCGGCTCTGAACGAAGCCGCCGTTGCGCAATTCGCCGAGGATGGCGTCCAGAAACTTCTTCGAAATGTTGTTTGCAAGGGCAATGTCATTGACGAAGGCGAGCTGCCCCGGCGCCATGCCGGCAAGATGGATCAGCGCCTTGAGGCCATATTTGCCTTTACGTGTGAGCATTTCCGAGAAGCGTCCTGACGGTGGCGGATCGGTTCAAATCACAGGGCAAATGCGGCCTGGCCGACCCGCTTGCGGCAAGGGCGACAATATTCCTGGCGCCGGCAGAGCCGATCGCGTCCTCGATCTCGCGGCGCTGTTCGATCACATCGATCGCGGCGACCGCGCCGACGAGGTTGAAGATCGACACGCCGGCGCCAGCATAAGCGGCCAGGACGGTCGCCGCGTCAGCAGAGGAAGGCGACGGGCGCACCGGCATGGCGAAGCGGATGTGGGACCGGCCGACCTCGGCGGCGGCAGCGCGAATCCTCGCGACGAGAAACTTCACCTCGTCGACGGCAATGCCAGGCAGCTCGGCGATGTCGGCATGGCGGCCGGCGGATTTTAGAGCCGCGCCCGACAGGTCGCCGATCCAGACTGGAATCGAGTCCGCTCCGGCCGGCTTGAACGGCGAATAGCAGCCACGCAGGCTGTAGAACGCGCCCTCGTGGTCGAAGGGCTGGTCGTTCAGCCAGATGCGGCGGACAAGCCTAAGATATTCATCGGTCTTCTCCCAGGCCTTGGATCGTGCTGCAGCGCCGGTTCGGCAAGACGGATCGCCAGACAGGACCCGCAACGCCAGCCTATCCTCGCCGAGCCCGGACAATTGCGCGATCCGCCGCGCCGCTTCAGGGGGTTCCAACGCGCCGGCCCAGTGGGTCAGCACGACGCGCAGCGTGGCCGTCCTTCGCAAGGCCTCCGCCGCGATCTCGAAATTCGCCAACACGCCGTCGGGATGATCGACGATCAGGAAATCCGCCCCGGCCCGCTCCAGCATGCGTGGATCGCGGCTTCCGTCGTCTCCATTCTCCAGCGAGGCTTTTGCAGGGGGCACACCTGCTGCCGGGGCTGACATAGCCGCGAATTCGATCGACATTTCACCCTCCTCCCGGGCTATGAAGAACTACGATTCAGAGTTGAATTTGCGCCTCTACGGTCGCCATCCGATGTTGAAGACGAAAGCCAAAACAAGGACGACGGCGGCAATGAGAGCAAAAAGATGAAGTAGCCGGCCCGTCCTCTCCACGATCACGCGAGCATAGCGAGGCCGCCATTGCGGCCGTGCGATACGCCTCGTGCTCATGCAGTTCTCCTCCGGCGAAAAAGTACGAGTCCCGACTGCATTTATGGGGCAAGTATGAAGTCCCATAACAGAATGTCAATAATGTCTATCGTTTTTATGGAGATTAATTTTATCGCGAGCCGCAAACCAGAGGCTTAAAAACATCGTAGCCCGCGAACCCGAGGGCGATGGGGTCCAAGAAAACGCAGCTGGGCCTGCCAATCATGTAGACAGGGCTGAAACGCGTCGATGTCTCGCTTCTCGATGCATGTTGACGGGTGTGGCGCTGAGGACTCGCGAAACCATTTCGCCGAGAAAAAGTCCAGGCGAAAGCTCGATCGGAATGCGATCCTTAAGAACTATCACCTTGGGCAGCCCTTTGATGATTTCGTCGATCGTGTCATCGAGCATTGGCTCCGGAACTTCTTCCGCCTCGTCCTCAAGCTCGGGGCCTGGCTCCAATATTCCATTTGCTGGAGGGTCAACGTCTGCGTCAGGAAGTACGATGTCGCTTCCATATTCCATCAGGACCAGACACGTGGCGTGGTACGCATCGTCTTCCTGCCCAAGCTTGACAAGAAGATCGAACAGCCATTCCGCTGTCCCGGGTTCTTTGTGCAAAATATCGGAGCGGAGCCCAAAAACGAAACCGAGTGCGGCTAGCGGATGCCGCAGCCGCAAATTCTTGGCGTCACCGTACGACTCCTCGATCCTGTTCGGAGCGTTCTTTGCATACGACGAGTCCATACGCTTGGTTGAAACCAGCAGCTCCGGGCCCGTCGCCCAATCCGTAATGATGACATCGACCTGCTTCAGGTAATTCTTGCCAAGGATGGCTGCCGACGATGATGTGACGTCACGAATCGATGAGTGTTTCTCGATCCGCTGTTCAATTTGGGTTCGAAGCCTGCCTGGCAGCGAGTTGATCAAAGACGTAATCGCGGCAGGGAGAACGCGTGGATGGGTGGGCTTGGGCCAGACTTGGTCTGACCTGAACCCAGCTCTGCGTAGTTCGTAACTCAGCCACACATCAAGGGCGAGCGCGGGGACACCTGACTGCGTTGACGCCTTGAGGTGAAGGGGAACACCCAGCAAGAGCTCAAGGGTTCCATAGTCTGGCTCGAAGCGCAGCTGGGCATCTGGCCCCTTAATCCAGGGATTGGTGTGCATCCCGCCGGGGGCCGCCTGAGCGACGATATAGTCGAAAAGTCCCCAAGCCTGAACCGCGCCGGGTTTGCCGGAGGCTCCAACTTCCAAATAGGATGGAGCCATGA
>CAZBBT010000002.1:0-90501 GCA_964490065.1 uncultured Mesorhizobium sp. | reverse complement strand
GGTCCTTCGACTTCTACATGGAGACGAAGAACATCGCCTTCGCCACCGGGGCGCATGCCATCACCAAGCTCGGCGGCTAAGCGCCGGGTCAGGCGACTTCGCAGCAGCCCCAGGGAGGAACCATTGCCGCTGCCGAAACACAATCTCTATCCGGCCTTCAACGTCGTGCGGCTCTCGCATATCGAGCTTTGCGTCACCGACCTGGCCAGGAGCCGTGCCTTCTATGTCGACACGCTCGGATTGCAGGTCACCGACGAGACCAAGGAAGCCATCTACCTGCGCGCGCTGGAAGAGCGCGGTCATCATTGCATCGTCCTGCGGAAATCGGACAAGGCCGAGGCCTGCGACCTCGGCTTCAAGGTTTTCTCCGAGGAAGACCTCGACAAGGCTGAAGCCTTCTTCAGGGCCAAAAACCTGCCGGTGGAGTGGGTGGAACGGCCCTACCAGTCGCGCACCTTCCGCACCCGCGACCCGCACGGCATTCCGCTGGAATTCTATTCCAGGATGGACCGCCTGCCGCCGATCCACCAGAAATACGCACTCTATCACGGCGTGAAGCCGCTGCGCATCGATCACTTCAACTGCTTCTCGCCCAACGTCGACGAGTCCGCCGCCTTCTACGCCGAAATCGGCTTCCGCGTTACCGAATACACCGAGGACGAGGCGACGAAACGGCTGTGGGCGGCCTGGCTGCACCGCAAGGGCGGCGTGCACGACATGGCTTTCACCAACGGCAAGGGTCCACGCCTGCATCACGTCGCCTTCTGGGTACCGACGCCGCTCGCCATCATCGACCTGCTCGACCTGATGGCAACCACCGGCTATGTCGGCAACATCGAGCGCGGCCCCGGCCGGCACGGCATCTCCAACGCCTTCTTCCTCTACATCCGCGATCCCGACGGCCACCGCATCGAGATTTACTGCTCGGACTACCAGACGGTCGATCCCGATCTCGAGCCTATCCGTTGGGACTTGAAGGACCCGCAGCGCCAGACGCTGTGGGGCGCGCCGGCACCGCGAAGCTGGTTCGAGGAAGGCAGCACCTTTGCCGGTGTTTCACCGCGTGATTCCGATCTCGCAGCGACGCCGATCGTGGCGCCGTGACGTCGGGCAGGGTGATGGATACGAAACGTTGGCACACCCCCACCCCTAACCCCTCCCCACACGGGGGAGGGGGACTTTTGACGCGCGGCAGCTTCCCCTCCCCCGTGTGGGGAGGGGTTAGGGGTGGGGGCGCTCATCCGCTGCCAGGAATTCTCAAAACCCGCGAGACCACATCATGACCCGTCCCCGTCTCGCCACCTTCACCGTCGACGGCCAGACCCGCTACGGCGCAATCACCGATAAGGGCGTGGTCGACCTTTCGGCACGCCACGGCGCAAAATGGCCGACCCTGCGCGAAGTCATCGAGGCCGGCGCGCTCGCCCGCCTCGGCGAGGAGGCAGCCGCCCTCGCCCCGGATTTCGCCGAGGCCGACATAACCTACGAGATCCCAGTCCCTTCGCCGGAAAAGATCATCTGCGTTGGCGTCAACTATCCGGACCGCAACGAGGAGTACAAGGACGGCCAGGCGGCGCCCGGCAATCCGTCGCTGTTCGTGCGCTTCCCGCGATCCTTCGTCGGCCACGGCCAGAACCTTCTGCGCCCGCCGGAGTCGCCGCAACTCGACTACGAAGGCGAGGTCGTCATCGTCATCGGCAAGCCCGGCCGCCGCATCGCCGAAAAGGATGCGCTGGACCATATCGCAGCCCTTTCGCTGTGCAACGAAGGCACCATCCGCGACTGGGTGCGGCACGCCAAGTTCAACGTCACCCAGGGCAAGAACTTCGATCGCACCGGCTCGATCGGCCCGTGGCTGGTGCCGTTCACGGACGAAGCGCAGATCGCCGATATCGCGCTTACCACGCGCGTCAACGGCGAGGTGCGCCAGCAGGACCGCACCGGCCGCATGATCTTCCCGTTCCGCAAGATTATCGCCTACATCTCCACCTTCACCACGCTGGTGCCGGGCGACGTCATCGTCACCGGAACGCCGACCGGCGCCGGCGCCCGGCTCGACCCGCCGGTCTGGCTGAAGCCCGGTGACGTCATCGAGGTCGAGGCGGAAGGGATCGGCGTGTTGAGGAATGGGGTTGCGGATGAGGTGCTTTCGTCATGAGGCAGGATACCCCCACTCCTAACCCCTTCTCGCAAGGGAGAGGGGAACGCTGCCGCCGCTTCACGGGCCGAGACGGTCGAAAGTTTGCGCCAGACAGCGTTGCCTCGAAGTCCCCTTCCCCCTTGAAGGGAGGGGTTAGGGGTGGGGGTGATTTTCCGATGGGTTATCCATCATGACTTCCGCCCAGATCGACGACGCCGCGCAACGCTTGTTCGAAGCCGAGCAGACCCGCAAGCAAATCCGTTTGCTCAGCCTGGATTTTCCCGACGCCACCATGGACGACGCCTATGCCGTGCAGGCAGCGCTGGTGAAGCGCAAGCAGGCGAGCGGCCTGAAGCGCATCGGTTGGAAGATCGGGTTGACCTCCAAGGCGATGCAGTCCGCACTCAACATAAACATCCCGGATTCCGGCATATTGTTCGACGACATGGTGTTCACCGACGGCGGTACGGTGCCCGCCGACCGTTTTATCCAGCCTCGCATCGAAGCCGAGATCGCCTTCGTGATGAAGGCGCCGCTGACGGGCGCGAACCTGTCGATCGACGACGTGCTCGACGCCACCGACTACGTCACGCCCTCGCTGGAAATCCTCGATACCCGCATCGAGCGGACGAACAGGGAAACCGGAAAAATCCGTACCTTCTTCGACACGATTGCCGACAACGCGGCCAATGCAGGCATCGTCACCGGCGGCAGGAAACTGGCGCCCCACGAGACGGATTTGCGCCGGATGGGCGCCATCGTGACGCGCAATGGCGAGGTGGAGGAGACGGGCCTCGGCGCCGGCGTGCTCGACCATCCAGCCCGCGGTATCGCCTGGCTGGCCGCACGGCTGAGCACCTACGGCATGGCGATCGGTGCCGGCGACGTGGTGCTCTCGGGCTCGTTCATCCGCCCGGTGGAATGCCGGCCGGGCGATGCAATCGTCGCGGATTTCGGCCCGCACGGCACCGTCAGCGTCAACTTCGCCCGCTGACCTCAGCCGACGCCAAGCTGGCGTTGCAGCCAGAGGATCGCGTCACCGACGCCCGCAAGCGTATGGCTGGCGGCGGTCGGCCCGCGCGGGCGCACCCGGATCGACATGCCGCCGGCGTCGTTGACCGCCTCGAAGCCGTGCTCGTCGGTGGTATCGTCGCCCAGGAAGACCGGGCGGCGACCATTGAACGGCTGCTCCTTCATGAAGCGGCGGATGGCGCCTCCCTTCACGGCTTCCAGCGGCATCAGCTCGAAGCCGATATTGCCGTGCAGCAGCCGGTAGCCTTCGGGCAACCGCGCCAGCGCCAGCTCGACCAGTTCGGTTGCGCGCGCAAGGACATGCGGCGCGGTCCGTGTATGCACGCCAAGCACCGCGCCCTTGCGCTCGATGAAGACGCTCTCGCCGGCGAATTCCGCCTCCAATTCGTCAGCCAGCGCCTCCAGGTCGGCCGGCGTTCCCGTGACTTCGACCGGACCGTCGGGCGTCAACCTGTGCTCCAGCCCGAACACGCCGGCGGCCGACAGGCGCAGCGGCGCAAAAAGCCGGTCGACCATTGCCACCGGGCGACCGGTGACGAAGGCGACGGCACCGCCGAATTTTTTCTCCAGCTTGCCGAGAAGGATGCGCAATTCGTCGCTGACGACCACCGCCTGCGGGTGCTCGGCATAGTCCAGCAGCGTGCCGTCGATGTCGAGAAACAGGGCCCAGTCGCTACCGTCCAGATCGGGTGCGGGTCGCACCGGCTGGACCGTCATGGCGCCGCCATCCGGCGACGCTCGGCGAGCGGCACGACATTCGCCGGCAACGTTGGCGGAGGCTCGCCGATGACGCGGTCGATCTCGTCGCGCTTGCGCAGCCGCGCAGCGTCGAGCAGCATGGAGCCGGCCCAGCGATAGACATTGTTGTCGGCGACGATCTCGCGCATCCGCCGCATCCGGCTTTGCTGCTCTTCCCGGCTCATCGTCAGGCCCTGCTGCATGGCCTCGCTCATCATCGCCGCATCGTACGGGTTGACGATCAGTGCCTCAAGCAGTTCGCGCGCTGCACCCGCAAAGGTGGAGAGCACCAGCACGCCCTGCTCGTCGTCGCGCGAGGCGACGAATTCCTTGGCGACGAGATTCATGCCGTCATGCAGGCTGGTGACCATGCAAATGTCCGCCGCGCGGTAGATCTCATGGACCTGGCGTTGCGTGTGGTGTTCCGCCACCATCATCACCGGCTTGTAACCGGGCCGCCCGTAGCGCTCGTTGAGTTTGTCGGCGTAGCGCTGGCATTCCTCATGCAACTGCCGGTAGGACGGCAGCGTGCCGCGGCTGGGGGCGGCCACCTGCAGGAAGGTCAGCCGGCCGATCCATTCGGGGTGATGCGTGAAAAGATGGTCGAGCGCGTGGAAGCGGTCGAGAATGCCCTTGGTGTAGTCCAGCCGCTCGACCCCGATGCAGAGTTTCACGTCTTCGGCAATGCCGTGGCGCGCGCGGACGGCCGCACGGCATTCATCGACCGAAGGCAACGAGCTGAGTAGCGCCGGCGGCCATTCGATGGAAATCGGATAGGCATGCACCAGGCTGGTTTCGCCGCCATGCGAGATCGCCGCATCCTCGCGCTCGATGCGGCTTTCCAGGAACCGGTCGACGCTTTCGATGAAATTGTTGCAGTGGAACTGCGTATGGAAGCCGATGATGGAGGAGCCAAGCAGACCGTCCAGGATCTTCTCCCGCCACGGGCAGATGCTGAACACCTCCGAATTCGGCCAGGGAATGTGCCAGAAGGCGATGACGATCGCCTGCGGCAGCCGCTCGCGGATCATGCGCGGCAACAGCGCGAAGTGATAGTCCTGCACCAGCACGATCGGCCGCTCGTTGCGCGCCTCCTCCACGATCGTGTCCGCGAACTTGCGGTTGACCTCCTCGTAGATCTCCCAGTCGCTTTCGCGGAACACCGGGCGCGTGAAGGCGATATGGCAGAGCGGCCACAGACCCTCATTGGCGAAGCCTAGATAATAGCCCTGATGCTCTTCCTCGGAGAGCCAGACCCGGCGCAGCGTGTAGGACGGATTGTCCGGCGGCACCATGACGCGGTCGTTCTCGTCCACGGTGAGCTTGTCGGCGGAGCCGCCGCCATAGGCGATCCAGGTGCCGGCGCAGGCCCGCGTGATCGGCTCCAGCGCCGAAACCAGCCCGCTGGCCGGCACGACCAGCTCGACCTCCTTGCCTCCGGCCTCGTCGGCTTTGAAATTGTGGATGTAGGGTTCGCGGTTCGACACCACGATGACCTGCGCGTCGGGCAATTCGTCGGCCAGGATGCGGCGCAGCGTGGCAGGTGTCCACGTCACCAGGGAGGCATTGGCCGACTGGCCGTTCTTCTCGAACTCGCGCAGCAGCCGCCGTTCCGGCTCCGGTGGCGCCGCCCTCTCGCTCAAGGCCGGCGCGTTGCGTCGGTTTCGCCGCAGCGAAACCAGCACGGCCGCCATCGACAGCGCGAAGCTTGCCAGCACAAGAATCCACAGGGTTGGAATGGAGGAAAGAAAATCGAGGTCGTCTCCTGTCATGTCGTGCAAATTCCGCACCGGTTCGACGCCGGCGTCCATTTCTTGTTTCGGGAATGCTGGTGCGGTCGCCACACGACCGCCCGCTCAGCGCAACGTGCCATCGGCGAAACGGTTCCGCTTTTTCAAGTCCGCACGATCAGCGGCGCCTGCCCCTCGTGCCGATCGGCCAGGAAAGCGACGACGCGGTCGCCGACCCGCTGGAAGGAAAGGTCGACCGCCGCCTTACCGACGGCGAGATGCCGGATCGTGACGCTGTCGATGCCGACCGGCAGGCGCGGCTGGGTGACATGAATCTCGCCTTTCCAGCCATCGATCTCGATGCCGAGACAGGACTGCATCAGCATGAAGGCCGAACCGGCCGACCATGCCTGCGGCAGGCAGGCGACGGGATAGGCGATCGGCGCCTCGCCGGGCGCGCGCGTGAAGCCGCAAAACAGTTCCGGCAGCCGCATGTTGAAATGCACCGCCGCCTCGAACGTGCCGCTCATCAGCCGCACGACTTGGTCGCGCACGCCGTAGCGCGCCAGGCCGGCGGTACAGATGGCCGTATCGTGCGGCCAGATCGAGCCGTTGTGGTAGGACATCGGGTTGAAGAAGATGGCGTCGTCCGCCAGCGTCCTTATGCCCCAGCCGGACTGGAACGAGGCCGAAAGCAGTTGCTCCGCCACCGCATGTGCCCGCTCCGGCGAAGGCAATCCGACATAGAGAAGATGCCCGGCATTGGAGGTCCGCACCTTGCAGGGCGCGCCCTCTCCATCCAGTGCCAGCGCATAGGTGCCGAGGTCGCTCAGCCAGAAGCGGTCCTCCACCAGCGCGCGCATCGTCTCGGCCCGCTGCTCCCATCGGTCGGCCGAGGCTTCATCGCCGCGCCGCCGTGCCAGGCGGGAGAGGCCCCGATAAGCGGCATAGACATAGCCCTGCACTTCCACCAGCGCGATCGGCCCCTTGGGGATTCGTCCGTCGGCATGGAAGACGGAATCGAAACTGTCCTTCCAGCCCTGGTTGGCGAGGCCGGATTCGGCCGCCCGCTGATAGGTGACGAAGCCGCTCGCCTCGCTCGCCTCCTCCATCCATCCCGCCGCGGCGACGAGTGAATCCCACAGGCGATCGATGAAGGCCATGTCGCCGGTGCGCTCGGCATAGGCGCAGGCCAGGTGAATGAACAGCGGCGTGGTGTCGACTCCGCCGTAATAGCGGCCGAACGGAAGCTCGGCGAGCGCCACCATCTCGCCCTTGCGTGTCTCGTGCATGATCTTGCCGGGCTGCGAGTCGCTGAACGGCGAGGTCTCGGTCGCCTGGTGCTGGGCGAGGAAGGAAAGCACGCCCCGCGCCAGGCCGGGATTGAGCCACAGCATCTGCAAGGCCGAGATCACGCCGTCGCGGCCGAAGGCGGTCGAAAACCACGGAATGCCGGCATAGGGATAAGGTCCGGTCGGCAGTTCGGTGGTGAGCAGCGCCACATCGGCGCGGGCGCGGGCGATCCAGTCGTTGAAGACGCGGCCGGAACTGTAGACGGTGGCGCCGTGCCGCCTCTTGCCGCGCATGGCGAAGCGCGCCCGCGCCGTGGCAGCGCGAAAGCGGTTGCGGTCGGGCGTGGCTGCAACCTCCGGTCCCACTTCGACATAAAGCGTGCGCTGGCTGCGCTTGGTGACGGCGATGTAGAAATCGGCGCGGTCGGCCAGGAGGTTGTCGGGCGGCTGCGAGAAGGACAGCACCGACATGCGCTTCAATCCGTCCAGGCCGTCATAGCCGAGCATGACGACGCCGTCCTCGGTCTCGGCCGCATGGGCCGTGCCGCGCTTGAGCCTCGTCGAGCCGCGCACCTCGAACATGTCGCGGAAGTCGGCCGCGAATTGCAGCGACAGGAGAATGGTCGAATGCACCTGGCTATAGTTCGACAGCGTGATGCGCTCGAACAGCCGGTCTTCCCAGATCAGCCGGACTCGCTCGATGTGGAGCGCGCCCTGCGGCATGTCGCGCCCGCCGGCGCTCTTGATCGGCAGGTTGGTGAGGTTCGAGGTGAAAAGCACATTGTCCTGGCTGAGCGAAGCGCCGAGCAGCGACAGCCCGCGTTCGCCGACGGTCAACCGGTAGAGCGACAGCACACGCGTGTCGTCGCGGAAGAAACCGTCGCCGACGCCGCGTATGTCGCCATAGGCATCCGCGACGGCGAAGCAGTCGCCATGCTTCAGCGCGTATAGCCGATGCGGTTCGCGCGGCGCGGTCTCGTCGAGCGAGGCCAGCGCGATGGCCGGATCGAGCTTCCGCTCGTCCAGCGGGATCGTATGCTCTGGTATCGGTACCGATTTCGTCTCGGTCTGTGAATTCATGGCTAAGTCGGATTCAGGACGCCCTTGCCTGCACATCGCCTCCCAGCAGGCGAGCATAGGCCGCGACGTAGTCCCGTGCCATGCGCTGCGCCGAGAAGCGTCGCTCGAAAGTCTGCCGCACCACGCGTCGGTCGAGCGAAAGGAGATCGGGTATCGAGGCGACGGCGTCCTCCATGGATTCGACGACGTAGCCGGTAATGCCCGGATCGACGATCTCCGGCATGGCGCCGCAATTCCAGGCGATGACCGGCGTACCGCAGGCCATGGCCTCGATCACCGCCAGGCCGAACGGCTCGGGCCAGTCGATCGGGAACAGCAGCCCGGCGGCGTTGCCGAGGAAGGAGGCCTTGGCGTCCTCGGCGATCTCTCCGACATATTCGACCCGGTCGCCGTCGATCAGCGGCTCGACGCTTTCGCGGAAGTAGGCGCGGTCGTCAGGCCCGATCTTGGCCGCCAGCTTGAGCTTCAGCCCCGCGCGCCGGGCGATCTCGATGGCGCGATCCGGCCGCTTGTCGCGCGAGAGCCGCCCGAGAAAGGCGAGATAGGTGCAGTCGCCGGCCTCGTAGTCGGGCTGGTAGAGGTCGAGCGGCAGGCCATGCAGGACGGTCGCCAGCCAGTTGGCTTCCGGCAGCCGGGCGCGCTGGCTGCGCGAGATCGAAATCATCGGGAAGCGCGGAAACCGCTGATAGGCGGGCGCAAGGTCGGCATAGTCGAGACGGCCGTGCGGCGTCGTGACGGTGCGCCCAGCCATCCCCTCGAAGAACGGGAAGTGCAGGAAATGGCTGAGATGGAAATGGATGACGTCGAAATCGCCCGCCCGCCGTCGCACCTCGTCCAGCATGGCAAGATGGGCGGCGATTTCGGATTTCAACGGCTGCGGATCGAGCCGGAGCGCCTTTTCCCGGCAAGCCACCAGCCGGGCGGAGGTCCGGCTTTCCCCGCTGGCGAAGAGCGTCACGTCATGGCCGAGATCGACCTGCGCGTCGGCCAGGTATTGTACGATCCGCTCCGTTCCGCCATAGAGCTTCGGCGGCACCGACTCGTAGAGCGGTGCGACATGCGCGATTCTCATGGCGCGATCCTCCTGGCCCAATTCCCTCGTCAAAACCGGTTTGCAGGCCAAATGCGCGAGCAGCACGATCGTTCCTGATAAAGACGGCGGCAGGCGGAACTTTCACATTTTACGGGAGTTGCAAGCGCGCCATGCCGATGGTCTTACGGACGCATGCGTGGCACTGGAGCGACCTTCACCATGGCCCTGGAAAGTTTTTTCTCGCGATCTGCGCTGGCGGTGGCCAGGGACATTATCGGCGCCGAACTGACGGTGGACGGCGTCGGCGGCATGATCGTGGAGAGCGAGGCCTACGAGCCCGGCGACCCCGCCTCGCACAGCTACCGCGGCGAGACGCAGCGCAACCGGGCGATGTTCGGTCCGCCCGGCCACGCCTATGTCTATCGCTCCTACGGCATCCATTGGTGCCTGAACTTCGTCTGCCTGACGGGCAGCGCCGTGCTGATCCGGGCGCTTGAGCCGGCAAGAGGCCTGGACAGGATGATCGAGCGGCGCGGCACCGATCGGCTGCGGCTGCTTTGCTCCGGACCGGGCCGGCTTACCCAGGCGCTAGGCATCGACGGGTCGATGGACGGTATGAGACTCGACCAGCCGCCATCCTCGCTGACCACCGCCGCTGGCGAACGGCGCATCGCGACCGGCCCGCGCATCGGCATAACCCGCGCGGTCGAGCATCCCTGGCGCTTCGGCCTTGCCGATTCGCCTTTCCTCAGCGGTCGGTTTCCGGCCGTGGATCAGACAGGGCGATAGACCTTCTCGGCCGTGTTCCAGAAGATGTCGGCCTGCTCGGCGACATTGTATTTCGCCGCCGCAGCACGATGCGCGGCGATCAGGTCTGCATGGCTCGTCCACAATTTCTCGATCGGGAAGTTGGAGCCGAACATCAGCCGGTCGCTGCCGAGTATTTCGACCGCAGCGTCATAAATCAAGGAAATCAGCGCTGGGTCGTTGCGGTGGACGAAGGTGCCGAGGCCGGAGAGCTTGGCATAAAGATTGGGCGCTTTGGCCAGCGTCCGCAGGCCTTCCTTCCAGGCGTCCAAAACCTTCGGTTCGCCGCTCGTCAGCATGCCGCAATGGGTGAGAATGAAATTGGTATCCGGATTTTCCGACACCAGTTCCAGCCCATCCCGCATCTGGGCGGAGAAAAGCTGGAGATCGAAGGACAGGCCATAGCCTTTCAGCCGCGCGACATTTTTCTTGACGATGGGGTCTATGACTTGGCGGGCGTCCGGCGCGAAACGGAATTCGGGCACCTCATGCCAGTGAAGCTGCATACGCACGCCGCGCAGCAGCTTGTATTTCATCAGCCGGTCGATCTGCGGCCGCACGTCGTCCACGGTCATGTCGGCATAGCCGACGATGGCGTGCGGCCAGCCCGTCTCGTCCGCCGTCTTCTGAAGAAAGGCGACCTCTTTCTCGAAATCCTCCTTGGCCCAGTTGGTCTGGACGTAGATGCCCTTCTCGACGCCTGAGCCCTTTTGGTCGTCGAGGAATTCGCCGATCGGATAGTCGCGGCGGATGGGCTCGTAGGGACCGAAGATGCGCGGCACCATCGGCCCGACCAGCCAGGGCTGGTCGTTCTGCCGCCAGATGTGGAAATGCGCGTCGATGGCCTTTTGCATCAGGAAGTCCTCCAGACCGTTGAAGCCGCCGGCGCGGGGCGGGCGAGCGACAGGATGAACCGGGTAAGGCCCGCAACCGACGACCCGTCGACCAGATCATCGAGCACCGGCAGGACGGCGCGAAGCGCTGCCGTCTCGGGCCGAAAGCGTGGGTCACCGGCCAGCGGCGTTGCCAGCGACAGCCGGACGGCGCGCTGGCCGAGCCGTCGTATCGCCGTCTCCATCTCGGAAGGATCGCCGCGCTCCAGCGCGTCGGAGAGCAGGATGACCGCTGCGCCACGGGCGAAGGCGGAAAAGCGCGGCACCGACAGAAAGGCCAGCAGCGACGGGCCGATGCGCGTGCCCCCGTCCCAGTCATCGACCCGGGTTGCCGCCGCCTCCAGCGCCCGGTCGCGATCACGGATGCGCAGCGCGGCGGTCACGCGAGTCAGCCGCGTGCCGAAGGTGAAGACTTCGGCACGGTCGGCGCCCTGCACAATCGCATGCGCCAGCTTCAAGTAATCGGCCGTATGCTGCTTCATCGAGCCGGAGACATCGATCAGCAGCAGCAACGGGCGCGGCACCGTCTTACGCTTTCGTTGCAACGGAACCGGCACGTCGCCATCGGCGGTGACGATCTGGCCGAACGAGCGGCGCAGATCGAGTCGCCCCCGCGAGACTGCGCGGACGCTGCGGAAGGACCGCCGCACCGGCAGCGCCGACCCGAGCGCGCGGCGGAAACGGCCGAGCGGATCGGCACCCCCGGAGAATTCCCGGACGCCAAGCTGTTCCAGCGCCGAGGACAATTCACCGCCCTCTTCCTGCCTCGGCTCGTCCAAGGGCACGTCCTCGCTCGCTCCTTCGTCCTTGACGACGGTCTCCTCCTCGTCGGAGGCGCCTTCGATGACAGTCGACGTCTCGCCGTGGAAGAAGCCGCGAAACAGCGCTTCGAACTCGCCGCGCCGTTCCGGTGATGGCGAAAGCAGGGCGAGCGCGGCTTCGCGGATGTCGTCCATCGAGCGCGGCCCGAGCGCCTCCACGGCACGCATGAAACCGGTCACCTGTTCAGGCGCGACCGGAAAGCCATGCCGGCGCAGCAGGCGCGCGAAATGGAGGAAGGGGAAGGCGGCGCAGGGGAGCCTTTTCTCTCCCCGTTTACGGGGAGAGGATGCCGGCAGGCAGGTGAGGGGCGGCGCTGTCATCAGCCGTTGTCGCCTTCTACCAAGCGAAAGCGCTGCCCCTCATCCATCCATTGCTGGCACCTTCTCCTCGCACGCCGCGAGGCCGTCGCATATGACGCTCCCCCTCTCCGTCTCGGGCTCCGCCCTCGCCATCTCTCCCCCATTTCGTAGGGGCGAGGATGGGCGCCAAGCTGGACGCCCATCCTCTCCACCCGGAACGGGGGGAGAGGTGGCGCGCCCCCGGGTCCGGGCCTTGCCCGGCCCGAGGACAGGCTCCGCGCGACGGAGAGGGGGGCAAACGCCGTATATGAAAACCCTGACGTAGGCGGAAAGAAGAAAGCAGCCGCTACCATCCTCACCCCAGCGCCTCCTCGACGATCTTCGGCAGTTCCGGCTTGAGGTACGAAAGATCCTCCTCGTCCTTGATCAGCACGCCGATTGCCCGGCGGAACGCCTCCGGCCACGGGCTGCCGCCCTTTTCCAGCACGCTGGCGGCGTTCGCCCATTCCACCGCCTCCGCGATGCCGGGCGGCTTGGCCAGCGGCCGGGCGCGGATGGTCTGGACGGCATGGGCCACCGCTCGCGCCGTCCGTTCCGCCACGTCGCCGGCGCGGGCCATGATGATCCCCGCCTCGCGTTCGGCGTCGGGGTAACCGATCCAATGGTAGACGCAGCGCCTTCTCAGCGCCTCGGCAAGCTCGCGCGTGCGGTTGGAGGTCAGCACGACGACCGGAGGCGTGGTCGCCCTGAGCGTGCCGCGCTCGGGAATGCTGATCTGGAAGTCGGACAGGAATTCCAGCAGCAGCGCCTCGAACTCATGGTCGGAGCGATCGATCTCGTCGACCAGCAGCAGGCTCTTCTCCGGTGCCTGCAGCACCTTGAGCAGCGGCCTGGCGATCAAAAACCGGTCGTCGTAGATGTCGACCTCACGCTCGCCCGTCTGCCGGATCGCGAGAAGCTGGCGCTGGTAGTTCCACTCGTAGAGCGCGTGCTGGGCGTCGATGCCCTCGTAGCATTGCAGCCGCACCAGGTCGCGGCCGAGCACTTCGGCAACCGCCTTGGCGGCTTCCGTCTTGCCGACGCCGGGCGCGCCCTCGATGAGCAGCGGCTTGCCGAGTTTTATGGCGAGAAAGATCGCGGTGGCGAGGCTGTCATCGGCGAGATAGCGGCGCTCTCCAAGCGCCGCAGCGACGGCTTCGGGGGATGCAAAGGTTCTGGAGGGCGCGATCATGGCGACGGTCTTGCGCTTCCGGAAAGGGCGCTGCCCCCTTTCCGTCGCGCTTCGCGCGCCACCTCGCCCCCACATTGTGAGGGAGAGGATGGGAGCCAAGCTGGACGCCCATCCTCTCTACCCGGAAGGGGGGGAGTGGTGTCGAGGCGAAGCCGAGACGGAGAGGGGGGATACGCCATTTGAAGATTAGCTAGCCCGTTTCTCCTTCAGCGCCCGCAATACCCGCTCCGGCGTGATCGGCAGCGTGTCGATGCGCACGCCGATGGCGTCGAAGATGGCGTTGGCGACGGCAGGGATCTGCGGATTGGCGCACATCTCACCCGGTCCCTTGGCACCATAGGGTCCGTCGGCCGAAGGCCGCTCCAGCACGATGATATCGGTCTCGGCGAGATCGCCCGGCCCCGGCATGAGGTATTCGTTGAAGTCGGTGCCGCCGTGATCGCGGTTCGGATAATAGGGCTCGGTCGTCTCGTAGAGCGTGTGCGAGATTCCCATCCACGAGCCGCCGACCAGTTGCTGCTCCACCATCCTGGGGTTGAGCGCGCGGCCGATCTCGAACACGTTCTTGACCGAGGTGACGGCGACCTCGCCGGTCTCGTCGTCGACCTCCACCTCCGCCACCGTACAGGCATGCGCATAGCAAGTGGACGGCTTCATCGCGCCGGTTTCCTTCTCGGGATAGGAGCGCGGGATCAGGAACATGCCGCGCCCGGAGATCGAGCGTCCGCGCTTGAAGTGGGCGGAGAGCGCCACGTCGAAGATCGAGATCGATTTCTGCGGCGCGCCCTTGACGTGGACATTGCCATCGCCGTCGGTGTCGAGGTCGGAGGCGTTCACCTCCAGTTCCTCCGCCGCGACCTCCAGCATCACCTGCCGCGCCTCCTGCGCTGCCTGGATCACGGCGTTGCCGATGCGGTGCGTGCCGCGCGAGGCGAAGGTGCCCATGCAGTGCGGGCCGGTGTCGGTGTCGGCGGTGTCGACCACCACGCGGTCGGTCGGCACGCCGATCGTTTCCGCGCATATCTGCGACACCACCTGCTTCATGCCCTGGCCGAGATCGACCGAGGAAAGCGTGACCATGAAATTGCCGGTCGGGGTCGAGTGGACCAGCGCCTGGGTCGGGTCGCCGCCGAGGTTCATGCCGGTCGGATAGTTGATCGCGGCCACGCCGCGTCCGCGCTTGATAGCCATGTCAGGCCTCCCTCGGATGCGAGGACAGTGCGTAGTATTTCTCCGCCACCGGCCAGTTGGCCGCCCGCGAGGCTTCCTGCATGCACTCGATCAGCGCCGCGCCTTCGGTCTTCTGGCGATGCGCCTTCATGTCGCCGTCGCGATAGGCGTTGATGAAGCGGAACTCGAGCGGGTCCATGCCGATCAGGCGCGCCAGCTTGTCCATCTGCACCTCCAGCGCGAAGTCGGCGATGGTGACGCCGAAGCCGCGCATGGCCGAGGACGGCGTGCGGTTGGTGTAGACGCAGTAGGTGTCGGCCCAGACATTCGGAATGGTGTACGGTCCCGGATAGTGCGCCGCGCCCTTCTGCGCCCCGTAGGGCGAATGCCGCGAATAGGCGCCGGCGTCGGTGTAGCCCTGGACGTAGCGCGCGACGATGCGCCCGTCCTTCATGACGCCGTCCTTGATGACGATCTTTTCCGCCGCGCGCGGCGAGGAGACCTGCATTTCCTCGTGCCGGCTGTAGACGAAGGAGACCGGCCTCCCCGTCAGCTTCGCCGCCAGGATGGCGATCGGCTCTACCGTGACGTCCACCTTGCCGCCGAAGCCGCCGCCCACCGTGCCGCCGACCATGTGCAGCTTGTTGCCCGGCATCTGCAGGATGATGGAGGCATTGTCGAGCGTGAAGAACATCGCCTGCGTGTTGGTGTAGCAGGTGAAGCGGTCGTTGCCTTCCGGCACCGCGATGCAGCCGGTCGTCTCGGTCGGCGCGTGCTCGATCGGCGAGGACCAATAGGTCTGCTCCAGCACGTGGTCTGCCTCACCAAAACCATTCCCGACGTCGCCGAAGCGCACCTTGCGGCAGGCGCCGCTGTCGTACATGTAGTAGTTCTGGCCGTGATGCTCGTTGACGATTGGCGCGCCGGGCTTCAGCGCCGATTCGATGTCGAGCACCGAAGGCAGCACCTCGTAGTCGATCTTGACCTTGGCCGCCGCCTCCTGCGCGGCGCGCTCGCTTTCGGCGACGACCGCCACCACGGCTTCGCCCTTCCAGCGCACCTTGTCCTCGGCCAGCACATGCTCGTCTTCCGGCCCGATCTGAATCAGGATCAGGATAGTGTAGGTGTTGTGCGGAATGTCCTTGGCAGTCAGCACCCGCACGACGCCCGGATGCTTCTCCGCTTCCGACGTGTCGATGCTCTTGATGCGCGCGTGGTGATGCGGGCTGCGGACCATTTTCAGATGCAGCAGGCCCGGAAAGTTGCGGTCGGCGAAATAGGCCGTCTTGCCGGTTACATGGCCGGGCGCGTCGACGCGCGGGCGCCCCTGCCCCAATTCGTGCAAATCGTCCTTGCGCTCGTCGGCGAAGTAGTTTTTGCGCAGTTCCATCGAGCGCTCCTGTCAGGCCGCGTTGTGCGAATTGGCACGCGCCGCCGAAAGCACCGCCTGGATGATCGGCTCGTAGCCGGTGCAGCGGCAGATGTTGCCGGAGATGGCCTCCACGACGTCCTCGCGCGTCGGGTTGGGATTGTGGTCGAGCAGCGCCTTGGCAGCCATGAGCATGCCGGGCGTGCAGAAGCCGCATTGCGTGGCGAAAGCGTCGAGGAAGGCACGTTGCAGCGGGTGCATCACGCCGCCCTCGGCAAGCCCCGCGGTGGTGGTGATCGACGCGCCGCCGCAGGTTTCGGCGAGAGTCAGGCACGACAGCCTCAGTTCGCCGTCGATGATGACGGAACAGGCGCCGCAGGTGCCCTGGTGGCAGCCGCCCTTGGGCGAGGTGTCGCCGATCTTGTCGCGCAGCGCCTTGAGCAGGGTCGTGCCGCTTTCGACGAATTCGGCCTTCTCCTCGCCGTTGAGCATGAATTGAACCGGAACCTTGGCCATCTTTCCTCCCAGATCGCGGCTGTCGCGCCGCGTGGTCAAGCCAGAAGCAGTCTTGTGAAATGCACCGGCAGCACCTCGGCGCGATACCAGGCGCTGGCGATCGCGTCGGTGACCGGCTGCGTGCCTTGGCCGATCGCCGCAACAGCGTCCGCGATGCCCTCGCCGGTCAGCGGCTTGCCGATCAGCGCCTCTTCAGCCGTCTTCGCCCGCATCGGCCGGTCGGCCATGCAACCCAGCGCAATCCGCGCGGCAGTCACGATACCCTTCGCATCCTGCTCAAGCGATGCCGCGATGCTGACGACGGAGGTTCCTTTCGGCTTGACGCGCGAGGTCTTGATGAAGCGAAAGCTGCCCTCCGCCGGAAGGTTGAATCGGACCGAAGAGACGACCGCCCGGTTCTTCTCCCGGCCGATCAGAAACGTCTCGATAGGCACATCCTCACCGCCGGCATGCACGGTGGCGTCGAGCGCCAGCAGCGCGACGGCGAAGTCACCATAAGGTATCGGCGCGAACAGGTTGCCGCCGACGGTCGCCATGTTGCGGATCGCCGGACCGCCGACCGCCCGCGCCGCCGGCGTAATCGCGCCAAGCTCCTTGTGCCGCGTGATCTCGGCCATCGTCACCGAAGCGCCCAACCGGGCGGTGCCATAGGCGACCTCGATCTTCTTAAGTTCCGGGTCGGTGGCCCGCACCATGGTGGAGAAACCAAGGTCGCCCTCGTTGGCGGCGCGCACGACCAGCGTGCCGCCGCCGAGATAGCGCGCATCGGCGGCCTGCAACGCGGCTTCCGCTTCCTTCACCGTCGAAAAGCTTTGTAGTCCGAGGGACATGGTTTCCTCCCTGCCCGCCTCAGCCCTTCTTCGCGAAACGTTCCTTGAGCGCGTTGAAGCCGCCCTGGAAGACGTTGGCGCCCATGCCTTCAGCCAGCTTGTCGGCTTCCTCCGGCGCCGCGTCGAAGCTGGCGCTCCATTCCGCATAGGTGCGGTTGCCGTCGGTGACGCGGCGCAGTTGCAGCGTCGCCTTGTGGTTGGTGAGCGGCTGCGGCGTCTCCAGGATCGAATAGGAGACGCGGAAATCCGGATCGGAGAATTCGGTGAGTTTTTCGCGCAGCGTCGCGCCGCTCACCAGCTTGAAATTGCGCACGCAACCTATTTTGTCAGCCGGCAGCCCATCCTCGATATGGCTTTCGACCATGCGCGGATGCCAGGACGGCAGGCCGTTGAAATCGCGGATCGCTTTCCAGACGTCTTCGACCGGTGCGTCGATAACGCTCGAAACGGTGACCTTGGCCATAAGCTGTCTTCCTCCCGAACTGCCTATGCCAGGCAGTCTAGGAGCGCCTTTCAAGCCCCGCTTATCAAGGAGTCTCACCCGCTTATCGATCGGTCTGAAAATCAGACGGTGGCGCGCACTGCCTCGCGATAGACCGTCGGCGGCACCCCGGCATGGTCGCGGAAGAAGCGGGTGAAATTGCCCTGCGTGGTGAAGCCGAGATTGCTGGCGACGGCCGTCAGCGGCTCCTCGCTCGCCTGCAATTGGCGCAGCGCTTCCTCCATGCGCAGCGTGTTCCAATAGACATTGGGCGTCAGCCGCGTCTGCTCCTTGAACAGGGCAAAGAAGTGCGGCCGCGAGAGACCGACGCTGCGCGCCACCTCGTTGAAGGAAAGGCGTTCCGCGACCTTCTCGCGCATCAACTGCATCGACTTGCGAACGCGGAAATCCTGGCCGCGCAGCCCGGTGCTGCGCCGTCGCGGCGCCGCCGCGTCGGCGGCGTCGATCATGCTGTCGATGAAGCGCTCGATCTCGTAGTTCGCCATATCCGGCGAGCAGCACTCGTCCAATTGGCCGAGCAGGTCGACGGCCGCGTGGTGCAGCCACGGATCGAGCGGAATGTCGGGTCGCGAAAACAGCGGCGCGCCGTCGGCCAGTCCGCGCCGGCCGCGCGCCCAATCCGGATCGATGTAGAAGGCGAGGAACAGCCCGCCTTCGCGTGGCACCGCGTGGCTGTGCGGCTCGAAGGAATTGACCGCGGCGGCGATGCGGGCACCGAGCGGTACGCGCTGGCCGGCAATGATCATCTCGCCGGGGGCGCCCTCCAGCCAGATGATGAGATGCGCCTCGCCATGCGCATGGGTGACGAGATCGCTCAGCACGTGCAGGATCGAGACGTGCCCGAAGGCGCCGCGAAAGAGCCTGATCGAGGCCGACATGTCTTCCTCCCAAGGCTTCGTTTCTTCTTCGATACGTGGCCTTGTTCTGAGGAAATATTGCTGCCGGGAGGCGTGTCCGTCAATACGGCCGGGCCCGGATCAGACCTTCCAGGGATCGGCTACACGCGGCCAGATCGGCCGGGTGAGCTTCTTGTAGTCGGTCACGCGCGGGTCGATCGGGTAGGAACTCTGGGCCGCGATGTAGAGGATTTCCGCCGCGATCGGCACGAAGCCGGCATAGAAATGGTTGGTCGACTTGATGAGGAGGAAAGTCTTCTTCAGCGGGTCGATGCCCAGATTGGAAAAGATATCCGGCTCGAAGGTCTGCGTGCGGTTGGTGTTGAGGATGATGTCGATCTCGGTGCCCTCGATGCGAACGATCGCCGAGGCGCCGAGCGTGACACGGCTGGGACCGAAGCTCTGCCAGCCTTCCGCAACCGCTTTCACCACGCGCACTTTTGCGTCGATCGGCTCGCCCGCCAGCGGTCCGGCCTTGCCGCCGAAGCGCAGGTCGATGACCGCCCCCTCTCCAGCCGCATGACAGAATTGCACCGCGATCGGGTCCCAGATCGTGGCCACGCCGATGTTCTTCAGCCCATGCGCCATCATGGCGCGCAGGACGGTCGTACCGTCGCCGGCGACGCCGCCGCCCGGATTGTCCCAGATGTCGGCGATCACCACGGGCTTGCCGGGGTTTTCGCCACGCACGGCCATCGCCCGCGCGATGCCGTCTTCCGCCGTCAGCATCGGCATCGCCAGCTTCTCGCGCAGCGCGTAGAGCTCGCGGCCGAGTTTCTCGGCCAGCGCGTCACCCTTTGCCTTGTCGTCGTCGGTGACGACCATGATGCGCGCGCCGAGTTCCGGCACATCGGCGGCCATGAAGCCGTGGATGACGGAGACGGAGAGCACGCCGTCCTTGCCGTGCATCGCCTTGATGCGGTCGACGAAGGAACGCATCGGCTCGCGGCTGGTCGGCAGCACCTGGATCATGCGGCAGTCGAAGGTCGAGATCACCGGCTTCACCGCGCCGCGCGCGGCGGCAAGCCCGAGTTCGACCACATGCTCGCCGCGCTCGTAGAAATCCGTGTGCGGGAATTCGAGGAAGGCGGCCAGGATGTCCGCCGCGGCCACCCGCTTCCGCGTCAGATGGCTGTGCGGGTCCAATTCGGCGGCGACGATCACGTCCGGCCCGACGATCTCGCGCATGCGGGCGAGCAGGTCGCCCTCGCAGTCGTCATAGCCCTGCGCCACCATGGCGCCATGCAGGCCGAGGATGACGGCATCGACCGGAAGGGCCGCGCGAAGCTGGGAAAGTATCTCGTCGCGCAGCGCCTCGTAGGTCTGGCGCTGCACGAGGCCGCCCGGCTCAGCCCATGTCGCCGTCCCTTCGATAACCGTCAGCCCCTCCGCCTTCGCTCGCCTGCGCAGCGCCACGATTGGCGAGGAGCACAGCGTCGGCGTTTCGGGATGTTTTCCGGGTCCGGCATAGAACGCCATCTCGAAGGAGGCCCGATCGGTCGGCACCGGCGAGAAGGTATTGGTTTCGGTCGCCAGCGAGGCGGTGAAGATGCGCATGTTCTGCTACTCGTTATTTCACCGGCGCATAGGCCACCGCCTCGATCTCGACCTTGATGTCGATCATAAGCCGCGACTCGACCGTGGTGCGTGCCGGCGGCTCCTTGGCGAAGAAGATGCCGTAGACCTTGTTCATGCCCGCGAAGTCGCGCGCATCCTCCACGAACACGGTGGTTTTCACCACGTCGTCCATAGTCGCGCCGGCCAAGGCGAGAGCCGCCTTGACGTTCTCCAGCACCTGCCTCGTCTGCGGCTCGATGCCGCCATCGACGATCGAGCCGTCCGGCCTCATCGGCACCTGGCCGGAGACATAGACGAAATCGCCTGCGCGCACCGCTGGCGACAACGGCACGTGCGAGGCTCCGAAAACCTGCTTGCGGGACATGACGAAAATCTCCTTTATTTGACAGCGCCGAGCGCGAGGCCGCGCACCAGATAGCGTTGCAGCCAGATGAAGATGATGGCGACCGGCAGGGTGGCGAGCAGCGTCGCGGCCATGACGTGGTGCCATTCGATCGTGTAGCGCCCGGCGACCAGCGAGAAAACCTGGATCGGAAGCGTGTAGGTTTCCTGGCTGCGCAGCATGGTCAGCGCCACCACGAACTCGTTCCAGGCGTTGATGAAGGTGAAGATCGCTGTCACCGCGATCGCCGGCAGGCAGAGCGGCAGGAACACCTTGCGCAGTGTCGTCCAGCGGCTGGCGCCCTCCATCCAGGCAGCCTCCTCCAGGTCACGCGGGATGGTGTCGAAATAGCTCTGCAGCATCCATACCGTGAAGGCGACGTTGAAGGCCATGTAGACGAAACCGACCGCCGTGGTGCTCTCCACCAGTCCCCAGGCGGCCATCAGCCGGAACAGGCCGAGCACCAGCACGATGGGCGAGATCATCTGCGAGACCAGCAGGAACTGGCGGAATGCGCCGTAGCCTGCGAAGCGGAAGCGCGACATGGCGTAAGCCGCCGGGATGGAGATTAGGATGGCGCCGACGGTGGCGAGCCCCGAGACGTAGAGCGAGTTGAACAGCGCCCGGCCGAAGCCCGTCGCCACCCACATGTCGGAAAAATTCTGCCAGTGGAACTCGCTCGGCCACCAGGTCGGCGACAGCACTTCGGTGCGCGGCTTGACCGCGGTCAAAAACATCACCGCGAAGGGAAAGACGGTGGCGACGATCAGCGGCGACAGGAGCAGCCAGCAGACGATCGATCGGATCAGCTTGCTGCGTCTCATGCCGCGCGCTCCCGCATGGCGAGCCTGACATAGACCATGGTGAAGACGAGCAGGATGGCGAACATCACCAGCGAAACGGCCGAAGCCTCGCCGAGCTTGCCGATGCGGAAGGCGAGCTTGTAGAGGTGCGTGACCAAAATGTCGGTGCGGTTCGCCGGCCCGCCCTGCGTCATTACCCAGATGATCGGGAAGGAGTTGAAGACGTAGATCGTGTTCAAGACGATCGCAATGTTGATGAACGGCTTCAACAGCGGAAAGGTGATCTCGCGAAACTGCTGGAAGGGCGTGGCGCCCTCGAGCGCGGCCGCCTCGTAAAGGTCGTCGGGAATGGACGACAGGCCGCCGAGGAAGATCGTCGCCGTGAACGGCACCGTCACCAATATGCCGATCAGCACCTGCATGGGAAAAGCCGTGGTGGCGCGCGCCAGCCACTGGATGTTCTGGTCTATCAGGCCGAGGTCGCGCAGCGCCGAGTTCAGCATGCCGCTTTCGCCGTTCAGCGCCCAGCGCCAGACCACCGCCGTCATGGTGAGCGACACCGCCCAGGGCAGCATGACGATAACGCGTGCCAGCCCGCGGCCATGGAAATCGGTGTTGAGGATGATCGCCACCGGAAGAGAAAGCAGCAACGCGCCGCCCACCACCAGTACCGTCCACAGGCCGGTGCGCCAGAGCGCCGCGATGAAGTCCGGATCGCCGAAGAGTTCCGAGAAATTGGCGAAGCCGTTGTAGCCGCGCAACTGCCCGAAGCGGCTGACATCATGCGTGGCGATCTGGATCAGGTCCCAGACCGGCCAGAAAATCACCACTGCCGCGAGCAGCAGGCTGGGCAGGGTGAGCAGGTATGGAAGGGCGCGGTTGGGCATGGGTGCGGGTCCGATAAACGTTCCTCTCCTGTTTACGGCGAAGCTATCGCATATGGCGTCGCACCCCACCCCTAACCCCTCCCCGCAAGGGGGAGGGGGACTTGTAGCCCCGCTACAGCCCGCCGACGTTGCCGATTTTGATCGAAACGGCGGCGTCGGCGTCTCCCTCCCCCTTGCGGGGAGGGGACAGGGGTGGGGGTAAACGACGGTCTAGGTCGAGGAAAACTCCTATGCGATTACCCTGCCGCAAGCGGGGAGAAGGAAAAAGGGAGCTTATTTCCCCAGCACCTCATTTGCCTTGGCGGCAGCGTCCTTCAGCGTCGCCTCGATCTCGTCCGGCTTGCCGAGATAGATCTTCTGCATGGCATCGGACGTGATCTGCGCGATCTCCTCCCAGCCGGGGATGACCGGCGCAAAGCGGGCGTCGGGCAACAGCGCGGTGAAGGCGGCGAGATCGGCGTTGTTGGCGAAATACTCGCTCTTGGCGACTTCCTTGTTCACGGGCAGGAAACCTTCCCCTTGCGTGAACTTGGACCGCATCTCGGGCGTGAACAGGAAGTCCATGAACTTCCACGCCTCGTCCTTGTTCTTCGAGTTCTTGAACATGATGATGGAGTCGGTCACGCCATAGGTGCCGCGCGCGCCGTCCGGCCCGGCGGGAATGGCGGCGACGCCGTATTTCAGGTTCGGCGCCTCGTCCTTGATCTGGTTGGACAGGAAGGGCGCGGTAATCATCATGCCGACCTTGCCCTGCTTGAACAGGTTCTGCACGTCCTCGCGGTTGAGCGAGGTGACGCCCGGCTCCGTCAGCCCCTCGTCGATCATCGACTTGTAGAGCTTGGCCGCTTCCAGCGCGCCCGGCGTGCCGAGGCCCGAGGTGCCGTCCTGATTGAGGATTTCGGCGCCGTAGGACCACATGGCGTAGTAGTAATAGACGTCGGTCTCGATCTCCTTGCCCTGGAGGCCGAAGCCGAAGGCATCGCCACCCAGCCCCTTGATCTTGACCGCGTCGTCCTTGAGCTCGGTCCAGGTCTTCGGCGGCTCGGCGATGCCGGCCTTCTCGAACAGGTCCTTGTTGTAGTACATGGCGCGCGCCGAGGCGGCGATCGGCAGGCCGTAAGTCTTGCCGTCCATGATCGAGGGCGACAGGAAGGTGTCGATGAAGCGGCCCTTGAAATCGGGCGTGATGTAGCTGTCGAGCGGTTCGGCTACGTCCTGCTGGACGAAATCGATCAGCCAGCGCGTGCCGATGATGGAAAGGTCGGCATTGGTGCCGGCGGTGATGTCGGTGGTCAGCTTCTGCAGCAGAACGTCCCACGGCACCACTTCGAACTTGATGGTGATGTCGGGATTCTTCGCCTCGAACTCCTTCTTGGCCTCCTCGAAATAGGGCCCGGTCTTGGCGCTGTATTCGGCGACCGTGACGCGCACCTCGCCCGCATTCGCATAAGCCGATAACGCCAGCATGCTCATGCCGGCCAGCAGGCCGGCAGCCCAGTTCTGCAATTTCATCGTCTCTCTCCCATTCGCGCCGGGCACAGCCTGGCATTTGAACATGGCGGCCTGCCGCTTCATGTTAATTTCCTACATTATCGGCCGTTTCCGGCCTTGCAAGTTAAATTTTTCTGTTGCTAAATTTCATTTATGGAATGCTGCCGCATTGGTCCGTGGCGGCAGGGAGAACGCTTGCAATGGCATCGGAAGGCGAATTCTCCGGCAGAAGCGTGGCCGTCACCGGCGCGGGCGGCGGCCTCGGCTCGGCCTTGGTGGCGCTGTTCGCCGAACGCGGCGCACGCCCCATCGGCTGCGACCGGTCGGCCGATGCGCTCGCCTCCCCTGTTCTCGCCGCTCGGCATGTGTTCGACCTTCTGGATCGCAAGAGCGTCGCCGAGGCAGTCGAAAAGCTCATCGCGGATGACGGCGTGCCGGATGTGCTGGTCAACAATGCCGGCTGGACGCGGGCGGAGACCCTTGCCGCCCTGAACCCGGAAGTCATCGAGCGGGAACTAGACCTCAACCTGACCGGCGTGATGAGCTTTACCGATCCCATCGCCCGCGCCATGGCGGCGCGCGGCTCCGGCAGCATCGTCTTCGTCTCGTCCGTCAACGCGCTGCTGCATTTCGGCAATCCCGCCTATGCGGCGGCCAAGGCCGGGATCAACGCCTATGCTCGCGCCATCGCCGTCGAGTACGGCCGCAAGGGCGTGCGTGCCAACGTCGTCTGTCCCGGCTCCATCCGCACGCCCGCCTGGGAGCATCGGCTGGCCAAGGATCCCGGTATCATGGGCAAGCTGAAAGGCCTCTATCCGCTCGGGCGTATCGTCAACACCGGGGAGGTGGCGGAAGCGGTCGCATTTCTTGCTTCCGACCGCGCTTCCGGAATCACCGGCGCCGTGCTCCCGGTCGATGCCGGCCTGACCGCCGGCTGCCTGCCTTTCATCGACGAGATACTGGGAGGGTAGTCGGCTATGTCGTATTCTTTCGCGCTTCCGCTCGCAAAGACCGAAGGAAGCCTCCCATGAGCAACGTCTCCTTCCGGCATCTGTCGAAATCCTTCGGCCAGGTCAAAATCCTGACCGACATCGACCTCGACATTCAAAGCGGCGAGTTCGTCGTGCTGGTCGGCCCGTCCGGCTGCGGCAAGTCCACGCTGCTGCGCATGCTGGCCGGGCTGGAGACCGTCACCGCCGGTGACATTTTTATCGGCGACACACGCGCCAACGACCTGCCGCCGCAGAAGCGCAACATCGCCATGGTGTTCCAGTCCTACGCGCTGTTCCCGCATCTCAAGGCTTCGCAGAACATCGGCTTCGGCCCCAAGATCCGCGGCGAGCAGTCGGCGGCGGTCGAGGAGAAGGTGAAGAAGGCTTCCGGCATCCTCAACCTCTACTCCTATCTCGACCGCTATCCGCGCCAGCTTTCCGGTGGTCAGCGCCAGCGCGTCGCCATGGGCCGCGCCATCGTGCGCGAGCCGTCGGTCTTCCTGTTCGACGAGCCGCTCAGCAATCTCGACGCGCAGTTGCGCGTGCAGATGCGCACGGAGATCAAGGCGCTTCACCAGCGGCTGAAATCCACCATCGTCTACGTCACCCACGACCAGATCGAGGCGATGACCATGGCCGACCGCATCGTGGTGATGAACCAGGGAAAAATCATGCAGGTCGGCGCGCCGCTGGAGCTCTACGACCGGCCGGCCAACAAGTTCGTCGCCTCCTTCATCGGCTCGCCGTCGATGAGTTTTGTCAGCGGCACGCTGGGCGCCGAAGGCAGCAGTGCCTGGTTCCAGACGACGAAAGGCGAGCGCCTGGCGCTGGGCGATGCCGCACCGCGCACCGGCGAGGTCGAAGCCGGCATCCGCCCCGAACATTTCGTGGCCGGCGGAGCGGGTGGGCCTGTCATCAAGGTCGACGTGGTCGAGCCGACCGGCTCCGAGACGCATGTCTATGGCTCAATCGGCGACGATCCCGTCCGCGCCGTCTTCCGCGACCGCATCGCGGTCCGGCCGGGCGAGATGCTGCCGGTCCATGTCGAGCCGAAGAACATCCACCTGTTCGACAAGGCGACGGGCCTGCCGGTGTGAGGAACAAGATGTCCCCATCGTCGCTGGGCTCACCTCCACCCCTAACCCTTCCCCGCAAGGGGAAGCTGCCGCGCCAGAGTCCCCCTCCCCCTTGCGGGGAGGGGTTAGGGGTGGGGGTGCGCTACGGTAAGCAATTCGCCATGGCATCTGAGCCATGAAAACCCCCGCCGACATCATCACGCGCCTGCAGGTGACGGCGCAGGACGGCACCAAGTCCGACCGCCGCCTGGCGAGCCTCGTGCTGGCCGATCTCGACTTCGCCTCCAAGGCGGCGATCTCGGAGATCGCCGCGCGCGTCAATGTCAGCGAACCGACGGTCACCCGCTTTTGCCGCAGCCTCGGCTGCGAGGGACTCCGCGACTTCAAGTTCTATCTGGCGCAGGCCATCGCCATCGGCGCGCCCTATCTCTCGGCCGACCAGACCGGCCGCGACGTGCGCGAGCAACGCATCGCCTCGGCGATCGCGGAAGCCGCCACGGCGGCTATCCAGCGCGCCGCGGGCGGTCTCGACATGGCAAGCCTGATCGCCGTCGCGCAGCGCATCGCCACGTCCAACTCCGTGCTGTGCATCGGTTCCGGCGGCATCTCGTCGATGATGGCGACGGAGATGCAGAACCGCCTCTTCCGTCTGGGGTTGTCGGCGCTGGCGCAGGTCGACGGCCAGTTGCAGCGCATGTATGCAGCGGTCGCGACCGCCGACACGACAGTCATCGCCTTCTCGGTGTCGGGCTATGCCCGCTCGGTGATCGAGGCCGTGCAGGTCGCCCGGCAGTATGGCGCGACCACCGTCGCCATCACCGTGCCGGATTCGGCGCTGGCCAGGGCAGCCGATACCGTCATCCCCTTCCAGCCGGTCGAGGACGGAAACATCTACAAGCCGACCTCGTCGCGCTTCGCCCTGCTCGCCATCGTCGACATGATCGCGACGGCCGCGGCGGAAGCGCGTGGACCAAAGGTTCTGGAGAGCCTGCGCCGCATCAAGCAGAGCGTGAACATGCTCAAAGTCGACGATCCACGCCTGCCCTTAGGTGACTGAAATGACCCGCCCGAAAACCGTCTACGAGATCGACACGCCCGCCGTCCTGATCGACATCGACCGGGTGGAGAAAAACATCGCCCGGGCCCAGGCGGCGGCGGATGCGGCCGGCGTGAAGCTGAGGCCGCATATCAAGACGCACAAGCTGCCGCTCTTCGCCAGGAAGCAGGTCGAGGCGGGCGCTGCCGGCATCACCTGCCAGAAGATCGGCGAGGCCGAGGTCATGGCCGACGCCGGCCTGACCGATATTTTTCTCCCGTACAACATCCTCGGCCGACAGAAGCTCGATCGGCTGAAGGCACTGCACGCCCGCGTCACGCTTTCGGTGACGGCCGACAGCGCGACTACGATCGAGGGCCTGGCGGAGACCTTTCGCGATGCCGGCCAACCGCTCAAGGTGCTGATCGAATGCGACACCGGCGGAGGCCGCTGCGGCGTGCAGACCAAGGACGAGGCGCTGGCGCTGGCGAGACGGATCGATACCGCGCCCGGTCTCGCCTTCGGCGGGCTGATGACCTTTCCCGCGCCCGGCAAGGCGGCGGAAGCCGAAGCCTGGCTGACGGCCGCGCGCGACCTGCTTGAAGGCAACGGTCTCGCCTGCGAGACGATTACCAGCGGCGGCACGCCCGACATGTGGCGCAAGCCGCAAGGCAACATCGTCACCGAATACCGGCCGGGCACCTACATCTACATGGACCGCTACCAGGTGGCCAAGGGCGCGGCGACGCTGGACGATTGCGCCGCCACGGTGCTCGCCACCGTGGTCAGCAAGCCGACGCCGACGCGCGCCATCCTCGACGCCGGCTCCAAGGCGCTGACCAGCGACACGCTCGGCCTGCCGGAATATGCCGAACTGATCGAGGAACCGGGCGCCAGGGTGGTCGGCCTGTCCGAGGAGCACGGCAAGGTCGAACTGCCGGAAGGCAGCAGGATCAAGGTCGGCGACCGGGTGCGGGTGCTGCCGGACCACATCTGCCCGGTGATCAACCTCTACGACCAGGTCTACCTGATCTCGGGCGACCGCGTGGTCGACATCCTTCCCGTGGCCGCGCGCGGGCGGCTTACCTGAGCGGAGCAAGCATGACCGTTGAAAATCCCTTCCCGAACGACCCTGATCGCGCCTTCATCTGGGAGATGCTGATGCCGCGCGATTTCGAGGCCTTCGCCGCGCAGGATTGGGGCATGGTCGCGGGCGATTTCGACACGGGCCGCTTCCTCGGCATTCACGCCCATAACTCACCCAACCAGGACGACTGGGACGCCGCCTTCCCGACGCTCGAAGCCTATCGCGATGAATGGCTCAGGCAGGCGGCGGAGTCGGCCAAGGTCGCCTATGGCGAGCCGCTGGTCCCTGCCCTGCTGAAGGCCGTGTCGATGGACCAGATCGACATCAACGGCAGCGTCGCCGTCGCGCACAAGAAGTTCGACGGCACCGTGAAGCTCGCCGACGGCGGTACCGACCGGCTCAACTGGCAGACGCTCTACTTCTGCCGCAAGAGCGACCGCTGGCGCATCACCGGCTTCGTCGGCTACATGAAATACCGCTGACGGGTTTTCCGTCAGCGGCATCGCGGACTACGGCTTAACCGTTATCTTCCCCTTCATGTTGGGGTGGAAGCGGCAGAAATAGTCCACCGAATCCCCCGCCTGCATGACACGGCTCGCCGTCTTCTTCGGCGGGATCATGACTTCCCAGCCGCCCTTGACGGTGGCGGTATGGGCAAACGCATCCTTGTTCACCCACTCCACCGTGTCGCCGGCCTTGACGATGATGTCGACCGGCGAGAAGACCAGTCTGTCGATCGTCACCGTCACCGTATCGGCGAAGGCCGGCGCCATGCCGGCGGCAAGCACGGCGGCTGCCGCCGGCAAAAGCCACGCGTAGCGCATCGCCGGCTCCTACTTCAGCTCCGAGGCGACATGCTCGGCATGCATCTCGTGGCCCTGGAAGATCTTCAGGCCGGTCTCCAGCAGGCTCTTCAGCTCGGCGTTCTGCGCGGAGGGAATGAGCAGCGTCTCCAGCGCGCTGTCCACCTGCTTGTGGTAGGCGACCTCGTTGTCGATATAGGCCTTGTCGAAGGCGGCGCCGTCGAGCTTGTCGAGCTTGGCGCGCTCGTCCTCGGCCGCCTTGGTCAGCGCCTTGGAGGTGTCGTTGTCCTCCGGCGTGACGTTCAGCTTCTTGACCAAAGCGAGCGCCTGGTCGTTGACCGCCTGGTGGTCGCGCAGCATGTCGTTGGCGAAGTCGACCACGGCCTTGGTCTTCGACTTGGCGATGGCGAGCTTGGCCGCCTCGATGTCGATGACGCCGGCGGTGTAGGCGATATGGGCGATCTCAGGATCGGTCGGCTTGTCGGCCGCGTCGGCGAAGCCCGGAGCGGCGAGAACGCCGAGCATCGCAAGCGCGGCGAATGGACGAATGAACATGGAACCTCCTTGCCCGGACGCGCTGGGCCGGGGCTGTTTGCTTGACGTCGATTGGATGCGGCGGGCGGCCGGACGTTCCCGTAAATCAGCCCAGATCAGCCCTCGATGCCGAGACGCCGCATGACGGCGTCCTTCAGGCGATCGCAGCGCCGGCCGGCGAAGGGGAAGGCGTCCATCAGCACCGGGCCGATCTGCGCGTCGAGGTCCTTGCGCACCATCTGGCGCGCGCGGTACAGCCTGGTCTTGACGGTCTCCGGCTTGATGCCGAGCAGTTCGGCCGTCTCCTCCATGCTGAGCCCCTCGATGACGCGAGCGACGAAGACCGAGCGGAAGGCCGCCGGCAGTCTGTCGGTCGCTTCCTCGACCAGGTGCAGGATCTGTCGTTGCGCCATTGTCCGCTCCGGATCGTCGCTGGCGTTGCCGGGAAACTGGATAATTTCGGCTTGCGCCGCATCAAGGTCGGTCACCCTGCCTTCGCGCTTTTGCTTGCGCAGCCGGCCGAGCGCTTCGTTGATGACGATGCGCGACAGCCAGGTCGAGAGCGCGGAGTCGCCCCGAAAGGTCTCGAGGTGGCGGAAGGCGCGCACATAGGCCTCCTGCACGACGTCCTCGGCCTCGCTGGCGCGGCCGACGATGCCGCGCGCCAGCCGGTAGAGCCGCTGGTTGTAGCGGGTCATGATGACGCGGAAGGCTTGCCCCTCCCGCGCCAGCGCCCACCGCACGAGATCGGCATCGCTGGCTTCGATCGGTATCCGACTGACGTTCGGTGCTGGCATGGCCGGCCTCCTTGTCCGCCGCTTGGATGCCTGCGGCAAAGAAAGGTTCCCGGCTTTCGATCCTAATACGTCTTGGCGCCGTTCACCATCAGCCGGACCGCGTAGAGCGAGGTGGTGGCGCAGATATAGAGCACGTTCAGCTTGGCGCCGCCGAACACGCAGTTGGCGACCTCTTCCGGCACGAACACCTTGCCGATCAGCGTGCCGTCGGGATGGTAGCAATGGATGCCGTCCGCCGCGCTCGTCCAGATGCGCCCGGCATCGTCCAGGCGGAAACCGTCGAACACGCCGGCCGTGCAATCGGCGAACACCCGCCCGCCGGAAACCTTGCCGCGCTCGTCCACGTCGAACACGCGGATATGCGCCGGGTGCTGCGGCCCGTGCGTCCGGCCGGTGTCGGCGACGTAAAGCTCTCTCTCGCCCGGCGAGAAGGCCAGCCCGTTCGGCCGCACCATGTCGGTGACGACGGCCTCGACCGTGCTATCGGGATAGACCCGGTAGACATGGCAGGCGCCGATCTCGCTCTCTGCCTTGTCGCCCTCGTAGTCGGTCTCGATGCCGTAGGCCGGGTCGGTGAACCAGATCGAGCCGTCGGAGCGCACCACCACATCGTTGGGCGAATTCAGCCGCTTGCCCTGCCAGCGGTCGGCGATGATGGTGACCCTCCCGTCATGCTCGGTGCGGCTGACGCGGCGGCCGGCATGCTCGCAGGTCACCAGCCGGCCCTGCCGGTCCACCGTGTTGCCGTTGGAATTGCCGCAGGGCTGGCGGAAGGTGCCGACCGAACCGTCGCACTCGTCGTAGCGCAGCATGCGGTTGTTCGGAATGTCCGACCAGACGAGATAACGGCCGGCGGCGAACCAGGCCGGCCCCTCAGCCCAGCGGCAGCCGGTGTAGAGCTTCTCGACATGCGCGCTGCCGTTGAACAGGCGGTTGAAGCGCGGGTCGAGGATTTCGTAGTCGGCCGCCGGCATTTTTTTCCCCCTAATCCCAGGCCGTCATCCCGGCCAAGCGAGCTTGCGAGCGCCGAGCCGGGCCCCATTCCGCGACCTCGAAATGTTCCGGAATGGGTCCCGGATATCCCCTTCTCGCTTTGCTCGAAGGGAATTCCGGGATGACGCGCGCGCTGGTCGCATGTCCCGATCTCAATCGATGTCGAAGCTTACCCCCTGGGCCAGCGGCAGCGCGGTGGAATAGTTCACCGTGTTGGTGGCGCGGCGCATGTAGGCCTTCCAGGCGTCGGAACCGCTCTCGCGGCCGCCGCCGGTCTCCTTCTCGCCGCCGAACGCGCCGCCGATCTCGGCGCCCGAAGTGCCGATGTTGACGTTGGCAATGCCGCAGTCCGAACCCTCGACCGACAGGAAGCGCTCCGATTCCATGATGTCGCGTGTGAAGATCGACGACGACAGGCCGGCGCCCACCGCATTGTGCAGGTCGAGCGCCTCGTCGAAGTCCTTGTACTTCATCACATAGAGGATCGGCGCGAAGGTCTCTTCCGTCACAGGCGCGACTTGGCTTGGCATCTCGACCAGCGCCGGATGGACGTAATAGGCGTCCGGGTGGCCGTTCTCGACGCGGCTGCCGCCGGTCACCTTGCCGCCATGCGCTTGCGCTTCCTTCAGCGCCTTCTGCATGCCGTCGAAGGCGGCCTTGTCGATCAGCGGCCCGACCAGCGCCTTGCCTTCCAGCGGGTTGCCGACCGACACGCTCTCATAGGCCTTCTTCAGCCGCGGCAGCAAAGCATCGTAGACGCTCTCATGCACGATCAAACGGCGCAGCGTCGTGCAGCGCTGGCCGGCCGTGCCCATCGCGCCGAAGGCGATCGCGCGCAGCGCCATGTCGAGGTCGGCGGTCGGCGTCACGATGCCGGCATTGTTGCCGCCGAGCTCCAGCACCGCGCGGGCGAAGCGCTTCGCCAGCCGCGGCCCGACCTCGCGGCCCATGCGGGTCGATCCGGTGGCCGAGACCAGCGGCACCTTCGGATGATCGACCAGCACCTCGCCCACGGCGCGGTCGCCGATCAGCACTTTCAAGAGATCCTTCGGCGCGTCGGTGCCGAAGCGTTTCACGGCGCGTGCGAAGATCGCCTCGCAGGCGAGCGCGGTGAGCGGCGTCTTCTCCGACGGCTTCCATACGACGCTGTCGCCGCACACCAGCGCCAGCGCGGCATTCCACGACCACACCGCGACCGGGAAGTTGAAGGCGGAGATGACGCCGATGGCGCCAAGCGGATGCCAGGTCTCCATCATGCGGTGGCCGGGGCGCTCGGTGGCGATGGTCAGGCCGTACAATTGCCGGGAAAGACCGACGGCGAAATCGCAGATGTCGATCATCTCCTGCACTTCGCCCAACCCTTCGGACGGGATCTTGCCGACCTCGATCGACACCAGCCGGCCGAGTTCGGCCTTGTGGGCGCGCAGTTCCTCGCCCAGCAGCCGCACCAGTTCGCCGCGCTTCGGGCCGGGCACCAGCCGCCAGGCCTTGAACGCCTCATGCGCGGCTTCGATGGCCTTGCCGGCCTCCGCCGCCGACATCTGCTTCAGTGCGGCGATCTTCTCGCCCGTCACCGGGCTGCGGACTTCAAGGTCGCCGCCCGAAAGCGCGGCCTCGTCCACGCCCAGTTTCGCCAGAAGTTCGGCCGTTTCCTTCGCAACCGTCATGATTTTTCCTCTTGGATTTTTGTTCGACGCCCGACCGCGTCCTTGGGCGTGGCAATAACCGTTTCCGGTCTTTTCCGCCACCCCCGGTCGGTTGAGCCAGCGAGAGGGACGGCGCTCTATCTCCTCCCTTGCGGGAAGATTAGAGTCGCGCTTCATCCTTGCCACGCTGCGGAAATCCGCCCTGGCTATTGTCAAGGAATGTTTTCGGTCCGTGCCGAACAAGGAAAAGTCGGGCAACGAAGCCCGGACTTTACCTCTACGACGTGTCGGGCGCGACCACCGTCGCTGGACGGCCCACCCGCCTGGCCGGCTTGCGTCGATCGGCTCGCAGGCCGGGCGCGCCAGGAAGAGTCAACAGCGCGGTCCTCGCAAGCATGGCGCACAGCATCAGTGCGAGCGCACGGAAACTTGCCGCAAGGCGCGCTGCCTCGCCGGGCTGCTCCGGGACATCGACTGAGACCGCTACGACCGGCGGCAGGCCCATGACGAAGGCCCACGCCTCGGCCTCGCCGTGGCTGAGAATCCCGAGCAACTGCTGGCGGCGAAGGAAGGGAAGGCCGGCGGCGAGATCGGCCAGGCAGGCGAGAGCGAACAGCAGCGCCACGATGCGCTCCAGCACATCGCGGTTCCAGTTCGCCTTTCTGCCCCAGTCTTCCATTCCGGTCTCCAATTCACGCAGGCCAAGTATGGAGGAGGCCGGGAGGGTGTGAACAAAACTGCAGAGAAGATTCTTTCGACGTTCCGGAAAAGCATGCGGAAACAAGACCTTCGGCCTACTCAGGGCTGCTGCGCCCCGCGTTTTTTCCCAACAGTTGCGGCCTGCCTTTTTGTCGAGGCATGGGTTTCCGACACTTTCCGCTCCCGCTTTCACTCCGGGCGTTGGTCGCACTTCATCATCATCATCGCCGCATCGCGCTCAGCCGAGTTCCTCGGCAAGCCCGAGGAGAAGTCCGCCAGGCCCGCGGATATAGCAGAGCCGGTACACGTCCTTGTACCGGACGACTTCGCCTACGAGCTGTGCGCCGCGTTTGCGGAGCCTTTCAAGCGTGTCGTCGATGTCGTCCACGGTGAACATGGCACGGAGATAGCCCAAGGCGTTGACCGGAGCATTGCGGTGATCCGAAACGACGGCCGGGGCCATGAAGCGGGACAGTTCGAGCCGGCCGTGGCCGTCCGGCGTGCGCATCATGGCGATCTCGACACGCTGATCGCCCAATCCGGTGACGCGCCCGGACCATTCTCCTTCGATCGTGGCCCGTCCTTCGAGCTCAAGGCCGAGTTCGCGAAAGAAATCGATCGTCGCCTCGAGGTCATCGACCACGATCCCGACATTGTCCATCCGTTTGAGCGCCATGTGTCCAATCTCCAAACTGCCGCCGAGGCCGTGAACTTACGAAACGCCTGCCAGTGTGCAAACGGTCGAGTGTGAACCCTGGAAGGCAAGATCTTTCGAGAACTTCGATGATTCATCGATGCCGTATGGCAATCGTTGCTAGGAAGCCTTTTCCGCCTTGGCCGGTACGCTTTCCTTCATCAGCCGGTCGATGTGCATGCGGATATGCGAGGCTTCCGCCGCCGTGTTGGCGAGCGCGATCGCCCGGTCGAAGGCCTCGCGTGCCTCCGCGTTGCGGCCGAGCTGCATCAAAAGCCCGCCGCGCAGCCCGTGGAAATGGAAATAGCCGGACAGCCTGTCGGCCAGCGGCTCGACCATTTCGAGCGCCGCCTGCGGCCCGCGCACCTTGGAAACCGCGACGGCCCGGTTCAGCGTCACCACCGGCGAGGGCTGCATCTGTTCGAGCAGGCTGTAGAGCAGGTCGATTTCCCGCCAGTCGGTGTCCTCGGCTTTTTCGGCTCGGGCATGGAGCGCCGCGATCGCCGCCTGCACCTGGTAGGGTCCGGGCTTTTGGTGCCGCAGCGCCTTGTCGACCAGCGCCAGGCCCTCGTCGATCATCTTCCTGCGCCACAGCGACCTGTCCTGGTCCTCCAGCAGCACGATCTCGCCGTTCTCGTCGAAGCGGGCCGGCGCGCGGGCGTGCTGCAACAGCATCAGCGCGGTCAGGCCCATGATCTCCGGTTCGGTCTGGAAGAGCCTGAGCAGCAGCCGGGCGAGCCTGATCGCCTCCTCCGCCAGCGGCGCGCGCGCCGCCGCCTCGCCGCTTGTGGTCGAGTAGCCCTCGTTGAAGACGAGGTAGATCATCGCCGCCACCGCCGCCAGCCGTTCCGAGCGCTCCACCGCGCCGGGTGTCTCGAACGCGACGCCGCCGGCGGCGACCCGCGCCTTGGCGCGGGTGATGCGCTGCTCCATGGCGCTCTCGCCGACCAGGAAGGCACGGGCGATCTGCTTGACCGAAAGGCCCGAGACGATGCGCAGCGCCAGCGCGATCTGCTGCGTGGCCGGCAGGTCGGGATGGCAGCAGATGAACAGCAGGCGAAGGATGTCGTCGCGGTAATGCGCGCCGTCGAGCCGCTCGACTACGTCGGCCTCGACGTCCTCGAGGTCGGACACCTGGTCCTCGTCCGGCATAGCAACCTGCTTCGAGCGCTTGCGCACGCCGTCTATGCCGCTGTTCCTCCCGACGAAGATCAGCCAGGCGGCCGGATCGCGTGGCGGGCCGTTCTTCGGCCAGTTCTTGAGCGCCCTGAGGCACGCATCCTGGAAAGCCTCCTCGGCCGTGTCGAGGTCGCGGAAATAGCGCAGCAGCGCGCCCATCGCCTGCGGCCGCGCGGCACCGATGGTGGAGGCAATCCAGTTGGGGTCGGTCATGAGTTTCTAGCCTGCCTGGAAGTTGTGCGAGCCCGTGGGGTTGATGATACCCACCGGCCGGATTTCATAGGAGCCGCCGCTCGGATTCGCGGCGGAAAGCTCCTTGGCGAAGGCGACCGCCTCGTCGAGGTCGGCGCAATCGATGGTGTAGAAGCCGAGGAACTGCTCCTTGGTTTCGGCGAACGGCCCGTCGATGACGACGGATTCGCCCTTGACCTTGCGCAGCGTGGTCGCCGCCGTGGTCGGCAGCAGCCGCGCCACCGGGCCCAGCTTGCCGGCGCGGGCGTATTTCTCCTGCACGACGGCGAGGTCGGCCATCACGGCTTCGTCCTGTTCCTTGCTCCAGGAGCAGACCACATCTTCGGAGGCGTAGCAGAGGACGGCATAAAGCATCGGAAACCCTTTCCTGTATCGAAGACGAAAGAGTTAGGCCGAAGCCGACAGTCCGTCGATAAAAAATCTTGTCGGCCTCCCACGGCGCCGACGGTTCGTTTGGCGACCCCGAAGCATCGAAGCGCGTCATCCCGGAATTCTCTTTCGAGCGAAGCGAGAAAGAAATCCGGGACCCATTCCGGAACATCTCCAAGGTCACGGAATGGATCCCGGCTCTGCGCTCGCAAGCTCGCTGGGCCGGGATTGACGACCGCGCAAACACTGCCGAGCGCTAATCCCCTTCCCGCGCCTTCAGCCAGCGCAGCACCAGCGTCTCCTCGTCGTCGAGGCCTTCGATCCGCCGCTTGCCCTTGTTGGCCTTCGTCATCTCCTCGTCTAGGTCGCCGTCGATCCAGGCCTGGATCACCGCCGGATGGACATAGCATTGCCGGCAGACCGTGCGCGTGTTGCCGAGCCGCTCGGCGACCTGGTCGATGACGCCGTTCAGCACCTTCTTCTGCGCGGTCTTGCTTTCGGGTCGCTCGGTCCCAGCCAGCAGCGAGGCAGCATGGATGGTGCCGCCCCAGGTGCGAAAATGCTTGGCGCTGAAGCCGTTTCCGGCCGCGCCGCGGATATAGGTGTTGACGTCCTCGGAACGGACCGGACGCCGGCTGCCGTCTTCGTCGAGATACTGGAACAGCTTCTGGCCGGGAATGTCCTGCGCGCCGCGCACGACGCGGGCGATGCGCCGGTCGACGAGTTTCAGCTTCCATTCCTTGCCCGACTTGCCCTTGAAGGAAAAGCGCAGGCTGGAGCCGGTGATGTCGACATGGCGGTCGCGCAGCGTGGTCAGCCCGAAACTCTTGTTGTCGCGGGCATAGGCGGCGTTGCCGACGCGGATCATCGTGTTGTCGAGCAGCCACACGATCGAGGCGACCACGCGCTCGAACGGCAGCCCGTGCCGGCGCAGGTCGGCGTCGACCTCACCGCGCAGCCTGGGCAGCGCCTCGGCGAAGGCGATCAGGCTCGAATATTTCTCGCCGTCGCGCTCGGCCGCCCAGTCGGGATGATAGCGGTATTGCTTTCGGCCCTTCTGGTCGCGGCCCGTCGCCTGGATATGGCCGTTCGGATCGGGTGAGACCCAGACATCGGTCCAGGCCGGCGGAATGGCCAGCGCGCGGATGCGCTGCACCGTCCTGCCTTCCTTGAGATGCCTGCCGGCGGAATCGACATAGTAAAAACGCTTCGGCGCGCCCTTGCGGCGGATGCCGGGCTCGCTGTCGTTGACATAGGTGAGCTGCGCGCGTTCGGCGGCGGCGACGCGTTCGCCGCCATTGTCGGGCTTGGTCCTGTCCAGCATGGTCGCTCCGCGGGATGGCCCGTGAATACGCGCGGAGCGGCGAAAGGGTTCCTTCGCCCGCCTCGGCCGCGGCCGTCCGGCTCAGACCATGGCGGCGAGCGACCTGAGGAAAGCCACGATTTCCAGGTCGAGCGCATCCGTCACCGGTTCCGGCTGCGACGACATCTTGGCGATCACCACCTCGGCCTTGGGATCGACATAGAGCCACTGACCGTGGATGCCGATGCCGCAAAAGGCGCCGTCGCCGGCCTGGTACCATTTGTTGCGGTAGCGCCCGCCGGGGAAAAGGAACAGCATCGCCCCGCGCCGCCAGGCCCGGCGGTCGCCGCCGGTCTCGACCGTATCGCGCACCCATTCCTCCGGCACCACGCGGCGGCCGTTCGCCATGCCGCCCTGCCGCATCATCTCGCCGATGCGCGCCAGATCGCGCGGCGTCACCGAGATGCCGCCCGCCGTGCGCGCCTGCCCGGTCATGTCGACGGTGATCGCGGCGGCGCTTCTCGCGCCGAGCGGCAGCCAGAGCTTTTCGCGCATCAGATCGGCGAAGCGCTCGCCCGTCGCGCGTTCCAGTATGACCCCGAGCAGGTCGGAATTGGGCGAGCGGTAGCGGAAGGTCTCGCCATGCGGACCGTCGAGCCGCGGCAGGCTCATCAGGAAGGCAAGCAGGCTTTCCTTGCCGCCGCCCGGATTCCACAGCGTGGCCTTGCGATAGCGGCCATAGGCGCTGTCGGGGTCGGTATAGCTTTCCTCGATGTCGATCGACACGGTCATGTCGAGCACATGGCGCACCGTGGCGTCGCCATAGGCCGAGCCTTTTGCCTCGGGAATATAGGTCGCCACCGGCGCATCCGGGTCGAGGACGCCCTCGCCCTGAAGAATGCCGGCGACGATCGCGGTGATCGATTTCGAGATGGAAAAGACGATGTGGCGCGCGCCGAACTCCATATGCGGCGCGGACCAGTCGCCAACGATCCTGCCGCCTTTCATGATCGTCAGCGCGTCGGTGTCGGAGCGTTTCAGGAAATCGGCGATCGTCTCCGACTTGCGTTCGCCGAGACTTACGCTTTGCGTGAGCAGGCCGGCCATGTCGCGCGCCGGCTCCTCTGGTGGGCTGCCTGTCGGCGGGAGAATCTCCGCGCTCGGCACCAGTTCGCCGGCATTCTGGAACGACCATCGGTTGAACGGACTGGTGCGCCAGTTGGCGAGCGTGACGGCATTGCGGGCAAAGCCGAACTGTCGCTCGAACGCGGTTTGAGCAGGCATTGGGAGAATTCCTTGATTGCTTCGATCGCTGGGGCACCGAATGCGATGCTTCTGCGACGCTGACGATTGGCGAAAGCGACAGCGCTCTTCTCCCCGTTTACGGGGAGAAGGTGCCGGCAGGCGGATGAGGGGATACGCTAATTTCGCGAGATGAGCTCTGCCCCTCATCCGGCTCTTCGAGCCACCTTCTCCCCGCAGGCGGGGAGAAGGAAGAAGCGCCCTTTACTTCTGCACGTCCGTCCAGATGCGGGCATAGAGCTGCTGCGTCTCGGGCGAACAGGTCGAGAGGAATTCGCCCGCCTTCTCGAACTCCGGCGGCACGACGAGTTCCGGCGCGCTCTTCATTTCCTCCGGCATGAACTCGGCCGAGCCCTTGATGCCGTTGGCGTACTTGGCGAAGGCCGAGATCATGGCCGCGTTCTCGGGGTCCATGATGAAGTTCATGAACAGCTTGGCGTTCTCGACGTTCTTGGCATCCTTCAGGATCGCGACCGAGTCCATGAAGAAGGGGAAGCCTTCCTTCGGATAGCCGAACTTGATGTCCGGGTTCTTGATGCGCGAGCGCATGATGGCACCGTTCCAGTAGTAGACCGCCGAATAGTCGCCCGCGGGCAGCTTCTCGGTGACGCTGTAATCCATGGCGAGCCATTTCGGCTTGGCCTCGACCAGCTTGTCGCGCACCTTCTTCAAGAGTTCCTTGTCGTCGGTGCACCAGTCGCCGCCGAGATATTTTATCGTGGCGAACAGCACGTCGTTCATTTCCGGCGCGACATTGATCTTGCCGACCAGTTCCTTCGGCGGATCGAGGAAGATCGCCGAGGTGTTGATGTCGCCGCTGTAGACCTTGGTGTTGACGCCGATGCCGGTCAGGCCCCACTGCCACGGCACCGTGTAGTGCCGGCCCGGATCCCAGGGAACATTGACCCAGCGCTCGTCGACATTCTTGAAATTCTCCATCTGGTCGGGACGGGCTTCGAGCAGCAGCCCTTCCTTCACCCAGATCTGCACGTAGTTGGCCGAGGGCACGACGATGTCGAAGCCGTGGCCGCCGGCGCGCACCTTGGCGAGCGCGGTGTCGTTGGAATCGTAATCGGTGATCGTCACCTTCACCTTGTAGGCGTCCTCGAACTTCTTGATCATCTCGGGGCTGGTGTAGTCGCCCCAGTTGAAGATGTTGAGTTCGCCCTCCGCGGATGCGCTGCCGGCGAAGGCGAACAAAGCGAGTGCCGCCATCGCGGACGTTGTCTTCCATTTCATTGCTTTTCTCCCGTTTGTAATGCGACTGGTCATGGTTTGCGCCGGTTGACGAAGTAGAACACGGTGACGAGCAGGATCGACAAGGCCAGGAACACGGTGGCGATGGCGTTGATTTCCGGGCTCGTCTCGCGCCGCAACTGGCCGAGCATGTAGGTCGGCAGCGTGTCCTGCCCGCCCGACTTGACGAATTCGGTGATGACGACGTCGTCCAGCGAAATGACGAAGGCCAGCATGAAGCCGGCGATGATCGCGGGCCTCAGAAGCGGCAGCGTCACGCGGCGGAACGTCTGCCAGGGCGTGGCGTAGAGATCGGCCGCCGCGCGCTCCAGCGTCAGATCCATGCTCTCCAGCCTGGCCCGGATCGGCAGGTAGGCGAAGGGGATGCAGAAGGCGGTGTGCGCCGCGATCAGGTAGCCGAGCCCGGAATAGCCGGTCCACACCTTGATGCGCGAGAACACGATCAGCAGCGCCACGCCGGTGACGATCTCCGGCACCATCAGCGGCTGGTTGATGAAGGCGTATTTGAAAGTCAGGCCGGGATAGGGCGGCGTGCGTGTCGTCGCCAGCGCCGCCATGGTGGCGGCGGTCGTCGCCAGTGTCGCGGCCGAGACGGCGAGCACCAGCGAGCGGATCGACGCGTCCTTCACCGTCTCGTTGTGCCACGCCGACACGAACCAGCGCAGCGACAGCCCGTCCCAGCGCGACAGCGAATCCGCCGCGTTGAAGGAATAGGCGACGAGCGCGGCGATCGGCAGGTAGAGGGCGAAGAAGGTCAGCAGCGCCATGAAGCCGAAGCCGGGCTGCGCGCGGATGTCGAAGCTGCGCCTAGCCATGGGTGGCCTCCGAGCGGGAGACGTTGCGGACGTAGAACAGGAGGGCGATCATCACCAGCGCCATCAGCGTGATGGAGATGGCCGCGCCCAGCGGCCAGTTCCGGCCGGCGCCGAACTGCAGTTCGATCAGGTTGCCCAGCATCATGTTCTTGCCGCCGCCGAGCACGCGCGGGATGACATAGGCGCCGAGCGAGGGAATGAAGACGAGGATCGAGCCGGCGATGATGCCGGGCTTCACCAGCGGGATGACGATGCGGCTGAGCACCTTCCAGCGCGAGGCATAGAGGTCGTAGCCCGCCTCGATCAGCCGGAAGTCGAGCTTCTCCATCGAGGCATAGAGCGGCAGCACCATCAGCGGCAGGTAGACATAGATCATGCCGAGCAGGATCGCGATGTCGGTGTTCATGATCTGCAATGGACGATCGATGACGCCGAGCCAGAGCAGCGCCGTATTGATCAGCCCTTCGTTGCGGATCACCTGCTGCATGGCGAAGGTGCGGATCAGAAGGTTCGTCCAGAACGGAATGGTGACGAGGAATACCCAGATTTCGCGCGTCGTCGGCGGCCGCGTGGCGATGAAATAGGCCGTCGGAAAGCCGAAGATCAGCGTCAGGACCGTAGTGTAGAAGGACAGGCTGATGGAGCGCCAGAAGATCGTCAGATGCGCATCGGCCAGCCCCAGCGTGTCATCGAAGATGTCGCGCTCGAGCAGGACAGAGGTCCAGCCGTCCAGCGAGAAGGTGCCGAACTTCACGTCGCCATAGTCGCCCTTGACCATGAAGGAATAGGCCAGCATGACGAAGAGCGGCCCGACCGCGGCGACGAAGATGACGAGCAGCGCCGGCACCGAAAGCAGCCAGCGGTCGCGGATGTCCTTGGCATCGGCGGCGCGGGCGATTTCCTCGGCGGTTGCCATGGTCAGTCCTTCAGCACCTGGGGCGCGTCCTCGTCGATGACGACGCCGACGCGGCTGCCGCGCTCGAAGGTCTCGACGCTGCCGCGGCTGTTCTGCCTGCGCACGATGAACGGGCTGCCGTCGTCGAGCTTCAGGTGGAAATGCGTATCGGTGCCGAGATAGACGACGTTCTCGACCGCGCCGCGCAGCGTGGCGCCGGAGCTCGGCGCGGCGAGCTGGGCATGCTCGGGCCGCACCACGACGGTAACCTTGCCCTGCGGTGAAAAGCCGTCCGGCAGCGTCGCGGCCACTTCAAGACCGGACGACAGCTTGACGGTGGCGCGGCCCTTGCCGGTGCTGGTGACCTCGGCGTGCAGGAAATTGCTTTCGCCGATGAAGTCGGCCACGAAGCGCTCGGCCGGCCGGTCGTAGATGTCGCGTGGCGCGCCGACCTGGAGGATCTTGCCGGCCGACATCACCGCGATGCGATCCGACATGGTCAGCGCCTCCTCCTGGTCGTGGGTGACGAAGATGAAGGTGATGCCGGTCTCGTGCTGCAGCCGCTTCAGCTCGATCTGCATCTCCTTCCTGAGCTTGTAGTCGAGCGCCGACAGCGGCTCGTCGAGCAGAAGCACTTTCGGCTGCGGGGCGAGCGCGCGGGCGAGCGCGACGCGCTGCTGCTGGCCGCCGGAGATCTGACTGGTGCGGCGGTTGGCGAGCTGTTCCATGCGCACCAGCCTCAGCATCTCGGCGACGCGCGCCTTGACCTGGTCTTTCGGCCTGCCCAACATCTCCAGGCCGAAGCCGATGTTTTCGGCCACCGTCATATGCGGGAACAGAGCGTAGGACTGGAAAACGGTGTTGACCGGCCGTTTGTAGGGCGGCAGCGGCGCGATGTCGTCGCCGTAGAGCAGTATCTCGCCGGCGGTGGGGAAGTCGAAGCCGGCGATCAGTCGCAGAAGCGTGGTCTTGCCGCAGCCGGAGGGGCCGAGGAGCGTAAAAAACTCGTTCTCGCGGATCGATACCGAGACGGTGTCGAGCGCGGCCACGGCGTGCTCGCCGACACCGAAGACCTTGCGGACACCGCGAACGTCGATGGCATTCCTATCCGGCTGATCCGGCACGCTCTACCCCATTGTTGAAGGCCCGCTCTTGGCGGCGGGTCCGGTTCCCTTCTCGATTGTCATCATATGCAAGGTTGGTTGGCAACGAGATTGACGACGACCGGCATATGCGCCGCCGGTTTCCCGCCAACCTGTGAAGAGAAGCCTCACCCCTCATAGGTCACCCTGCCGTCGCAGATCGTCGTCACCGGCCGCACCGAATCCAGCGCTTCCGGATCGGCCGTCTCGATATCCTCGGAAAGCACCACCAGGTCGGCCATGAAGCCCGGCTTCAGCCTGCCCTTCTCGTTCTCGGCGAACTCGGCATAGGCGCCCTCGGCCGTATAGGCGGCGAGCGCCTCGTGCAACGAAAAGCGCTGGTCGGGATCGCCTTGCGCCCAGGGCTTGCGGGTGAGCGCGGCCCTGATGCCCCGCATCGGGTCGATCGGCGAGACAGGCCAGTCGGAGGCGAAGGGCATGTGCGCGCCGGCATCCTTGATCGTGCGCCAGGCATAGGAAAGCGGCCAGCGGTCGCGGCCGATGCGCGAGACGGTCGGCTCGAGCGGGAAATCCATGCCGCCGGGCGCGTGCTGCGGCTGCATCGAGGCGACGACGCCGAGTTCCCTGAAGCGCGGCACATCGGCGGCCGAAATCACCTCGATATGCTCGATGCGGTGGCGGCTGTCGCGCCTCCCGTTCGCCTTCAGGGCCGCCTCGTAGCCGTCGAGCACCGCCCGCACGGAACCGTCGCCGATCGCGTGGACGGCGATCTGCAAGCCGCGCCGGTCGATTTCGATCGCCAGCTCCCTGAAGCGCCCGGGCGTGAAAAGCGGCTCGCCCCGCCAGTCCGTGCGGTCGGCATAGGGGTCCAGCATCACCGCCGTCCAGGAATCCAGCACGCCGTCGTAGAAGACCTTGACCGTGCCGGAGGCTAACCGCCCGGCGCGGTAGCGCCCCGCCATCATGGACGCCTTGTCGAGCATGGCGAAGTCCATGAAATTCTTGAAATGGAACGGGATACGCACCCGGCAGGGCAGGCCTTCCTCGGCGTCGATCTCCGACAGGAGATCGAGCTGGTATAGATTGCCGTCCATATTGTGGATCGAGGTGATGCCGTGCCGCGCGCACCAGGCGAGACCCCGGCGCATGACGTCGCGGTCGGCGGCGCGCTCGGAGGCCGAAGGCGCCGGGTCCGGCTCGCCGCCGGTGGAAAGGCCGAGCCGCACGCGCTCCTCGCCGGCCAGCGCCAGCACCGGCGTGAACGCCTCGCCCTCGCGCAATTCGCCATTGGCGAGCCCGTCCTCGCCCATGACGATCTCGTTGCCGGGACCGAGCGCGCGGCCGCGCAAGATGCCGGCCTGTTCCAGCGCTTTCGTGTTCGCCCAGATCGTGTGATGGTCGGGCGCGGCCATGCAGAAGGGGCGATCCGGCAGGATCGCGTCGAGATGTTGCCGCGTCACCCGTTCGCTGCCGAGGATCGTGTAATCCGCCCCCTGCCCGACCAGCATCTTCGCGTCGGGGCGCTCCGCCGCATAGGCGCGGATCGCGGCGCCGAGCGCGTCGAAGCCGTGCACGCCGGCAAGCTGGAGATGGGCAAGCTCGGCCGCGCCCGAGAACAGGTGCATATGCGCTTCGACGAAGCCGGGAATGACCGTGCCGCCGCCGGCATCGATCACCTTCGTGTCCGGCCCTTTCAGGTCGGCGATTGCGGCGCGGTCGCCGATGGCGACGAAGCGGCTGTCCCTGATCGCTACCGCCTCGGCCCGTGGGACATTTTCGTCCATGGTCAGCACACGACCGTTCGTCACGATCAGGTCGGCGCTGCGGGCGGCTGCGGACAAAAGCGACTCCCGTTTGGCGGCTGGCTGCCTCCCCCAAAATTTCTCCAAGACAGCGCCAGAGAAAAATGCGACTGTTTATTCGCGTTTGTCAATGCGGGATTTCGCGTGCATTGCCAGCGGCGTCGCTTATTCATGGTGCCGGCAAGCGGAGAAACTCATTTCTGTGGATCGCAGCCCCAGTCGCAAAGCCAGGGTCGCGCTCGAACGGCGCAAGCAGCCGCGGCAGGAGCGGTCGAGCAGGGTCGTCGACCGGATTCTCGATGCCGCCCTGACGCTCACCCGCGAACAGGGAACCAAGGCGCCGACGACGCTTGCCATCGCGCGCCGCGCCGGCCTGTCGGTCGGCTCGATCTATCAATACTACCCGAACAAGGAGGCGATCCTCCTGGATTTGGCCCGGCGCTGGCTGGCGGCCTTTCCCGAAGTCATCGCCAGGCGCATCGCCGCGCCGCGGCCGTCCACCCGCGAGGCGTTCCAGCGGGAGGTGCGCGAACTCTTCATCGACACATCGAGGCTCTATCTCGAGAACGCCAATCTCATGCCGGTCATCGAGGCCATTTCCGGCAATCCCGACCTGAGGCCGATCCAGACCGAATATGACGACCAGATCATCGCGCTTTACGCGGCCTGGCTGAGGCATGTGAACCCCGCGCTGCAGGACGACATCGCCAAACGACTGGGCGAACTGATGATGGAGGTCGGCCATGTCTGCCGGCTCGTGGGCCTGAGAAAGAACCGCAGGGCGTTCGACCTCATCGAGGATGACGTCGAAACCATGTGGCTTGCCCTGGTCACCCCCTATCTCGAACTCGACTGACCGACCCTGTCTCGAACTGGAAGGACTTCATGAAGACCGTTTACTCTCCGCTTCACGCCGGCCATGCCGGCACGATGGAACTGATCTCCGGCGCGATCGTGCCGGGCTTCGAGAAGCCGTCCCGCGCAGAAATCATCCGCGCCCGCGTGGAAAGCGAGAGGCTCGGCCCGATCCTGCAGCCCGGGAGCCACGATCTCACCGCCGCCAAGCGCGTCCACCGCGCCGACTACATCGACTTCCTGCCCACGGTTTATCCCGCCTGGGAGGCAAGCGGGCGCGGCGGCTCGGCCATCCCCTTCACCTGGCCGACGCGCGGCCTGCGCGCCGACGTGCTGCCGCAGAGCATCGACGCGCAGCTCGGTTTCTATTCCTTCGACGGCGGCGCGCCCTTCGTGAAAGGCACGTGGGACGCGATCAAATCCTCCTACGACGTGGCGCTCACGGCCGCCGCGCTGGTCAAGAACGGCGAGCGCACCGCCTTCGCGCTCTGCCGCCCGCCCGGCCACCACGCCGGCGACGCGTTCATGGGCGGCTACTGCTACATCAACAACGCTTCCGTCGTGGCGCAGTGGTATCGCGACCAGGGCGCGGCGCGTGTCTCCATCCTCGACGTCGATTACCATCACGGCAACGGCACGCAGCAGATCTTCTATGCGCGCGGCGACGTGCAGGTGCTGAACCTGCACGGCGATCCGATGACCGAATATCCCTACTTCCTCGGCCATGCCGACGAGAAGGGCGAGGGAGAAGGCGAGGGCTTCAACGTCAACTACCCGATGCCGTTCGGCACCACTTTCGATCGCTGGAACGTCGCGCTGGAGGATGCCTGCGCAAAACTCGCGGCCTACAAGCCGGACATCGTGGTGGTGTCGCTCGGCGTCGACACGTTCGAGAAGGACCCGATCAGCAAGTTCAAGCTGAAGAGCGCGGACTATCCGAAGATCGGCCGGCGCATCGCCAGGCTCGGTCTGCCGACGCTGTTCGTCATGGAAGGCGGCTACGCGGTCGACGAGATCGGCATCAACGCGGTCGGCGTGCTGACGGGTTTCGAGGATCGATAGAAGGGGAAACCCGGCATCCATCATGGCCTTGAGTCGCCGGACGGACTCCAAAACGGATTTCTGTCAATTCCCGTTTGCCGTCGGATTCATGAGGGGTTAGATTAGACCCGAATCAGCCGGACCCCGGGGGCGCGGCGAAACATCAAAAGCCCGACGTTCCGGAATTGCTCCGGCGCAAGGCGCGGATCGTTTCGCGTTCCCTTCATGGATTCGGCCGATACGGGCGCAGCTCCGCGCCCTTGTGAGTTCCTACGTAAAAGTGATGCGTCCTCGGGTTCGGTGCCGGCCATGCCGGTGCCGGGCAGATGATGGATTCCGGCAACAAGAACAACATGAAAAGCCCCGCCGCGCCCAACGCCTTTCATGATTCCGTTCCGACCCGCCTCGCCAGCCGTGGCGACCTGACCACTTTCCTCATGCAGCTATCGGCCTCGATCGGCGCCGACAGCTACATGCTTCTGGCCATCGTCCACGACCAGACGCGCTTGAACGCCCGTATCGTCGCCTCCAACTGGGTCTTCGACGCGATCGAACTGATCGGCCAGCGCCTGATCGCGACACTGGCGCAAGGATCGCTCAACGCAGCGCCCGGCGCGCGGCCTCAGCCGCTCCTCGCCGCCCGGGCGCCGGCCACCGGCGGCCTGGTCAGCGGCGAGGAAGCGAAGATGCTCGACGTGCTCGGGCACGCCGAACTCTATTCGCTGCGCCTCAATGTCGGCCGCCAGCGCCTGTTCCTGCTGCTCTCCGCCGAGGAATCGGGGCGGATCGAAGCGGCCGCGCTTGCCTCGACGCAGATGAAATGCTGCTACGCGCTGTCGCAGATCCCGCAGTTGCTCGCCGAGGCCGCCATGCAGGACCCGCTTTCGGACCGCGAGCGCGAGTGCCTGTTCTGGGTCTCCGAAGGCAAGACCACCGACGAGATCGCGCTGATCCTCGGCGTCTCGTCCAACACGGTCAACAGCTACATCACCCACGCCATCCAGAAGTTCTCGGCCTCGAACCGGACGATGGCGATCGCGACGGCGATCAGGAGCGGCATCATTTGAAACAGGCGCACGAGATCAGGCAGGCCGCCGAGGCTCTGTTCAACCAGCACGGCAACCCCTTCGGTGCGTTCACGCTGGGATCGGAGACGCATCACGCCGTCACCATTCCCGACGCCGTGCGGCGCTGCCGCTGGATCGCGGTCGACCTGAACGCGACCGGCTTCGGCCTGTTCTTCGTCAGCCCTTCGCTCGAGCGCGCCCGGCTGGTGCCCTGCTTCGACAGCGACTATCCCGGCGTGGCCGCCGCCTCGAAATTCATGTCCGGCGCCAATGGCGAGGACATGGTGCGCCATGCCCGGATATCGACCGCGCCGCGCTGGTGGGCGGACAATGGCATCACCGGTTCGGACGCCGTGTTCAGGCAACTGGAATGGGCCGGACGGACCGCGCCGCTCGCGCCCGGCACCAACGGTATCGCCTTTCCGGTCCATGCCGAGCGCGGCCAGTGCGGACTGGTCGTGTTCCTTGGCGAGGAAATGGCGCTGACGCCCGAAACGCTCTACGAAATCCACGCGCGCTGCTTCTCGCTGTTTTCCGCCGTCGCCCGCATCCGGCCAGGGGAAGCCGGGCGCGTGCGCACCATCTCCAAGCGCGAACTGGAATGCCTCAAGCTCACCGCCAACGGCCACACCAGCGAGGAGATCGCCCGGCTGCTCAAGCTGTCGGTGCATACCGCCAACCAGTACCTCACTCAGACCGCGCAGAAGCTCAATGCCGTCAACCGCACGCAGGCGGTGGCCAAGGCGCTGAGGCTGGGATTGATCGAGTGAGTGGGGAGTAAGGGAGTAAGATAAGAACGGCCTCCACGAGTGACCACCCTATTCCCCTATTCCCCTATTCCCGCAATCACTTCCCTCTTCCTGATCCGTGCCCGCTCCAGCACCGTTTCCAGCATTTCCGTGTTTCGGCCCGGATCCTCGTCCGGTCTTTCGAATGAAACGTAGTTCAGCACCACGGAGGCGTCGTGCTCAGTGAGTGTGAGCTGGAAATAAACGGTCACGCCCGGCGGCCTGAGTTCCAGGTCGAGTACGATGCGGGGATTTCCACCCCAGTCGACATGCGCCTCGCCGCCATGGCCGAGACGCAGCGTGCCCGGCATGAAGAAGAGTTCGGCCGCCGAATCCACCAGATCGGACAGGCAGGCGAAATGCTCGAGCCGGATGAAGGCGATGTAGTCGGCGACGTCGATCAGCCTGAGTTCGGCTACGACCGGCTCGATGGCGCGCGCGACGATGATCTCGCGGGAACTGGCGTGCGGCTGTCGGTTCATGACACCTGTCGAGGTTTCTTCGCGTAGACGATCCGCACCAGTTCCGCCACGGCCTGGTAGAACTGCGGTGGTATCACGCTATCAACCGAAACTTGCTTGTACATGGAGCGGGCGAGCGCCACGTCCTCGAAGACGGGGATGCCGTGCTCGGCGGCGATCTCGCGGATCTTCAGCGCCACCAGGTCCTGCCCCTTGGCAAGCACCATGGGCGCGGAGTCTTCGTCACGCACATATTTCAGTGCGATCGAATAGTGCGTCGGGTTGGCAATCACCAGCGTCGCTCTCGGCACCGCCGTCATCATGCGCCGGCGCGCCCGGTCGCGCGCAACCGAGCGGATGCGCGACTTGACGATCGGATCGCCTTCCGACTGCTTCAGCTCGTCCTTCACCTCCTGCCGGCTCATGCGCATGTCCTGCCGCCAGGAAAAGCGCGACCAGACGAAGTCGGCGGCCGCGATGGCCGTCATGACCAGCACGATCGCCGTCAATATGTTCACGGCCATAGCGCGCACCACCATGCCGAACTCGAACGGGTTGGTGATCATGCCGGCAAGCAGCTTCCGGTGCTCTTCCGAGAAGGCCAGCGCGAGCACTACCGCGACGAAGCCGAGCTTGGCCAGCGCCTTGATGAACTCGACGAAGCCCTGCACGCCGAACAGGCGCTTCCAGCCCTGGCTGAGCGAGATGCGCGAGAGCTGCGGCCGGATGCGCTCGCCGACGAATTGCGGCAGGTTCTGGAACACCGAGGCGCCGACGCCTGCAACGACCAGCAGCACCAGAAGGCTCACCGTCGCCTTGCCGATCTCCAGCATGACGATCCTGTAGAGATGGATCACGTCGGTTTCGCTGTCCATCGGCCAGGCTTCCGGCTTTTCCAGGAACATCGACAGGAACATGCCGAGATCGACGACCGCGTCCTTGGCGTAGAAGACGGTGAAGACGAGGATGGCGACGAAGGAGGCGAGGATCGCGGTCTCGCGCGAATGCGGCAGCTTACCCTGCTCGATCGTGTCGCGGACCTTCTTCTCGGTCGCTTCCTCGGTTTTGGAGTCCTTGTCGGTGGCTTCAGCCATCGCGCAGGAGACCGCTCAGCCGAAATCAGGCCGCGTCGGCGCTTGGCGCCGAAGGCAGGTCGAAGGCGCCTTCGCGCGACAGGCGGATGACGGCGGAAGCCACCACCTTGCGGGCGCCGGCCACGTCGGCGGCGGCAATATTGTCGCCTCCCTGGGAGAGTTCGGACTCGATCATGCGCCGCGAGCGCGCGCCGATCGCCGAGAGCACAGCTTCAGTGAGATCGGCCGGCGCGCCGCGCAGCGCCAACGTGACCATCTCCGTCGACAGTCCGTCGAAGACCGTGACTCGCGCCTTCTGCGTCAGCGCCGGTATGTCGTCGAACGAGAAGATGCGCGACCTGACGCCATCGAGATCGGGGGTGCCGGCAGCTTCCAGATCGCTCATCACCTCGTCGAGCTGTGCCTTGTCCATCTCGTTGAGCACACTGGCCACGCGCGCCTGCCCGACCGAGGTGTCCTTGGTCGAGGTTTCGGCGAGCACCCGGCTGCGCAACTGGTTCTCGACGAGCCTTTCCGCCGTCTCCGGCACATTGGCCAGCGTCATCATGCGTTTCATGACGTCGGAGCGCAGCGGCTTTTCGAGGGTGAGCAGCACGTCGGCCGCCGCCCGCGGCGCGAGCTTCGACAGCACCATTGCCGAGGTCTGCGCATGCTCGCCGGCGAGGAAGGCGCCGAGCCGTGCGGGATCGAGCTTCTCCAGTTCCGGCCAGATCGGCGGCGGACCTTCCTGAACGATCTCGGGCTGCCTGCCGTTCATGATGGCGCTGACTTCCTCGGGCGACAGCGATTCGTTCAGGATCGTGTCCATCTCGTCAGCCGAGTCGAGCAGGCCGGCGCCTTCAGTGAACTCGGCCTCGAACTCGGCGACGATGCGCTCGAGATCCGCTTGCGGAATGGTGCGCAGAAGCCGCGCGCCCTCGATCAGCGCCTTCAGTTCCTCCTGCTTGAAGAATTTCAGCAGCCGGCTCGCCGACGGCTTGCCCATCGCCACCAGGATGGCGGCGGCCTTCTGCGGGCGGGTCAGCGCAAGCGCCTGCTGGCTCATGGCAATGCCCCCGGATCGTTACCCCCCGACAGAAACGGCATCGTCACGCGCTCCTGGCCGCCGCGATGACCTCAGTCAGCCGGATGCCGAAGCGGGACGGATCGCTTTCCAGCACAGTGATCTCGCCGCGCGCGATGCGCCGGCCGTTGACCATCACGTCGACCGGCTCGCCGATGCGCCGGTTGAGCGCGACGGTCGAGCCCTTCTGCAGCGCCATGAGTTCCGACACCGGCATCTCGGCGGAGCCGAGCACGATCTGAACCTCGACGGGAATGTTCATGATGATGCTGCTGGAAGCACCCTGGCCCACGCCTGCGGGCTGAGCACCGGGGTCGGCGCGCTTTTCCTCTTCCTTGAGCACGCCGCGCAGTTCCTCGATCGCCCGGTCGAGCTGTTCGTCGGGGGCGTCGGGTTCGGCTTCCGGGTTGGTCTTGCTCATGCTTTTTCTCCCGCGCGGGCCTCAGCCCGCCGTCAGCCCGTCGATAAAGTCCTGGCCGGCATCGAACGGATGCCTGATTCGGACCGTGTAATTCTGCCCGAGTTTGCCGAACTCGCATACGAACAGCGTCCGGTCCCGCGCTGCCAGCCGGGCGTTCGCCTGCGCGTTTTCATCGAGTTCGATCACCTGTCCCGGCGCGAGATCGGCGATCTGGCCGAGCGTCAGCCGCGACAGCGGCATGGTCGCCTCCAGCGTCACCGTGGAGCGCATCACCTCCTCGGAAAACCGCGCGCGCCAGTCGGCCGCCTGGGCCGTTTCCTTGGCCGGCATTCCAGTGCCGCCGCGATGCTTCAGCAGCACCCGCTGCGGCATGGTGAGCGCAATCGTTCCGCGCGAGGCGGCGGTCGCGATCGAGAAGACGATGCGAACCGCCGGACCGTCGCGCATCATGTGTCTTGCCATCTCGGTTCCGGTGAAGGCGAGCGGCACGGGCAGCCGGAGTTCGAAAGCGCGTTCGCCCGAACCGTTGACGGCATCGGCCACCTGTTCGAACACTTGCGTCGCCACGTCGAGTTCCAGCGGCGAGAGCGCGCGCTCGATCGGTGCGGCCGGGTCGGACGGATCGCCTCCGAACAGCGCGCTCACCACGACCGCGATCGCCTCGGTGTCGATCGACAGCGCCAGCGCATCCGGCGACGAGCCCGAAGCGGCGATCGTCATGGCGTGGTTGGAGATCGTCGGCCGCGCCTCGGCGAAGCGGGTGAGTTCGACGCTGGCTACGTCCATCGTCACCGCGACGGCGAGTTTTTCATCGAGCCCGCGCATCATTGCCGGCAGCGCGCGCTCGGCAAGAGCCCGCGCCGCGGCGGTCACCTGGTCCGGTTCGCCCGTATCGCCGAGCAGCCGCTCGACGATCAGCGCACGCATGTCGGCCGGGCCTGCCGGGGCGCCCATGCTATCGCCGCCTCTCTTCGACAACTTCCATCGTTCACGCCGCCTTCTTGTCGGCGGTGCCGGTGTTCATCGTGCTCTGTTCCACAGCGTCGATCGAGGGCCGGTCGTGCGAGGAGATCGTCTTGCGGCCGAACTCGATCGCCACCTGCGGCAGCGAGCCGTTCATGTAGGCGAGCAGCGTCTGCTTGACGATGACGTAGAGGCGGTTGCGCTTGTCGCGCACCGTCTTGATCTTGGTGGCGATGGGGCCGACCACGGCATAGGAGAGGAAGATGCCGAGGAAGGTGCCGACAAGGGCCGCGCCGATCAGGCCGCCGAGGATTTCCGGCGACTGGTCGAGCGCGCCCATGGCCTTCACCACGCCAAGCACCGCCGCCACGATGCCCAGTGCCGGCAGGCCGTCGCCAACCGCGACCATGGCGTGATAGGCCTTCATCTTGTCGTGCTTGATGGTCTGGATCTCCTCGTCCATCAGCGCCTCGATCTCGTGCGGCCGGGCATTGCCGATGATGATGATGCGGCAATAGTCACAGATGAAGTGCATCAGGTCGTGGTTCTTCATCACCGTCGGGAAGGCCTGGAAGATCGCCGATTCCTCCGGATTGTCGATATGCGCCTCGACCTCCGAGCGCGACTTCGACTTCAGCTCGCGCATCAGCGAATGCAGCACGCCGAGCGTCTCCAGATATTCCTGCTCCTTCGGAACCGCCTGCTTGAAGGCTTCGAGGATGCCCTTGCCGGTATCCTTCACCGTCTTCATCGGGTTGGCGACGAGGAAAGTGCCGAGCGCGGCGCCGCAGATAACCACCGCCTCCCAGGGCTGGACCAGCACGTGAAGGTGGCCGCCCATGGCCATGAAGCCGCCGAGCACGCAGCCGAGCGTCACCACCAGTCCGATAAGAATGCCCACGTCCGGTCCTTCCGCATCTCACGTCAGGACAACGGGATAGTCCTCCTGCCTTGCGTGAAACTTGAATCGCGCCGGCTGGGACCGATTCAGCTTCGCGCAAGGAACTATGCCTATCATCGACGGCAAGGCTACCGCCGGAGATGCGCGCGTGTTGAACACCTATGTCAGCTACCAGTTGATCGCCAGGGACATCCCGAAGGCGCTCGACCGTATCGAGAAGCAGCCGGTCACCGAACGCGAGACGCAGTATTATCTCGACAACATCGGCGAGGTTAAAAGCATCGACGAATTCGTCGACAACCCACGTCTGTTCAAATACGCGATGAAGGCCTTCGGCCTTGGCGACATGGACTACGCCAAGGCCTTCATGAAGAAGGCGCTCAAGGAAGGCATCTCCGATCCGGACAGCTTCGCCAACAAGCTGACCGACAAGCGCTACGCCGAATTCGTCAAGGCGTTCAACTTCGAGAAACTGGGCGAGTTCGCCACGACCTACAACGGCGCCCAGACCGACGTGCCGAAGAACTATTCGCTGCAGGTCGATCTCGGGGTCGTCAACGCCAATTTCGCCTTCACCGACAGCGAGACCACCTATTACCTCTCCCATATCGGCGACGTGAAATCGATCGACGACCTGATGGGCGACCAGCGGCTGCTCGACTATGCCATGGCGACGTTCGGTCTCGACGCCGAGACCGAGCCGCCCGAGACGATCCGCCAGATGCTGGAAGGCGGCGTCAGCGATCCGCAGAGTCCGGCCAACCTGTTGGCCGACAAGCGCTATGCCGCCTTCGTCACGATCTTCGATTTCGCCCAGCATGGCGAGGACACCACCGCCCGCACGGAAGTGCAGAACGGCGTGCCGAAGAATTACGTCGGCGGATCGGGGATGGTACTGGTCAAGCCGAGCGCCGACTATATCGAGGGTGAAACGGACTATTTCCTCGCCAATATCGGGAAGGTCCGCAACGTCACCGAGCTGCTGGCCGACAAGCGCCTGCTGACCTATGCCATGGCGACCTATGGCCTCGACGCGTCGACCGAAACGCCGAAGACCATCCGCAGGATGCTGGAAGGCGGCATCAGCGATCCGCTGAGCCCGGCCAACCAGCTTGCCGACAAACGCTACGCCAATTTCGTCGCGGCTTTCAATTTCGCCGAATACAGCGACCAGGCGACCAGCCGGGACAGCGTGCTGAAGGACACGCCTCGGCTCTACACGGCGAAATCCCAGTTCGGCCTCATCAAGCCGGGCGACGACTACGTCAAGGCCGAGACGGGCTACTACCTCGCCCATGTCGGCGACGTGAAGTCGATCGACGACCTGTTCGCCGACAAGCGGCTCTATAACTACGCGCTTTCGAGCGTCGGCCTGGATCCCGCAAAGGAGGATCCCAAGTTCATCCGCAGCGTGCTGGAGGGCGGCGTTCGCGATGCCGACAGCATCGCCAACAAGCAATCGAACAAGGCCTACAAGGCGCTCGCCGCGGCTTTCAATTTCGAGGCCTATGGCGAGGACGCGACCACCTACCATGCCAGCCAGCAGCCGGTAGTCGACAAATACATGCGCCAGACGCTGGAAGAGGATGCCGGCCAGAGCAACGAGGGCGTGCGGCTGGCACTCTATTTCCAGCGCAACGCCTCCAAGCTGACGGACTGGTACCAGGTGCTCGCCGACAAGGCGCTGGCGCAGGTGGTACGCACCGCCTTCGGCTTCCCGGACTCTTTCGCCAGCGCCAACATCGACAAGCAGGTGCAGCTTTTCGAATCCAAGATGGACATCGCCGACTTCGCCGATCCGGAAAAGCTGGAAAAATTCATCACCCGCTTCACCAGCCTCTACGAGATTCAGAATCCGACCTCGACGGCCGCCACTTCGGTCAGCGTGCTTTTCGCCCAGCCGACGACGATCGGGGTTTCCACCGATCTCCTGATGGCCATGCAGCAGTTGAAATTCTAGGCGGACGCGATGCAGGACAGCCTTTACGTCTCCCTCTCCGCGCAGATGGCGCTGCAGAGGCGGCTCGACACCATCGCCGACAACGTCGCCAACGCATCGACGGTCGGCTTCCGCGCCACCGGCATCCGCTTCGAGGACGTCGTCTCCGGCGCGGGGCAGAACTCCGTCTCCTTCGCCTCGTCGGGCGACACCTATCTCTCCCCGTCGCACGGCTCGCTGACCGAAACCGGCAACCCGTTCGACTTCGCCATCCAGGGCAACGCCTGGTTCGCTATCGAAACACCGGTCGGCACGGTGATGACCCGCGACGGCCGTTTCTCCATGAACGAGAACGGCGAATTGATGTCGACCGAAGGCTATGCGGTTCTCGACGCGGGCGGCGCGCCGATCCAGCTCGATCCGCGCGGCGGCCCACCAAAGGCCGGCGCCGACGGCTCGCTGCGCCAGAACGACCAGCTTGTTGGCGCCATTGGCCTCTACAATTTCGACCCGGGCGAAAATTTCGTCCGCTACGGCAATTCCGGCATCGTGCCGGCCGGCGAACCGGAGCCGGTCATCGACCGCATCGATGTCGGCGTGGCGCAGGGTTTCGTCGAGGAATCCAACGTCAACCCGGTACTGGAGATGACGCGGCTGATCCAGATCCAGCGCGCCTTCGAGAATGTCGCGGCGCTGATCCGGCAGACCGGAACCTCGACCGACGAAGCGATCAAGACGCTTGGCTCCAAGTGAACGGCTGCCAAGTGACATCCGAATGACATCGCTTCCGATCCGCACCGACGAAACCGCGATCACGCAGCCCCCGGATGGAAGGCTGGCGATGCTGGGGCGGCTGTGGCGCCGCTTCGAGGGCGATGAGGCGACGCTGAAGCGCGGCGGCCGCATCGCCGAGGTTTCGGCGACGCACTACACCGTCAACGGCCTGTCGCAAGTGGCGCGGCTGGGCGACATCGTCGAACACCGAAGCAGCAATGGCATCCGCCGGGGCGAGATCGTCCGCATAGGCCGCGACCAGGTCGTCGTCGCGCCCTTCGAGCGCAGCCCGGACGCCGGCATCGGCGACGCCGTCTTCCGCCGCGGGCCGTTGACCATCGCGCCGCACGCCTCCTGGCGCGGCCGCTCCATCGATGCGCTGGCGCGCGCCATCGATGGCGGTCCGCCTCTGCCGCGCGGCGAAACGGAAGAGCACAACGACGCGACGCCCGGCGCGCTGGAGCGCCAGCGGGTCGGCACCGCCTTCCGCACCGGCGTGCGCGTCATCGACATCTTCACGCCGCTCTGCTTTGGCCAGCGCATGGGCGTCTTCGCCGGCTCGGGCGTCGGCAAGTCGACGCTGCTGGCGATGCTTGCGGCAGCCGACGCGTTCGATACCGTCGTGGTGGCACTGGTCGGCGAGCGCGGCCGCGAGGTGCGCGAGTTCCTCGAGGACACGATCGGCGCCGAAGCTATGACCAAGACGGTCGCCGTCGTCGCAACCAGCGACGAGAGCGCCATGATGCGGCGGCGTGCACCCGATACAGCCATGCGGGTGGCCGAGCATTTCCGCGACCGCGGCGACCGCGTGCTTCTGGTGCTGGACTCCATCACCCGCTTCGCCCATGCGCTGCGCGAGGTGGCGACCGGAACGGGCGAACCGCCGGTGGCGCGCGGCTATCCGGCCTCGGTGTTCACCGACCTGCCGAAGCTGCTCGAGCGCGCCGGCCCCGGCACCGAAGGCAAGGGTTCCATCACCGCCATCATCTCGGTTCTGGTCGATGGCGACGACCATAACGATCCGGTCGCCGATTCGGTGCGCGGCATCCTCGACGGCCACGTTGTGCTGGACCGGGCGATTGCCGAACAAGGCCGTTATCCTCCCGTCAATCCGCTGTCGTCGATCTCGCGCCTTGCCGGCAAGGCCTGGGGCGCCGACCAGAAGGTACTGGTCACGAAACTCAAGGCGATGATCTCGCGCTTCGAGGACACGCGCGACATCCGCCTGCTCGGCGCCTATCAGGGCGGCGCCGATCCGGACCTCGATCTTGCCGTGCGTCAGGTGCCGCTGATCTACGAGGTCCTGACGCAGACGCCGCGCGACCGTCCTTCGGTCGACCCCTTCGCCGACCTCGCCCGCCACCTGAAGATGAAGCAGGACGCGGATGGCGGAGACTGAGCGGCAGAAGGCCGAGCGGATGCTGCGCGAGGAACTGGCGCGGATACGGCAGGCAGAGGAACCTGACGCCCCCACGGCTCCTGGGATCGGCCTTCGCGTCGCCTTTTTCGCGAAGTCGCGGGCGCTTCTGCGCGGCTTGCGATGGCCGAAGCCGGCACGCGCCTTTGCCGGCGGGCTGCCCTCCAGGCCCCGGCCGGCGCGGTGGATCGAGGCGGCGGTGCGTCTGCCGCTGGAGCGATGGCGCGCACGAAAGCGCGAGTCCGACCGGCTGGCCGAATTGCAGGACAAACTGGCCGCCCTGCGCAGCGAACGCGCGGCGGACGAACTCTTAGCCGCCGCGGCCGCATCCCCGGAAGGAAGGCGGCTCCGGATGCCCGCCGCGAAACCGGTCACTCGCGGCGCTTCCCCAGGATATGATTTACCAAATGTAAGCAGCGGCGGCCTTAAGCTCGCGGCCATGAAGGAAGCTCCCGCCCGCGATTGGGGTCCGCCGCCCAAGGTCCAGTTCCCGAGACCGGAAAAGAAGAAGGACCACCGCAGCGATCTCATCGTCGCCGCGCTCGGCGTGGTGCTCGGGCTGACCTGCGCGCTGTTTCCCTGGTATATCTTCTTCAACCAGGAGCAGTTCGGCGTGCAGGCCATCGCCTTCGGCGGGCGCGGTGACAATGCCGGCCGCATCGTGGTCGATCCGAAGCCCGGCACGGACATTGCGCAAGTCGCCTCCCAGCGAATGCCGAAGAACCTCGACCTGTTCTCGACCGGCACCGTGCAGGCGAAACCCGAAAAGCCTGAAGACGCGCCCGGCGTCGACCAGCAGCCTTTCCCGGCCGAGGCGGACTTCCGTCTCGTCCATGTCGCCAACGGGCGCGCGATGATCCAGGACGATGCCGGCCTGTGGATCGTGCAGCAGGGATCGAGCCTGCCCGATTCCACGCGCGTCAAATCGATCGAGAAGCGCAACGGGCATTGGGTGCTGGTGACCAGCGCCGACCGGGTGATCGAAATCTCGAAGTAGCGATCCGCGCTGGCCGGCTACGCGCAAGGCCCGCGCAAGACTGGCGACCTACTCTGCGGCGGCCTGCCCGGAGTAGCCGATGGAGCCCGTCAATCTTTTCGACCTCGCGTCCAAGCAAGCGCACTGGCTTGCCGTGCGCCAGACGGCGGTTGCCGGCAACATCGCCAACGCGAATACGCCCGGCTATATGGCGACCGACGTCGAGCCGTTCGAAAAAGTCCTCGATCGTACCGCCGTGACCCTCACCGCGACGCAGAGCGGCCATCTCGGCAGCGACGGCGCCAATGGCGGCTTCGCCGCCAAGCCGATCGACTACAGCGGTCCGCCGATGCCGTCGAAGAACACGGTGGTCGTGGAAAACGAACTGATGAAGGCCGGCGAAGTGCGCCGCGCCTTTGAACTCAACACGGCCATCGTCAAGGCATTCCACACCATGATGATGATGGCGACGAAGGGCTAGCCATGGACGCCCTTACAGCAGCCCTCAAGGTCGCAGCCTCCGGTCTGGGCGCGCAATCCGAGCGCCTGCGCGTGGTGTCGGAGAATCTCGCCAATGCGCAATCCACCGGTACCGCACCGGGCGCCGACCCCTATCGCCGCAAGACAATCTCCTTCGCCTCGGAGCTCGATCGCGCTTCCGGCGCCAACATTGTCGAGGTTAGTTCGATCGACCGCGACCCTTCCGACTTTCCCGTCGAGTTCCAGCCCGGCAACGAGGCGGCGGATGAGAACGGCTACGTCAAGATGCCCAACGTCAACGTGCTGATCGAGATGGCCGACATGACCGAGGCCAACCGCTCCTACGAAGCCAATCTGCAGGTCATCAAGCAGGCGCGCGATCTGATTTCCATGACCATCGACCTGATGAGGAACCAGTGATGATCGGCGGCATCGGCGCGATCCATCTCCGGCCCGCGGGTGTCAGCGACCCGGATGGGGGCCTGCTTCAGGGCAACGCCGGAGCCGCCGGCGCGGACGGCACGGGTACCTTCGCCCAGGCACTCGGCGAGGCCGCGACCAAAACAGTGAACACGCTGCAGAACGCCGAACAGATGTCGGTCGAGGCATTGAAGGGCAATGCCGACACCCGCCAGGTCGCAGACGCGGTGATGAGTGCCCAGCAGGCCCTGCAGACCGCCATCGCCATCCGCGACAAGATCGTCACAGCCTATCTCGAAATCAGCCGCATGAGTATCTGAGGACGCCGCCCATGAAAGCGCTCGCCATCGCCGCGACCGGCATGAACGCCCAGCAGACCAATCTGGAAGTCATCGCCAACAACATCGCCAACATCAACACCACCGGCTACAAGCGCGCCCGTGCCGAGTTCTCCGACCTGCTCTACCAGGTGGACCGCACGCAGGGCGTGCCGAACCGCGCCAATGCCTCGATCGTGCCGGAAGGCGTCTCGATCGGCCTTGGCGTCAAGACAAGCGCGGTGCGCAACGTCCACGTCCAGGGCGAACTGACGTCGACCGGCAACAGTTTCGACCTCGCGCTGACCGGCAAGGGCTGGTTCCAGATCGAAGGCGCTGACGGCGGCACGCTCTATACCCGCGCCGGCGCCTTCAACACCAACGCCACCGGCCAGCTCGTCACGGTGGACGGCGCCAGTGTCATCCCGGCCATCACCGTGCCTGTCGATGCGGTCGAGGTCATCGTCAACAAGACCGGCCAGGTCTTCGCCCGCATCGACGGCCAGGCCGATCTGCAGAATCTGGGCCAGCTTACGCTCGCCACCTTCGCCAACGAGGCGGGGCTGGCGCCGCTCGGCGACAATCTGTTTCAAGAAACCACGGCATCCGGACCCGCCAATGTCGGCGTGCCGGGCGATCCGGGCTATGCCACGGTGGAACAGGGCTATCTGGAAAACTCCAATGTCGATCCGGTCAAGGAAATCACCGAACTGATTTCGGCGCAGCGCGCCTACGAGATGAACTCCAAGGTCATCCAGGCCGCCGACGACATGGCCTCGGTCGTTTCCAAGAACATCAGGTAACGGCGATGGCTGCGCGCTTCCTCCGTTCCGTCATTCGCGCTGCGCTCGCGCTGGCGCTGCTTGGCGCGGCGCTGCCGGCCGCGGCGGGCGAGGTCGTGCTGATTCCCAATCGCGTCATCTATCCGGGCGAAACCATCAGCATCGCCATCCTGAAGGAGGTGACGTTGCAGCCCGGCCGCCACAAGCCGGACGCCGTCGCGACCACGGAAGAGGAACTCGACGGCAAGGTCGCCAAGCGCACGCTGCTGCCCGGCCGCTACATTCCCGCGAGCGCGCTGCGCGAGGCGTGGCTGGTCGAACAGGGCGCCCCGGTGCAGGTCTATTTCATCGCGGGCCAACTGACCATTTCGGCGACCGCAGTAACCTTGCAGTCGGGCGCGGCGGGGGACCTCGTCAAGGTCCGCAATCCCGACAGCGGCAAGGTGTTTTCGGGCACCGTCATGGCCGACGGCACGATCCGGGTCGGCGCGTCATGAAAGCCGGCCTCTGCCTCTTCGCGGCGCTCGCGCTGGCGGCACAGCCGGCGCTGGGCGACGGTCTGACAGCCAAGCAGAAACGCGCGATCGCCGCCGCAAACGGCGGCGTCTTCGACGATCCGAGCTACGATCCGGCGACGGCAGCGCGCATGTTCCAGGTTTCGGCGGAGCCGAGTTCGCTGCCGCCCGGACAGGTCGCGGCCCGCATCAAGGACATCGCCCAGCTCCAGAGCGCGCGCGACAACCAGCTTGTCGGCTACGGCCTTGTCATCGGCCTGCAGGGCACGGGCGACTCGCTGCGCAACTCGCCCTTCACCGAGCAGTCGATCCGCGCCATGCTGCAGAATCTAGGCATCGCCACCGAAGGCGGCCAGGCGCGCGCGAAGAACGTCGCCGCCGTCATCGTCACCGCCAACATGCCGCCTTTCGTGCAGTCGGGCGCGCGTATCGACATCAACGTCTCCTCGATGGGCGATGCCACCTCGCTGCAGGGCGGCACGCTGGTGATGACGCCGCTGAAGGCGGCCGACGGCGAGATCTACGCGGTCGGTCAGGGCTCCGTCATCGTCTCGGGCTTCACCGCCCAGGGCCAGGCCGAGCAGTTGACGCAAGGCGTGCCGACCGCCGGCCGCGTTCCCGGCGGCGCATTGGTCGAGCGCGCCGTAGACGCCGAATTCGGCGACCAGGCGGTGCTGACCCTGCAACTGCGCAACCCCGACTTCTCCACGGCCGTGCGCATCGCCGACGCGGTCAACGCCTATACCAGCCGGCGCTTCGGCGCCCGCGTCGCGGCCGAGCGCGATGCCCGCACCGTATCGATCCGCAAGCCGAAGGGCATTTCCGCCGCGCGCTTCTATGCCGAGATCGAGAACCTGATCGTGGAATCCGATACGCCGGCCCGCGTCGTGGTCGATTCACGCACCGGTACCATCGTCATCGGCAACAAGGTGAAAATCTCGCGCGTTGCCATCAGCCACGGCGCGCTGACCGTGCGCATCACCGAAGCGCCCAAGGTAGTGCAGCCGGAACCCTTCTCGAGGGGCGAGACGGCCGTGGAGCCCTACACCGCCATCGACGCCAGCCAGCCGGATGCGCGCGTCGCCGTGCTGGACGGCCCCAATCTGGAGACGCTCGTCTCCGGTCTGAACCGGCTTGGCGTCAAGCCTGACGGTATCATCGCCATCCTGCAGGGCATCAAGTCGGCCGGCGCGTTGCAGGCCGACCTGGTGCTGCAATAGGTCGCCGCCATGACGAGTCTATTCGCTCATCGCTTCACCCTGGCAGGCTGCCTTGTCGGCCTTTGCGCCCTCGCAGCGGCGCTTGCCCCCTCCCCGGTTCATGGTGAGGAGCCCATACGCCAGGTACTGCCCGGCGCGCCGGCGGCAGTTCCCGCTGCCACGCTGAAGCGCGAGAAGAGCGCGGCCCCGACGCCCGTCGCCTCTGCCGGCGCGGACCAGAGCGAGGTCGAGCGCTTCTGTTCCAACATCGCCGATGCGGCACGCGACCGTCGCTACGCCTTGCAGGCGGCGGAACTGAAACAGCTCCAGGACGGCATCGACAAGCGCATCGCGGCGCTGGAGGCCAAACGCTCCGAATATGAATCCTGGCTGAAGCGGCGTGAGATATTCCTGGCCCGCGCCGAGGACGGCGTCGTCGAGATCTATGCCGACATGAAGCCCGACGCCGCCGCCGAACGACTGGCGATCGTCCAGACCGACCTCGCCGCCGCCATACTGATGAAGCTGGAGCCGCGCAAGGCCGGCGTCATCCTGAACGAAATGGACATGAAGGCCGCCGCCACGCTGACAGGCATCATGGCGAGCGCGGCGCGCAGGGTGGACCCGTCATGAAGCGTGGTGTCTGGTTACTTCTGGCGGCCGCCGTCCTTTCCGGCTGCGCCTCCGACCTTGCCGAGGTGAACAAGCCGCCCACGCTGTCGCCTGTCGGCTCTGGTATCACGACCGGCAGCGTCTCGGCCGCCAGCTATCCCGAAGCTCCGGCTACGCCGGTCAAGAGGTTCTCCCTGTGGGACGACCGGCAGAGCCGGTTGTTCACCGACCCGCGCGCGCTGCGCGTCGGCGACATCCTGACCGTCAAGATCAGGATCAACGACCGAGCTCGCTTCAAGAACCAGAACGACCGCAGCCGCACTTCGACCCGCACGCTCGGCTTCGATGCCAAGCTCGGCTGGGACGACTACAGCACTGCCGGCAAGGGTGCTGGCGCGCTCGATTCCAAGACCGAGACCAATGCTGACGGCGCCATCGAGCGATCCGAAAATCTCGATCTCAACGTAGCCGCCGTCGTCACCGACGTGCTGCCAAACGGCAATCTGATGATCAAGGGCTCGCAGGAGGTCCGCGTCAACTATGAGCTTCGGGTGCTGACCATCGCCGGCATCGTGCGACCTTCCGACATCGGCGCGGAAAACACCATCCCCTACGACCGCATTGCCGAGGCGCGCATTTCCTATGGCGGCCGCGGCCGCGTCTCCGAAGTCCAGCAGCCGGCCTACGGCCAGCAAATTCTGGACCAGGTCCTGCCGTTCTAGCGCGAGGCATGTGAGATGGCCCTGGTCGAAACCGAGCAGCCGGTGGCGCCGAAAAGCCCCTCCCTCATGGTCCAGTTCGCCATGCTGCTGGTCATGACCGCGGCCGCGCTGGGCGCCGGCTGGTTTTCCGGCGCCTATCTGAAGCGCTCCGAAGCGCCGCCGCAGCCGGCCAAGCTCAGCCACGACAAGAAAGCCGGAGCGGAGACCGAGGCGAAGTCATCGAGCGAAGGCCCGGCGCTGGTCGACCTCGCCCCGATCACCACCAATCTCGCTGCACCGGCGGACGTGTGGGTGCGTATGGACGCATCCGTCGTTTTCGACAAGCAGCCATCGCTCGAAATGAAGGAAGCGATCCATCAGGACATCCTCGCCTTCCTGCGCACCGTCAAGATGCACCAGGTCGAAGGCGCCAGCGGCTACCAGCACCTGAAGGCCGATCTAAAGGAGCGCGCGGCGATCCGCAGCAGCGGCCATGCCAAGGACTTCCTGATCAGGACCCTGCTTTTCGAATGAGACGGCTTTTTCTTGTTCCTCTGGCGCTGCTTGCCGGCGTGACCGCCGCGGCGGCGCAGCAGATAGACCTCGGCGGCATCGCCCAGGCAAACGGCACGACCGTCGGCTACATCATCCAGATGTTCGGCCTGCTCAGCGTGCTTTCGGTGGCGCCGGGCCTGCTCATCATGGTGACCAGCTTCACCCGCTTCGTCATCGCCTTCTCGATCCTGCGCGCCGGCATTGGCCTGCAATCGACGCCCGCCAATCTGATTCTGATCTCGCTTTCGCTGTTCATGACCTTCTATGTCATGTCGCCGACCTTCGACCAGGCCTGGAACACCGGCGTCCGGCCGCTGATGGACAACCAGATCGGTCAGGCCGAGGCGATGGAGAAGATTTCGGATCCGTTCCGCGGCTTCATGCTGCGCAATGTCCGCGACAAGGATTTCGACCTGTTCGCCGACCTCGCCCGCGAGCGCGGACAGACGGTAGCGCGCGACACGGTCGATCTGCGCATCCTCGTGCCGGCCTTCATGATCTCGGAAATCCGCCGCGGCTTCGAGATCGGCTTTCTGATCGTGCTGCCTTTCCTGGTCATCGACTTGATCGTCGCCACCGTCACCATGGCCATGGGCATGATGATGCTGCCGCCGACGGTGGTGTCGCTGCCATTCAAGATCCTGTTCTTTGTGCTGATCGACGGCTGGAACCTGCTGGTCGGTTCGCTGGTGCGCTCGTTCCACTGAGGCCCGTTCAGGTCATGATGACGAATTGACATGACGGTCAATGTTATTGAACACACTCGTCGGATGGACGCCGGGACCGAACAACGCCATAAGAGGCAAGGCGTGCAACGGCAAGAAACCTGATCGCGTCAATGCTTTTCACCTCCGACGCCTTCATATTCCTGTTTTTACCTGGCTGGCTGGTTACTTTTGCAGCCGTATGGGCGTGGTTTCGACCGGCCGTGAATTATATGATTCTGGCGGCTTCGCTTTTATTTTATAGCTTTTGGCGGCCATCTGACATTCCTATATTATTGGTGTCTATATCCGTAAATTATTTTTTATCACCGCATTTCACAGAAGTATATATAGAGGATTAATACTTATATCTGCAATTTGTTTCAACATATTGTTTCTTTCATACTATAAATATTATTGCTTTTTTTACGACATATTAATGATATATGGCAATTGCGACGTAAATTCATCTGAAGAATTGCCTTATTCATCTGAAGAATTGCCTTTAGGGATTTCATTCTTTACATTTCAACAACTGGCCTATGTTGTTGACGTATACAGGCGAAAAGAAGAAGACAAAAAAACACCCTCCGTCGTCGATTTCGCTTCTTTCGTCACTTTCTTCCCGCATTTGATCGCAGGGCCGATTACGCGCTCCGATGAACTTCTCAGGCCCATACGGTTGCACGCCTACAGGCTATCGTCGCAGAGCCTTGAGATCGGCCTTTTCGTTTTCAGCGTGGGTCTCATTCGTAAGATCGTCTTTGCCGACTCGTTCGCCAAGATCGCCGACGCCGTTTTTGATGCCGCTTCGAACGGGTCGATAGATGCCGTCAGCGCATTATTTGGTATAGTCGCCTTCACCTTGCAGATCTATTTCGATTTCTCGGGATATTCCGAGATGGCAGTCGGTCTCGCTTTAATCATCGGCATCCAATTGCCGTGGAATTTCGACGTTCCCTATCGCTCATGCTCTACCAGAGAGTTCTGGAGACGTTGGCATATCACGCTCAGCAACCTGCTGCGGGACTATCTATACATTCCCTTGGGCGGAAGCCGAACAGGCGAAGTGCGTAAATACTTGAACATCCTCATAACCATGGCGCTTGGCGGTTTGTGGCATGGCGCGAGTTGGACATTCGTCGCCTGGGGTTTGGTACACGGTGTTTATCTCGTCGTGGCGCACTGGTGGCGCGGTCACGTGTCATGGCGGCTTCCGATTCTGCCTGGCGTGATCGTAACCATTCCTGAACCTCAACCAGAGCCATTTCATCGACCCGAAAACGCGCAGGATCGAGGAGCGGAGCTGGTGGCCTGCCGATTTTGCAACCTGTGCGTTTGCGATGAGGCGCTATATGTCGTCCACTCCGGCGACACCCGCACAGGAACGGCACCAGGAGCGCTACATCCAGCGCCAATATCCGATCGACCGCTATGCCGGCAAAGTGGAACGAAGTGCTGTGATATCGGCGATTCAAGCCGTTGCGGCAACCTCACGCCAGACCGTAGTCTTCGTGTCGCCGAACAATCCGACGGCACTCACCGAGGGGCGATACGATTTCGGAGCGTACAAGGACCTGAGCAATACCCTTCGGCTGTTCTGTGAGGCCACCACGGCCCGATGCTTTGATTTTTCGCTCTCGCTCGGCGGGGAGAATTTCTACGACATCATCCACTTCAACACGGTTGGAAATCGAGCGTTCAGCCGAATACTGACCGACGCGACGGCACAACGCCCTTGAAGTACCCGATCGGCCCAGCCTGATCTGAGAAGTTCAGGCCGCACCCGGAAAGGAGAGCCGCCAGTCGATCGAACGCCCGGACGTGCTCGCTTGCGCGGCCCAGTCGGCGATCTCCTTCCAATCGAGCAGAACGGATTTGGCTATGCCCAGCGGAGCGTCGGCGTCCAGCGGCAGGAAACGCGACGACGGATGCCACGGCACGCCATCAGTTCCGAGCTGGATATGGCACGGGCCGGGCGCGAACAGAATGGTCGGCACACCAAGTCCGGCCGAGAGCTCCGCGACGGCCGTGCCAGCCGAAATGACCAGGTCGCAGGCCCCCAGGAGATACGACGCCGAGACCAGATCGTTCATCTGGTCGATGCCGGGAAAGTCATAGATGGGCAAGCCCAGGCCACGCATCGAAACGACCTCGTCGCCGCAGTCATCATACTGCACGCACAGGAATTTGCTTTTGCCGAGCAACTTCAAGGGCGTGAGATAGTCACCGGCGATATAGTGCCGGTTTCTTTGCAGGTTCTGGCTGGACGACCGCCAGCTAAGGCCGATTACGGGCTGATGCGGCGCCGCGTTCATGTCGGCACGCACCTTGTTCTCAATCACGGGATCGCGCCTGAGCCATGGCGCGCACCTAGCCTGCATTTCCGCGGCCGTCGGCCGGAAGCGCCGCGCCAGCGAGCCGATGGGCGTCTCGAAGTTGAAGCCCTCGTAGTCCCGCGGCCTGCGTCTGGCGGCCGGCAGTTCGGCTCGGATGTCGATGTCCGGGAAAGAGACGCGAAAAAGCGCGACAAGCTTTGGGCTGCACTCGAACGTTATGCGAGCGCCGGTCGCGATGAGGTCCGGCAGGATACCCGAAAAGCGAATTTCGTCACCCACCCCCTGTTCGCGCCACACAAGGATCCGCTTGCCCTTGAGACCCTCCCCCTGCCAGCGCGGTATGTCAAAGCTGCGGCGTTCGGACGGAAAGTCCCGCCATTTCCATCGGACCTCATAGTTCTCGAAGGCCTCGGGCAGATGGCCTGCCTCCAATTGGTGATAGGCAAGATTCCAGCGCGCGAGAATGTGCGACGGCTCCATATCGAGGATCGATTTCTGGATTTCGATCGCCTTGTCGAGATTTCCCAGCCGGGCATGGACCACGCCAAGGGAAGACCGTATGGAGGCGCTTGAACTCGTCCTGCGAGAGGAAAGCATCTCGGCTTCCCGTAAGGCTTCCTGAAAGAAACCGCCGGCGATGAGGCAGTCGAGCCATGCGCGATCGACCAGGACCTGCTCCTCCTCGCGCAGGGCGAGGGCGCGGATACGCCTGTAATTGTCGACGACGTAACCGTAATTAGCCGCCTTGGACGCGGCGATGAGCCGGTAGCACCACAGCCGCGGTGGCGGTTCGTCCATCAGGGCGATGGCTTCGTCGAAGAGCGCCTCCGCCGCCTTGTTGCGGCGTGTATCGAACGCTTCCTGGGCTTCCTTCAGGATCCGGCCGATCTTCTTCGCGTTTTTCCGGTCCCGCGGGGAAACCTGCTGTTCGGACCAGTTCAGCCGCGCGACAGCCGGCTCGCTGCCGGCAGCGGCGCGAAGAAGTGCCTCCGCGCCGCGAACACTGCCTCCCGCGGGCAATTTACGGTCGGTTGCAGATCCGGCGTCGGTCTTGCGGGCGATATTTGCTGACGGCATAGGCTTCCCCGCCACTTTCTCAGGCATCGGCTCACCGTCATGATTACACCGGCATAGATTGCGCGAAGCTGATCCCCGCCTGGAGTGGCCGATGCCGGCCCATCGTCGCGATGCTGAAGCCCGTGCGGATTCGCAGCGCGCCGAAGCGTAGCCTAGAGGAAACGGATGGAAATCGCTCCGGGACAAAAGTTCCGGTTAACCCTCGACTTTATCCCTTTGGTAGGAACTTCCCGCCATAGTCCGCTCACAGATGGCGGGTGATCGGGTTTCTTCAGTGATCATTGGCATGATGCCGCACCGTCATACCGGTCGGGCCGGTATGTGAAAGTATCCGTGTAAAAAGGTACGTGTACCATGTCGAGCATCAACACCAATACCTCTGCGCTTACCGCCCTGCAGAGCCTGAACGCCACCAACAAGGCCCTCGAAACCACTCAGTCGCGCATTTCCACCGGCTATCGCGTTTCGACCGCTTCCGATAACGCCGCCTACTGGTCGATCGCTACCACCATGCGCTCCGACAACAAGGCGAACTCCGTCCTTCAGGACGCGCTCGGCCTCGGCGCCGGCAAGATCGACACCGCCTACACCGCGATGAATTCGGCGATCGACGTCGTCGACCAGATCAAGGAAAAGGTGCTGCTGGCCAAGACCTCCAGCACGGACGACCGCGCCAAGATCCAGACGGAAATCGAGTCGCTGCAAGCGCAGCTCACCGACAACATCGGCGGCGCCAGCTACGCCGGTGCGAACCTCCTGAAGACCGATTCGACCTCGACGACCGACACCAAGCTGACGGTCATGACCTCTTACAACCGCGACTCGGCGGGCAAGGTTACGACCGGAACGATCGATGTCGACTACGACGATACCCGCCTGATCGACTCGAACTCCGCCAAGGCCGGTATCCTCGACACCGAGTTCGTCACCACCGGTTCGGCTGCGGCCACGGCCTCGATCCTGACGCTTGACGTCACCGCCTCGGCGATCGACGCGACGGACTTCGACGACCTGCTGACCGGCATCGAAGCCGGCCTGAAGAAGATGGCCACGGGCGCCGCCAGCCTCGGCGCGGCCAAGGCCCGCGTCGACATGCAGAAGGACTTCATCTCGCAGCTGTCCGACTCGATCGATCGCGGCGTCGGTCAGCTCGTCGATGCGGACATGAACAAGGAATCGACCCGTCTGCAGGCGCTCCAGGTGCAGCAGCAGCTCGGCATCCAGGCGCTGTCGATCGCCAATTCGAACACGCAGCAGATCCTGTCGCTGTTCCGCTAGGCGATCCGCGCCGGCCAGGCCGGCCTTCAATCCCGAAGGGCCGCGCTCGAACGAGCGCGGCCTTTTGCATTGCAGCCTTTCCGCAAGCCGCAAATCAGCTTAATCGGCTGTTAACCATAGCAGGCTAGTTATGGTTAACCGATCGTATCCGCCTGCTCCGGCCGGCGGATTGTCTGAGGAAAGGGTGCCCCGTGGCAAGCATCATGACGAACGTCTCTGCGATGACGGCGTTGCAGAGTCTGAATGCGACCAACAAGCAGCTCGAGGAAACGCAGAGCCGCATCTCGACTGGCTTCCGGGTCGCCGACGCCAGCGACAACGCCGCCTACTGGTCGATCGCCACCACCATGCGCTCCGACAACAAGGCGAATTCGGTCGTCCAGGACGCGCTCGGCCTCGGTGCCGGCAAGGTCGACACTGCCTACACAGCCATGAACAGCGCCATCGACGTGATCGACGACATCAAGTCCAAGATCCTTCTCGCCAAGACGGCGAGCCCGGAGGAGCGGGCCAAGATCCAGAGCGAGATCAAGACCTACCAGGACCAGCTCATCGACTCGATCGGCGGTGCCAACTATGCCGGCGCCAACCTGCTGCAGACCGATTCGGGCTCGACGGACGAGAGCCTGGATGTCATCTCTTCCTATAACCGCGACTCCACGGGTGCGGTGGTGACCGGTGCGATCGCCATCGCTTATGACAACATCCGCCTGATCGACAACAATTCGGCCCATACCGGCATCCTCGACAAGGTGGGCACGAACTCCGGCAAGTCGCTGCTCGACATCGACCTGTCGGCGAGCGGCATGGCCAGCGTCACCGGCTCCGCCGACGATGCCAAGTTCGACAATCTTCTGACCGATGTGGAAAAGGTGCTGGCCGACATGACCGCCGCCGCCTCGGAACTCGGCGCCGCCAAATCGCGCATCGACATGCAGAAGGATTTCGTTTCCAAGCTGATGGATTCGATCGACCGCGGTGTCGGCCAGCTCGTCGACGCCGACATGAACAAGGAATCGACCAAGCTGCAGGCCTTGCAGGTACAGCAGCAGCTCGGCATCCAGTCACTCTCGATCGCCAATGCCAATTCGCAGGCCATCCTGTCGCTCTTCAAGGGCTGACGACCGACGCCCCCAGGTCTGAACGGGCCGCTCCTTGCGAGCGGCCCATTTCATTTTCGCACAAGCTTCGCGCTCTAGGCTTAAGGCGGGCAGTCATGCGGGAGCCGCGAAGCCGTGCCGGAGCAGATCAAAACCATCGTCGCCAATTTGCAGGCATTTGGCGCCAAGCGCCTCGCCATCATGGGCGGCATCGTCGCCCTGGTGCTGGCGGTCATCGGCGTCGCTTCCGTCTATCTGAACCGGCCGGCCTACGAGACGCTTTATGTCGGGCTGGAGCGCTCCGACGTGAACCAGATCGGCATGGTGCTGGGCGAAGCCGGCATCTCCTTCGATGTCGGCGCCGACGGCACCAGCGTGCTGGTCGCCGCCGGCACCACCGCACAGGCGCGCATGCTGCTGGCTGAGAAAGGACTGCCGACCAGCGCCAATGCCGGCTACGAACTGTTCGACAATGTCGGGTCGCTCGGCCTCACCTCGTTCATGCAGCAGATCACCCGCGTGCGGGCGCTGGAGGGCGAGATCGCCCGCACCATCCAGTCCATCTCCGGCATCAAGGCCGCGCGCGTCCACATCGTCATGTCGGAACGCGCCAATTTCCGCCGCGACGAGCAGAAGCCTTCGGCCTCCGTGGTGATCCGCTATTCGGGTCTCGACGCCGAGAAGACCGCCATGTCGATCCGCCACCTCGTCGCGGCAGCCGTTCCGGCCCTTTCGCCAGACAAGGTGACCGTGCTGGATTCCAGCGGCAACCTGCTCGCCGCCGGCGACGATCCGTCCAACTCGAGCGCCGCCCGCACGCTCGGCGTCGAGCAGACGGTGGAGGCGCAAATCGAGGAGAATATCCGCCGCGCGCTGTCGCCATATCTCGGCCCGGACAATTTCCGCGCCTCGGTGAAGGCCGACGTCAACACCGACACGCGCCAGACCGAGGAGACCATCTTCGACCCGAATTCCCGCGTCGAGCGCTCGGTGCAGACGGTCAGGTCGAGCGAAGACACCAACCAGAAGCAGGCTTCCACCCCCACCAGCGTCGAACAGAACCTGCCTGAAGCCCCGGCCGTCACGACCGAAGGCCCGCAATCCTCATCGCAGAACGACCGCAAGGAGGAGATCACCAACTACGAGATCAATTCCAAGAAGATCGCCACGGTCTCCAACGGCTACTCGCTCACCAAGATGTCGATCGCCGTGGTCGTCAACCAGGAGCGCCTCAAGGACATCCTCGGCAAGGACGCAACCGCCGACCAGATCGCCCAGCGCGTCGCCGATATCCAGAAAATGGTCGCCTCCGCCACCGGTTTCGACGAGAAGCGCGGCGACGTGATCGACGTCTCCGCGGTCGAATTCCTCGACGGGCTGGACGGCGAGCCGGTGGCCGCGCCGGGTATTCTGGAACGAATCGGCCACTACACCGGCACGATGATCAACGCCGGGGCCTTCATCGTTGTGGTGTTCCTGCTCGCCTTCTTCGGCCTCAGGCCGATGGCGAGCGCGCTCACCGCGCGGCCGGCAGCGCTGGCCGGCCCCAGCTTCGACGAGGTCCAGCGTTCTCTGCCGACGCCGGATGGGGCGACCGGCGGCATGGTCGCGGATGCGCCTGCCGGTATTTTGCCCGACAGCCGGCCTGGCCAGACACCGCTCGACGACCTGCGCCGGAAACTGAGGCCGGCACCGCAGGAGCGGCTGGCACGCATGGTCGATCTCAATGAGCAGCGCACCGCGCAGATCCTACGCAAATGGGCGGCCGCGCAGGAAGCCGCCTGATGCGTGCCGACGCCCTGTTCGATCTTCTGCCGGATTTCGGAACCCGACCGGTTCGCACCGAAGCTCCGTCCAACCCGCAACGTCCGCTGACGGAACCGGCTCCGGCGGTCGATATCGATGCGCTGGTCGGCGCGGCCGTGGCTCGTGCCGAAGCCGAACTCGAAGCCCGACTGGCCGCCGAGCATCATGCTGCGCTCGAAGCCGAGCGCGAGGCCCATGCGGAGGAAACCCGGGCGCTGCTGTCGAGCCTCGGCGACGACATGGGCAAGACGATCGCCAGCCATCTCGAAACGCTCCAAGGCCGCGTCGCCGATCTCGTCGGCGATCAGGCCGCCCGCATCTTGGGCACCCTGATGGCCGACGACCTGCAGCGGCGTTCGCTCGCGGCCCTGGAGCGCGTCGTGCGCGAAACGATCGGCGACACCGAGGCGGCACGCGTGCGCGTCAGCGGACCGCTTTCGCTCTACGAACCGTTACGCGAAGCGCTCGGGACGCATGGCCGGAACCTCGATTTCACCGAGGCGCCCGGCTTCGATCTTACCGTGACCATTGACGACGCCGTGTTCGAGACACGCATCTCCGAATGGTCGCAGGCGCTGTCGGAGATCCTGTCATGAGTCTGGCCGACGGCGCTGAGCACAAGCAGGAAATCATCATCGTCAGGCGTAACCACGACGACCATGACGAGGGTCATCATGGCGGGGTCTGGAAGATCGCCTTCGCCGATTTCATGACTGCCATGATGTGCTTCTTCCTGGTCATGTGGCTTATCAACGCGGCCAACGAACAGACCAAGGCGGCCGTGGCCTCCTACTTCAATCCGGTCAGGCTGATCGACCGCAACGCCAGCCGCAAGGGACTTGAGGATCTCGGCGACGGACCCGCTTCCAGCGGCCTGACGGCCCAGGACCCTCAGGAGAATGCCGACAAGGCCGGTCAGAACGGCAGCGGCAATCCCGGCGTGACGCAGGAGCAGACCAACAAGAACAAGTCCTCCCAGCAGTCCGACAGCACGGACGAGCATCTCTTCGCCGATCCCTATGCCGTGCTGTCGGAAATCGCCACCGACACCGGCATCATGCAGAACGTCAGCAGCAAGGGGGACGGCGGCGCGCAAACGGCCGGCCCGTCCACCGGCGCTTCCGGCGGCCAGTCCTATCGCGACCCTTTCTCACCCGACTTCTGGTCGCAGCAGGCGGCATCCCCCGGCGCCGAGGCGAGCGCCCAGCGCGCAAAGATAGAAGGCGATCCTCTCAGGCCGGGCGACAAGGTCGCCGAGACCGACGTTCCCCGGGTCAAGGCGGTGCCGTCCGCACCGAAACTCGAAGACGTGCCGCTGGAGCCATTGGCGAAGAAACCCGCCGATACATCCGCTTCGCCTTCCGAGCTGGCGGTCGGTAAACTTGGCGAAACGGAAAAAGCCGCTTCGGCGCCACCGCCCACTGCCGATGCTGCGGAAAGGAAGCCGAGCGCGGCCACGGAGAAAGCCGCGGCCGAGGTCGGCAAGCAGCTTGTGGAGGCTTTCAAGGCCGACAAGATCGGCGCCGGTGTGTCGGCCGTCGCCACCGACAAGGGCGTCGTCATCTCCATCACCGACCAGTTCGACTTCGGCATGTTCGAGATCGGCTCGGCCATGCCCAGCCGCGAACTGGTGCTGGCGATGGAAAAGATCGGCCGCATCATCGAAGGCCAAAAGGGCGACGTCGTCATCCAGGGTTATACCGACGCCCGGCCGTTCCGCTCCGACACCTACGACAACTGGCGGCTGTCCACCGCGCGCGCCCATTCGGCATATTACATGCTGGTGCGCGGCGGCGTCGATGAAAGGCGCATCGTCGAGGTGGCCGGTTTCGCAGACCGCAAGCCGAAGGACAAGGCCGACCCGCTTGCCGCCGTCAACCGCCGCATCGAGATCCTTCTGGAGACGGACGGATGAGACGCTGCCGGGCGTTTTGCGTCATCGGGCTGGTCGTTCTCGCAGGCGGCCTGGCAACGGCCGGCCACGCCGAGGAGACGCTTCAGCCATACCAGATGGTGCGCTCGCTGCAGCTCGTGCAGGACCGCATCGCGGCCGGCGACCATGCCGCCATGCCGATGCAGGTCAAGCTGCTTGAAATGGTCGACGCCCGTTTCCGCCAGGTCGGAGAGGATCAACTCAGGGAGCCCAGGAACCTTCGCGCGCTGCTGGTCTACGGCATGAGCGGCGGCAATCCAGCCACCGTCAAGTCGCTCGCGGCGCGCATCGAAATGGACGCGACGGACAAGGCAGTGGCGGAAGGGATGATCGACTATCTGACCGGCCAGCCGGCGGCCGCGATCAAGGCGTTCGAACCAATCGAACCGATGACGCTGGAAAGCGGCCTCGGCGCTTTCGTCGCCCTGGTGAAAGGGTCCCTGCTCGCCACCGAAGATCCGGCGCAGGCGCTGCGGCTTCTCGACGAGGCGCGGTTGCTCAGCCCCGGAACGCTGGTCGAGGAGGCGGCGCTGCGCCGCTCGGTCGGCATCGCCGTCGAAACCGGCGACGCAGCCCGCTTCGCGCTCGCCTCGACGCAGTATACCGAACGCTTTCTGCATTCGCCTTACGCCAGTCAGTTCGCGGACGCCTTCGTCTCCGGAGTGATCGCGCTCAACATGTCGATCAGCCTCGACAAGATCGCCGACATCACCGCGATGATGGACGCCGAGCGCGAGAAGGTTATCTACCTGCGCATCGCGCGCCGCGCGGCGATCGACGGCCTGGCCGACCTTTCGGCCTTCGCTTCCGCCAAGGTGGAACAAGGCCGGGACGGCAAGGTGGGCGGCAAGGAGGACCCACGGGCCCTGCTCTATGCCAGCCTGTCGAACATGACCTCGGCGACGATCGGCGAGTTGAGGGAGACGCTGAAGAAGATCGACCCCAGTCAATTGTCGGAGGGAGACCGTTCGCTGCTCGATGCGGCGAAGGCCATCACGCAGGAAATGGCGGCGCCGCCGGCCATTGCCGGTACGGACATTCCGCCACCCGCCAGCCCTGCCGCCCTACCCGTGCCACCGGCGAAGGCCCCTTCCCTGGACGGGACAGCACCTGCGGCCGAGGAAGGCGCGACGATCGCGCCGAAGCCGACGGAGACGACGGAGGCGACGGACGCATCCGACCTGCCACCGGTCGAGGGTATCGCGTCCGAGCGCCCGGCTGAAGAAGCGGCATCGCAGGTAGGCGCACCCCCGGCCGTGCAGCAGCCGCAGAAACCGACGGCGAGTCCACCGGCATCGGCGACACCTGCGGCCGTCATCGCGACGGCCGAGCCGCCATCGATGCCGGCGGCCGATGCAGCCGACCAGGTCATCGCCGACACGAGACGTAAACTCGACAAGATCGATCAGTTGCTTGGAGCGTCCCCGCAATGACCGCCGCCATCGGCCACAAGTTTTTCGCCGCCACAGTGAACCGGTCGGCATCCGACGCCAGAAACTCCCCGTCGCGAACCGACGACTCCACTGCCTTTGGTGAACTGGTCGGCGGTGCTGGAAAGCGTCATACCCGAAGCGAAAGCCGCGGAGCAGCTCCCGTCTCGGGGGATGACCATCCAATGCCTGATGCCGAAGCCAGCGACAATGCCGGACCCGCCTCGCCCCTCGATGACGCAGGCATGAAGAAAACCGACCGTCATCCGCACAAGGCTGACCGGAGCACCGACGATGACGAAGGGGACGAGCAGTCCCCCGTAACGAAAACGGACGACGCTTCGCCCTCGCACGACCGGATGCCGCTTCTCGTCACGCTTCAGGCGTTCGGCCAGCGTCACGCGGCCGATACATCCGAGCCTTCTTCGAAAGCCGGCGACGCGCCGACCTCCCGGACAAACGCGAAAAACAGCGCACCCGCCGATCTCGGCAAGATCGCGGTGACGCTGCACACATCCGGCCACGACGCACCAAACGTGGCGGGTCTTTTCGACATCGAAGGAGCCGCTGCCGGAAAGGCCGGACAGGATGTCGCCGGGGCGACGGCCGAATCCGTCGGCGAAAGTCGGCCGGCCCGCGCTTCCGGAAATAGCGGTCAGATGACTTCGCCTGATGCGTCGCAGACAGCGCCGCAGGCGCCACGGGCCGAACAGGCGTCCCGAATGGCGGCGACAGTCGCTGCGTCAAACCTTGCACCGGGTCGTACAGCCGCGCGCGGGACGCCTTCTGTAGGCGATGCCGAAACCACTTCCACTCGGCCAGGCAGCGAAAGTCATGGAGCACGGGCTGCACCGGAATTGGGCGATAATGGGCGCGGTGGCGCCTTGCCGTTGCAGGCCGAAGCGGGCACTGGAGACGATAGCGACGCCGATCCGCGAAGAACGCAATCTCGCATGTCCGACGATCACCGATCCGCAGCCGAGGCGACGGCCGAAAGGCGCACGAATCCCGACGGGAAGCCAACCGGACCCGTCACCGTGACGGCAGATCGATCCTTCCCCGCACCTGCAGCCCATACGCTGCATCCGACGACGGCCATGGTTCTTGACGCGCTCGCCGCTGCCAGCAATCGACCCGCCGCACACCCGGTTCCGGTGACCCAGCCGCTCGCCACTGTTGCACTTCCGGCACAGCTATTGCGGATCGAATTGCATCCGGCCGAACTTGGTGCGGTGGTCGCCAATCTCCGCATGTCCGGCGAGCAACTTTCGGTTGAGCTGAAACCGGAAACGGCGGAGGCCTACCGTCGTCTTTCGAGCGACAGCGAGGCGATCGCCAAATCGCTGAAGAAGCTCGGGCTCGATGTCGACACAGTGACCGTCATACAACCTGTGATAGCAACGACGCCGGCTGCGCGTGCGGACACCGGCAACCAGGCGTCGCTTATGCCGGGCCGCGACGCATCGCAGTTCCAGCCGGGGACGTCGGGCAATGGCGGCGACAATTTCGGCGGACAGCAATCGGGAAGGAACCGCGGCCATGACGGACAGGCGCTCGATCGCCCTTCGCCGGTGTATCGCGAGCGCTCTGGCGACTCTCTGTTTATCTAGCCTGGCGTCGGGCGCGGCGCGTGCCGGAGCGAATCCGTGCGAGGCCGAGATCCTGCACGCGGCGGACCGCTACGGCATTCCTGCCGGCATCCTCTACGCGGTCGGCCTGACGGAGACCGGTAACAAGGGCAGTCTGCAACCCAACGCGTTGAATATAGAGGGAAAGGCGGTATTTCCGAGATCGCGCGCCGAGGCGTTGGCCGACTTCGCCGCCGCCAGGCAGCAGGGCAAGACGTTAATCGATGTCGGCTGCATGCAGGTCAATCACCGCTATCACGGCTCGGCCTTCCGCAGCGTGAGCGACATGCTCGATCCGCACCGCAACGTCGACTATGCAGCCCGTTTCCTGGCCAGCCTGCACGCCCGCCACGAGACCTGGTCGATGGCAGTCGCGCGCTACCATGCCGGACCGAACAACAACCCTGCGCAAAAAATCTACGTCTGCCGTGTCATCACCAACATGGTCGCGGTCGGTTTCGGCAAATGGACCGCCAACGCACGGACCTTCTGTCGGCCTTAGGTTGCATTACCGGAAACTGAAATACACTCAACCCGATCCGGCGACCGCGTCCTATCGCCTCTCCGGTTCCAACCGGCATTTGTCGGATTATGCAACCACCGCGATTCCCGACTCCCAAGAAACTATCCGTAAGATTTGACGGTTGGCGGCGATTCCCCGCTGCGATTACCCATTGTTTCAACGGGGCATAAAAGTTGATTCGGAGGGCGGGCCGATGATCGTGATCGTTGACGAGCGCGAGCTGGTGACGGAGGGCTACAGCTCGATGTTCGGGCGCGAGGGCGTGGCAAGTGCCGGCTTCGCGCCGGACGACTTCGAGGACTGGGTTTCCAGCGCCGCCGACGACGATCTCAAATCGGTCCGCGCCTTCCTGATCGGCGATTGCCGCGAAGGGAGCGTCTCTCCCCGCCACATCCGCGATCGCACGGGGGCGCCCGTCATCGCGCTCTCCGAGCAGCACTCGCTGGAAAACACGCTGAAGCTGTTCGAGTCCGGTGTCGACGATGTGGTGCGCAAGCCGGTCCACATCCGTGAAATCCTGGCGCGCATCACCGCCATCCGCCGGCGCGCCCACGAGGATACGGCCTTCACCGAAGTCGGCGCCATGCGCATCTTCATGGACGGTCGCGACCCGGAGATCGACGGCGAGCCGCTGCCGCTGCCGCGCCGCGAGCGGCGCATCCTGGAATACCTCGCCGCCAACCGCGGCCGGCGTGTCACCAAGACCCAGGTCTTCAACGCCATCTACGGCATCTTCGACGAAGAGGTCGAGGAGAACGTCGTGGAAAGCCACATTTCGAAGCTGCGCAAGAAACTGCGCGAGAAACTCGGCCACGATCCGATCGATTCCAAGCGCTTCCTCGGCTACCGGCTCGTCGCCTGATGCGGCGGCCGGCCACACCGCTCCCCTGCGCCAGCCTCGCGCAAGACAGGCCGGCTATTCTCGTGCTCACTTGCACGGGACTTGAGGAGACGCTCCGATGAGCTTGTATGGAATGATGCGGACCGGCGTTTCGGGCATGAATGCCCAAGCCAACCGCCTTTCGACCGTTGCCGACAACATCGCCAATGCCGACGCCACCGGCTACAAGCGCTCGTCCACCGAATTTTCCACCCTGCTCATGCCGAGCGCCGGTGGCGCATACAATTCCGGCGGCGTCACCACCACGGTGCGCTCCTCGATCAGCTCGCAGGGCGTGCTCCAATATACGACTTCCGTGTCGGATCTGGCCGTCAACGGCGACGGCTTCTTCGTCGTCCAGGACCCGGGCGGCACGCCCTACCTCACCCGCGCAGGCGCCTTCGTGCCCGATGCGGAAGGCAGGCTGGTCAACGCGGCCGGCTTCCAGCTCATGGCCTACAGTTTCGACAATGGCACCCCCTCGGCGACCCTGAACGGTTTCCAGGGCCTCGTGCCGGTGACGATCTCCGACCAGGGCATGTCGGCCGCGCCCAGCACCCAGGGCTCGTTCAGCGCCAACCTGCCGGCCGGCGCCACGGCGGTCTCGCCGCTGCCGTCGAGCAACGATCCGAATGCGCAATATACCGCCAAGTCGTCGATGGTCGCCTACGACAACCTCGGCAACAAGGTGCTGCTCGACGTCTATTTCACCAACACCGGCACCGGAACCTGGGAGGTCTCGGTGTTCGACCAGTCGAAGGCAACGCCGGGCACGTCGTTCCCGTACACGGGCGGCGCTCTGGGTTCGGCGAACCTGACCTTCGATTCCACCACCGGCAAGCTGACGGGTGCGGTCGACAGCGTCTCGCTGACTGTGCCCGGCGGACAGCCCTTCACGCTCGACCTTTCCACTCTCACCCAACTCGGCGCCGATTACACACCCACCGAACCGACCGTCGACGGCCATGCACCAAGCACCATCGACAAGGTCGAGATCAGCAAGGACGGCACCATTTACGCCCGCTACGCGGATGGTGGCTCCAAGGCGCTCTACAAGATCCCGCTCGCCGACGTCACCAGCCCCGACCAGATGACCGCGCTGGCCGGCAACGTCTACACCCAAAGCGCGGACTCGGGCGCCGTCACCATCGGCTTCGCCAACGAAGGCAAGCTCGGAGCCATCGTCTCCGGCGCGCTGGAGAACTCGGACGTCGATATCGCCGAGGAACTCACCAACATGATCGCGGCGCAGCGCAGCTACACCGCCAATTCGAAAGTGTTCCAGACCGGTTCCGACCTGATGGACGTCCTTGTCAACCTGAAGAGATGATCGGCGTCCGCTAAGGCGCGGGCGCGACGACTGAAAGCAGCCTAAGAGCAATGTCCCTCTCATCCGCATTGAGCATCGCTCAGTCGTCGCTGCTGACAACGTCGCGCCAGACCACGATTGTCTCCCGCAACGTCGCGGACGCTTCCAACCCAGACTACGCGCGCCGCATCGCCAATGTGGTCTCGACCGCTCCCGGCGCGCGTTCGGTCGACATCCAGCGTGTCACCAACGACCTGCTGTTCCGGCAGAACCTTTCGGCACTGTCGGCCTGGGCCGGCCAGAGCGCGCTGTTCAGCGGCATGGACCAGCTCGAACTGGCGGTGAACGGCGTCGACAACGCATCCTCCGCTTCGACGGCCATCGGCAATTTGCAGCAGGCGTTGCAACTCTACGCCACCTCGCCGTCGAACCAGAACCTCGCCACCAGTGTCATCGATGCTGCCCGCCAGGTGATGCGCTCGCTGAACGACGGCACCAAGGCGATCCAGGATTTCCGCACCCGGACCGACGGCCAGATCGCCACCGCGGTCGGCGACCTGAATTCCCTGCTGTCGCAGTTCCAGGACGTCAACAACGCCATCGTTGCGGGAAGCCATTCGGGCGCCGACGTCTCAGACGCGCTCGACCAACGCGACGCGCTGCTGAAGAAGATTTCGGAATATGTGCCGATCTCGACCTTCACCCGCGGCGACAACGACATGGTCATCACGACGGCAGACGGCACCACGCTGTTCGAGACGATTCCCCGCTCGGTGACCTTCTCGCCGTCTTCCGGCTACGCGGCCGGCGCCGCCGGCAACGCGATCTATATCGACAACGTGCCGCTCTCCGCCGGCAGCGGCGGCAACACCAGCGCCGGGGGCAAGCTTGCCGGGCTGCTGCAACTGCGCGACGGCGTCGCCTCCACGATGCAGGGCCAGCTCGACGAGATCGCCCGCGGCCTGATCGGCGCCTTCGCCGAAACGGCGCCGGCCCAGCCGGACGCGGCCGGCCTGTTCACATGGTCGGGCGCGCCGGGAGTTCCCGCGGCCGGTACGCTCGTCAACGGCCTTGCCGGCCAGATCGGCATCAACGCGGCGATCGATCCCGATGCCGGCGGCGATCCCACCCTGCTGCGCGACGGCGGCGCCAACGGCGCGGCCTATGTCGCCAACACGACCGGCGGCGCCTCGTTTGCCGACCTCCTGATCGCCTACGGCGACCGCCTGGATCAGCCGATGACCTTCGACCCGGCCGCCGGCATCACGGCCGATGTTGGCGTCACCGGCTATGCAGCAAGCTCCATCGGCTGGTTCGAAGGTGTGCGCCAGCAGGCCTCGACCGCGGCAGACGCCAAGGAGGCGCTCGCCAACCGCACGGCGGAGGCGCTCTCCAACGCGACCGGTGTCAACGTCGATACGGAAATGTCGCTGCTGCTCGACCTCGAGCACACCTACCAGGCTTCGGCCCGCATCCTGACCAGCGTGAACCAGATGCTGGATGCGCTGATGGCGGCCGTTGGATAGCATCATGAAGGCAACCTCCGTCTCCTCCGCCGCCATCTCCAACGCCATGCGCTACCAGCAGGGGCGCATGCAGGTCGACCTGGTGAAAGCGCAGAAGGAAATGGATACCGGCCGCGTCGCCGATGTCGGCCTTGCGCTCGGCACCCGCACGACGCAGTCCGTTACCTTCGCGCGCGATCTGGACCGGCTGAACGGCATCATCGATTCGAACGCCCTGATCGCGTCGCGGCTTTCCTCGACCCAGGATGCTCTCGGCCAGTTGGTCGACACCGCCCAGACCCTGCTGTCCGCGCTGCCCAACGCCATCTCGGGCGAGATGGCATCCGACATCACGCGCGACAGCGGCAAGGCCGCGCTGCAGTCGATGACATCGATCCTCAACACGTCCGTCAATGGCGAGTACCTGTTCGCCGGCACCAATACGGACGTGAAGCCGATCAACGATTTCACCGCGACCGGCTCGCCCGCCAAGGCGGCGCTCGACGCGGCCTTCTTTGCCCGTTTCGGTTTCACCCAGGATGATCCGGCGGCCGCCAACATCACTGCCGGCGAGATGGACGATTTCCTGACCAACGACGTCATGCCGCAGTTCATGGGCGCGGGCTGGCAGACGAACTGGTCGAACGCCACGGATCAGCAGATCGTCAGCCGTATCGCGCTCAACGAGACGACCGAGACGTCGGTCAGCGCCAACAATGACGGCGTGAGGAAACTCGCCATGGCCGCAGCCATCGTGGCCGACCTGTTTTCCTCCACCACCATGAGCGCCGACGCCAAGAAGACGGTTGCCTCGCGCGCCTTTTCCCTGACTGGCGAAGCCGTAAGCAATCTCGGCCAGGTCCAATCCCAGACCGGCATCGTGGAGAACCGGGTCTCGCAGGCCACCGACCGCATGAAGACCCAGGTCGACCTGTTCGAAAAGCATATCCTCGACCTCGAAGGGGTCGATCCCTACGAAGCCGCCAACCGCGTCAACGATCTGATGTCGCACATCCAGACCTCTTTCGCCCTGACGGCGCGAATCCAGCAGCTCAGCCTGCTGAACTTCCTGACCTGAAGCACGGATCCCACGGAACAGCCTAGCGATGTACCAATTCTCATACGCCGACATCCAGACCGACTCCGTTGCCGACGCGAAAGACCGCGAGCGACAGCTTCTCTCCCGCTCCATCGACCTCCTGACGGCCGCGGCCGCCGTCGGGCGCGGCTCGATGGAAGCGGTCGAGGCGCTGCATTTCACCAACAAGGTCTGGACCACCTTCGTCGAGGATCTCGGCTCCAGCGACAACGCACTGCCCAAGGAACTGCGCGCCAACCTGATCTCCATCGGCCTGTGGCTGCTGCGCGAGACCGAGGAGATCCGCCAGGGCCGCACCGACAATTTCGAGGGCCTGATCGAGGTCTCGCAGATCATTCGGGACGGCATCCAATGAACACGCTCAAGCTGTCGCTCAGACCGAACGAGAAAATCTACATCAACGGCGCCGTCGTGCGCGCCGACCGCAAGGTCACGCTCGAACTCCTGAACGACGTGCAGTTCCTGCTGGAAAGTCATGTCCTGCAGGCCGAGGATGCCTCGACGCCGCTGAGGCAGCTCTACTTCATCGTCCAGGTCATGCTGATGAACCCGCAAGGAGCGGCCGACGCACGTGCCATGTTCCGCCGATCCCTGCCGCTGATGCTGGCGAGTTTCCATGACGAGCAGATCCGCGGCGCGCTCAAGCATATCGACCGCCTCGTCGGCGAAAACCGCGTTTACGAAGCACTGAAGGCGATCCGCGCGCTCTATCCGCTGGAGCGGCTGGCGTTGGGCGCCGATTGCGAGGAAAAAGACGAACCGGTCCGTCCGATGGCGATGGGAGCGCGCTGACCATGATACCGATTGATACGACGACGACTGTTCCGGCCGGAGCCAGCCAGGTACCGGCGAAATCGAAGACCTCGGTGGACTATCAGTCCTTCCTGAAGCTGCTCATCGCGCAGATGAGGAACCAGGATCCGACGCAGCCGATGGATTCGACCCAATACGTCGCACAGCTCGCCACTTTTTCGCAGGTCGAGCAGTCGGTGCAGATGAACACCAAGCTCGACTCGATCCTTCAGTCCTCGGCGCTGTCGCAGGCCGATGCGCTGATCGGCCATACGATCACGTCGGCCGACGGCGCGACGAGCGGCACGGTATCCGAAGTCCGCCTGTCCTCCACCGGCCTCATCGCGGTGCTCGAGGACGGCACGGAAATGGCGGTCGGGCCTGGTGTGACGGTAGGTCCCCTCGCGAGCTAGAAGCAGTCTGGATTCCGGTAATCCCGGAGCGGCCCCATGAACGAAGCCGACGCTCTCGACATCGTGCAATATGCCGTTTGGACCGTGCTGACGACATCCGCACCCGTGGTGCTGGTCGCCATGGTGGTCGGCGTCGGCATCGCGCTGATCCAGGCGCTGACGCAAATTCAGGAAATCACGCTGACCTTCGTGCCGAAGATCGTCGCCATCATGCTGGTGGTGGCGCTGACCGGTCCCTTCATCGGTGCCCAGATATCGGCCTTCACCAACGTCATCTTCGAGCGTATCCAGACCGGTTTCTGATCCGGGCGCCGCCTGCTATCTCGCTGCTGGACCATGTTTTTTATCGGGAAGGCGTTCGCCTTTTTCCCAGTCTCGGCTAGTTTGCCGGCAAGCGCCGCGCCAGCTTTGCGATTCATGGGGAGGGCAATGCCGCACGATAGCGGACCTGCGATAGAAGACGACCATGAGGACGAGCGTGTCGCCGCGCTTGCCCCCTTCCAGCATCCCATCTTCCGCGCGGTCTGGTCGGCCAATCTCGCCTCCAATTTCGGCGGGCTGATCCAGGGCGTCGGCGCCGCCTGGATGATGACCTCCATCGCCACCTCCTCCTACCAGGTGGCGTTGGTGCAGGCCTCGACCACGCTGCCGATCATGCTGTTCGCGCTGGTCGCCGGCGCCATCGCCGACGGCTTCGACCGGCGCAAGGTGATGCTGGTGGCGCAGTGCTTCATGCTGGTCGTCTCGGTGCTGCTCACCATCTTCACCTATCTCGACTGGGTAACCCCCTGGACGCTGCTTGCCTTCACCTTCCTGATCGATTCCGGCACGGCGCTGAACAGCCCGGCCTGGCAGGCTTCGGTCGGCGACATGGTGCCGCGCGCCAAGGTGCCGGCTGCGGTGGCGCTCAATTCCATGGGCTTCAACATCACCCGCAGCGTCGGTCCGGCCATCGGCGGCATCATCGTCGCCGCCTTCGGCGCGTTCGCGGCGTTCGCCGTCAACGCCGTGAGCTATATCGGCCTGATCGTCGTCATGGCGCGCTGGAAGCGCGACGAGCCGGCATCCACGCTGCCGCGCGAATCTCTGGGCGCGGCGATGGGCGCCGGCCTGCGCTACGTCGCCATGTCGCCCAACATCGGCAAGGTCCTGCTGCGCGGCGCGGTCTTCGGCTTCACCGCGATCGTGGTGCTGGCGCTCCTGCCGCTCGTGGCGCGCGACGTCGTCAAGGGCGGCGCGCTGACCTACGGCATCATGCTCGGCGCCTTCGGCGTCGGCGCCGTCGGCGGCGCGTTGACCAGCATGCGGCTGAGGCAGCTCCTTTCCAGCGAAACGATGGTGCGCTGCGCCTTCGTCGGGTTCGCGCTGTGCAGCCTGAACTGCGCGCTGAGCACCCAGGCGTGGCAGACCGCGCTCGGCCTTCTGCTGGGCGGTGCGTGCTGGGTGATCGCCATGTCGCACTTCAACACGACCGTGCAGATGTCGACGCCACGCTGGGTTGTCGGCCGCGTCATGTCGATCTACCAGACCGCCACCTTCGGCGGCATGGCGCTGGGAAGCTGGATCTGGGGCGTGGTGGCCGACGCGCACGGCGCGCCGACGGCGCTGATCGCGGCGGCCATCGCCATGCTGGCCGGCGGGGCGATCGGGCTGGTGGTGCCGCTGCCGCAGCGCATCCCGCTCAATCTCGACCCTCTCAACCGCTTCCGCGAACCCATGCTGGCGCTCGACCTCAAGCCGCGCAGCGGCCCGATCGCCATCATGATCGAGTTCATCATCGACGAAGCCGACGTACCGGAATTCCTGGCGCTGATGACGGAACGCGGCCGCATCCGCCGCCGCGACGGCGCCCGCAACTGGGTGATCGCCCGCGACCTGGAGCATCCGGACATCTGGCTGGAGACCTACCATACGCCGACCTGGCTGGATTACATCCGTCACAACACGCGTATCACCCAGGCCGACGCCGCCATCACAGAGCGCATCCGCGCCCTGCACAGGGGCACGGAACGGCCGCATGTACGCCGCTGGATCGAGAGGCCGACCAGAACGTCAGCAGTTACAACCAAGATCGTACAATAAAATTAGAAAGAAGCCTACGGTAAATGCTATACATTATATTTAATGCTATTATCACAATTATGATGATATTTGCAATTATATACGACATATTACAGTTATATATAGTATTATTGCTAATTTTCCTTTTAGCGACTTTGTACCTTGTTGCAATAGGAAAAGCAACTCCAAACGCAAAGGCTCTGATATATGAATATTTTATAACAAATTATGATAAAATTAAAAAGGAAGAATATTTAGAAAGGATTTCAACACCAAAAGGTGTTTTTATTGAAGACCAATATCCATCGGCAATTCTTGCAATATGCGTATTTTTAGACGTTCTTTCATGCATCGCATATGAGCATTACGCCATAGCGGCGATGACATTTGCCACCTTGGTTATTATTCAAATATTTCATATAATCATGTCATTTCGTTCCTTAAAGCGGGACAGGTGGTGAATAGCGCTCGGATCGCCGTCGCAGCACGAGATGCGCTGCGAGAGTAGGTTTGACCGCAATACACTTTGCTCTACGATGCCAGCTATGAGACTGCTACAATCACTTGTTCGGACTACCGATCTTTCCATTCTCGTCTTGTTGGCCGGCTGCGCGTCGTCGGCTGGCGGCTCCAGTGTCGCCGGTTATGCCACGACACCGTGCGCCGATCTCGACGTCGCGATCGGTGACACGTCGAAGAGCATTTCATCCGTTGCCATCAGCCGCGGCAAGATCGATCGCCTGAACATTCCGTTCTGGGTCCCCGGCGGCGACAAGGCCGTCACGGCTTTGAAGGATCGGCGGACCCGCAAGATCGAGAAATTGGAGGAGCAGCTCGAAGCCATGCGCAGCGCGCGGCGGGCCAGGTGTCATGAACACCTGTCGTTTGAAATCTTGATTCCAGACGCCGGCCAGCCGCCCTACCCCTCTCCCGACAAATCCCGTCTGGCCTTGTCCAGTTCTTCCGCATAGCGCCGCATCAGGTGGCCTTCGGTCAGGAGGCCGACGACCTGCCGGTCGCCAAAGTCCTTGACCACGGCGAGTTCCTCCGCGCCGGCACGCTGGAAGGTCTCGGCCGCCGACTGCACGTTCATGCTCGGCACCAGCACCGAGTCGCGGAATTTCGCCAGGGTCAGCACCGTCGAATCGGGATTGCTCTGTTCGCTGTAAACCTCCGCCACGATCAGCACACCTGCGTAGCGGCCTTCGCCGTCGATGACGACGACACGCTGCGCCGAACCCAGCGGCACCGCCTTGCGGAACTCGGCCAGCGTGGCGGAAGATTCGATGATGCCGACATCCTTGCGCATCATCGAGCCGACGGTGAGGCTGCGCATCCAGCCGACGTCGTGCGCGCTGCGCACGGTTTCGCCGCGCAGGTGGAAGCGCCAGGTCGAGAACGAGTAGCCGAAGGTCTCGCGCACCAGCATCGCCGACATGATCGAGGCGGCAAGAACGACGCCGGTCAAGGTTAGGTCGCCGGTGGATTCGAGTGCCAGAAACGTCATCGTCAGCGGCCCGCCGACGACGCCGACGGCGAGCGACGTCATGCCGACCACGGCCGCAACGTCGGCGTCGATGCCGGTCGCCGGCGAGACGAAGGCCATGACGCCGGCAAACACCTTGCCGAGCAGCGCGCCGAGGAACAGCGAGGCGAAGAACAGACCGCCGCGAAAGCCGGAACCCAGCGAGATCGCCGAAGCGGCGAGCTTGAGGACGAAGACGCTGGCGATCACGGCGATGCCATAATTCATGGCGAATTCGCGGTGCAGCGCGCCATGGCCGCTCGACAGCACCTGCGGCGTGACGAGGCTGAGCAGGCCGACGATGCAGCCGCCGACAAAGGGACGGATCGAAGCGTCGATGCTGAGCCTGGCGAAACCGCGCTCGACCAGCGTGACGAACTTCATGATGGCGATCGACGCGCCGCCGCCGACCAGCCCGAGCAGCAGGAACGGCACGTACTGGCTGGCCGTCAGATCCGGCAATCCGCTCATCTCCAGCGGAAACGGCACGCCGCCAAACACTTCCGCCGTCAGGGCCGCGCAGATGGCCGCCGCCATCACCGGGGCGACGTTGCCGACCGAGTAGACGCCGATGATCAGTTCGAAACCGTAGAAGGCACCGGTCAGCGGCGCGTCGAAGGCCGCCGCGATGGCGCCGGCCGCGCCGCTGCCTACCAAGATGCGCACATCGTTGCGCCTGAGCTGGAAGAAGCGCGCCAGCCGCGACGCCACGCCGGAGCCCGCCTGCGTATAACCGGCCTCCATGCCGACCGACGCGCCGAAGCCGCTGGAGATCATCGTCTGGGCGACGATGATGACGGTATCGGTCAGCGACATGCGCCCGCCATAGAGTGCGTTCGCCTCGATCGGATCGACGGGCGTGCGGAACTTGCGCTTGCGCAGCCAGATGACGGTGAGGCCCAGCAGCAGGCCGCCGATGGCCGGCAAGGTGGCCTGGAACGGATGCAGCAGCGAAAACATGCCCGAGAGGCGGCCACCCGGCTGCACATCGAACATCAGTTCGTGCAGGCCCTGCACCACCGCGCCCATCGCCGTAACCAGCAGGCCGGCGATCACGCCCACAAGGGCCGCCAGCGCGACTATGACAACGCCGCGCGCTTCCAATATGGGGATGGACCGCACGAGGAGCGCGCGCAGCCGTCGGGCATGGACTGGCAATCGTGCGGCGGAAAGCAACGGTGGACAACTCACTGGAAGGTCGACGCGTATAAGGGTTCAAGCCTGATACGCCGGGCATTGTGACATGGCAAATCGGGTCGCGATTGTGGGTAAACGCCGTTTTTGACGACGCTATGTCGAACGGAGATCCATCGCTGCTCCCACCCTCGCGCAAGCTTGGCCGCCTAGGGTGCGAAACCCTGGGCGCAGCCTGTCGCCCGCACGAGCGATTTCGACGAATGGCGATCAGCGAAACAATCACGGCACCCGGCGCGGTCAAGAACGGCCGCGATATCTTCTTCGCGCTCGGCATCGTCGTCATCCTGGCGGTGCTGTTCCTGCCGATCCCCGCCTTCCTGATCGATGTCGGGCTGGCGACCTCCATCGCGCTGTCGGTGCTGATTCTGATGGTCGCACTGTGGATCCAGCGGCCGCTCGACTTCTCGTCCTTCCCGACCGTGCTCTTGATCGCCACGATGATGCGGCTGTCGCTCAACATCGCCACCACGCGCATGATCCTGTCGCACGGCAACCAGGGCACGCATGCCGCCGGCTACGTCATCAGCGGCTTTTCCAACCTGGTGATGAGCGGCGACTTCGTCATCGGCCTGATCGTCTTCCTGATACTGATCGTGGTGAATTTCATCGTCATCACCAAGGGCGCCACCCGCATAGCCGAGGTGGGCGCCCGCTTCACGCTCGACGCCATTCCAGGCAAGCAGATGTCGATCGACGCGGACCTCTCCGCCGGCATGATCGACGACAAGACCGCGCAGTTGCGCCGGCGGGAACTGGAAGAGGAGAGCTCCTTCTTCGGCTCCATGGACGGCGCCTCGAAATTCGTCCGCGGCGACGCCATCGCCGGCCTGATCATCACCGCGATCAACATCGTCGGCGGCATCGCCATCGGCTATCTGCGCCACGGCATGAGTCTCAGCCAGGCCGCAGACGTGTTCGTCAAGCTCTCGGTCGGCGACGGCCTGGTGACGCAGATCCCAGCCCTCATCGTCTCGCTGGCCGCCGGCCTGCTGGTCTCCAAGGGCGGCACGCGCGGCTCGGCCGACCAGGCGGTGTTCGGCCAGCTCGGCGCCTATCCCCGCGCGCTCTACGTCGCGGCGGGACTGCTGACGCTCCTGTCGCTGATGCCCGGCCTGCCGATGTTCCCCTTCATTACCCTGGCCGGCGCCATGGCGGGCCTCGGCTATGTCATCCCGCTGCGCCACAACCGCATGGTTGCCGAGGCCGATGCGTCGAAGAAACAGGAAGAAGCCGCCAAAGTCGAGGAGGAGAAGAACTCGGTCAAGGCCTCGCTTGCCACCGCCGAAATCGAGCTTCTGATCGGTAAGCAGCTTTCCACACGGCTCATCAGCGCGCATCAGGAACTCGCCTTCCGTATGGGCAAGATGCGCAAGAAATTCGCCACGCAATACGGCTTCGTTGTGCCTGAGGTGAAGCTGACCGACGATTTCGGCATTCCGCCGAAGAGCTACCAGATCAAGATCCACGGCACGGTCGTCGCCGAATACCAGGTGCGTGTCGGCGAGTTGATGGTGCTGCTCGGCAACCGCGACATCCCCGACATTCCGGGCGAGGAGGTGCGCGAACCCGCCTTCGGCATGCGCGCCTATTCGGTGATGGAGGCCTTCGCCGAGGATTTGAAGCGCGAGCAGTTCACCTATGCCGACAACATGTCGGTGCTGCTGACGCACCTGTCGGAAGTGATCCGCAACAACCTGCCGCAGCTTCTCTCCTACAAGGACATGAAGGCGCTCCTGGAGCGGCAGGACCCGGAATACCGCAAGCTGGCCGACGAAATCTGCACCCAGCACATCTCCTATCCCGGCCTGCAGGCGGTGCTGAAGCTGCTGCTCGCCGAGCGCGTATCGATCCGCAATTTGCACCTCATCATCGAGGCGATCGCCGAGATCGCCCCGCATGTGCGCCGCACCGAGCAGATCGTCGAGCATGTGCGCGTCAGGATGGCGCAGCAGATCTGCGGTGACCTGACCGAGGGCGGCGTGCTCAAGGTGCTGCGCCTCGGCAACCGCTGGGATCTCGCCTTCCACCAGAGTCTCAAGCGCGACGCCAAGGGCGAGGTGCGCGAGTTCGACATCGACCCCCGCCAATTGGAGGAATTCGGCCAGGACGCCACCAAGGCGATCCGCAGGCATCTCGAGGCCGGCGAGCGCTTCGTCCTCGTCACCGCGCCGGACGCGCGCCCCTATGTGCGTATGATCGTCGAGCGGCTGTTCACCACGCTGCCGGTGCTGTCGCATGTCGAGATCGCCAAGGGCGTCGAGATCAGGGTGCTGGGAACGATTTCGTGAGGGTATTTGGAAATGACGGCGCACCCCCACCCCTAACCCCTCCCCACAAGGGGGAGGGGGAGCTGCCACGTGCCTGGTCCCCCTCCCCCTTGTGGGGAGGGGTTAGGGGTGGGGGTGC
>CAZBBT010000001.1:0-126079 GCA_964490065.1 uncultured Mesorhizobium sp. | reverse complement strand
GAAACTATTTCGCAAACGCCGGATACGCTTCCGTCAAACCGTGAAAGGCTCTAGTCTTGGATTGGGACGGGGGCGACGTGGCGCGGTTCGGCCCGTGTCACGTCGACCTTTTTCAATGGGAGGTATTAAAAGCGATGAACCACAACTGGCTCAAAGCAAGCTCTATCGTATGCCCCGACTGCCACACCCATCTGGGGACAAGAAGCCTTTCCGGCTCCCTACAGATTGTCACTGGGACAAGTGACCCGCCAAGGTGCGTTCACCCCGGAGACCGGACTTCCATGGGCATCCACTGTCCACGAGTAAAGGAGGCGATAAGTGAAGCGAACCTATCTCGCGGCCAGCCGGATCGATAATTTTCTCCTCGTTGAACTCCCATCTGATAGCGCCGCTTCCGTCAGTCACCTCACGTCCGTTTGAAACGTGCAACGAGCCTTTTGGCGCGGATACCAAAGCGGCGGCAAACTCAGCCGCCGTCACTTGCCGCCCTCCTTCGTCTTTACCCGCTTCTGGCCAACCTTCCGAATAGCCTCATTCAAAGGCTGTTCGGAATCGTCGGCGCCGATTTCGCGGGCTAAATCTTGGAATTTCTCAACCTGGCTTCTGGTATCCGGCTCTTTCGCCGGCTTTTTTGCAGACATGGGCACCTCCTATAGTGGCAAGCGCCACTGGAACTTTCGCCCTCTGTGTCGCCGCTTTGATTCAAGCAGATTTAGCATATGTGAGGCGACGCCCCTTGAAGCCATTAAGCGCCACAAGCGACCTAACAGCGTCGTCAATCCCAAGCGCGGTGCGGTTATTGTAGCGGAAATCGAACTCCGCCAGATAACGGTGCAAATGGTGTTCAGCGCAATGCTGATAAACGCCCTTCATGCCGCGCTTGAAAATCGAATAGTATCCTTCGACGGTGTTGGTGTTGACGTTGATTTCAACACCTTCGCGCTCTTCCGTGCGGCCATATTCGTTGGCCGAGTGTTCGACGCGACCATGGAAAGCGTATTCCTTGCCGACGCGCTTATAGTGGATTGCTTCGTCGGTCATAAGAACCGACTCCTTCGCCAGATTGGCGCGGACAATCGGAATAACGCGGGCAACCGTGGTGCTGTCGATGTGGAATGAGCGCGCTTTGCCGCCGCGCTCTACAAGCGTCATGACAACGTTCTTGTGTGCACCAGACGACTTCTGTTTCGGAACGCCAGTCAGGCGACCGATATAGGTTTCGTCCACCTCAACAGTCTTGCCTTCGCCGCCCATTGGCGTGAAATCGTCCGAACGCATGGCTTCGCGAATGCGATGGCAAAGGAACCAAGCCGTCTTGTAGGTGATTTCCAATGCGCGATGCAGTTGGTGCGCGGAGACACCCTTCTTGCTCGCGCACATGGCGTGCAAAGCCTGTAACCAGATGCGCAGGGGCAAATGCGACTCTTCGAAAATGGTCCCAAGGCGCACTGTAAACTGCTTGCGGCAGTTGCCGCACTTGTGCAGGCCGTGACGCTCCAAGCCTTGCGGGCTTTTCTTCGTCGGCTTGGTGCGGACGCCCTTTAGCTTGTACGCCTTTTCCATCGAACCGCAGTGCGCGCAAACCGGACCTTGCGGCCACAAGATTGCCTCGACGTGCTCGAAGGCGGCGGCTTCATCGTGGAAGTACGGGCGGGACAGAACGGACATGGCGAAGATTCCTAACTAACTGGAATCTTTATCCCATATCCGCTTGGGTGTGTCAACTATACAATCGCCAACGGGCAACTGCTTCGCTCGCCAGGACGCGGGTCCGCACTAGGTAGCGGTCGAGAATTGCGGCGTTTGCGGCGCAGCGCATCCGCCTTGTCCAGGATCGCCGCGATCCTCCGCTGCTCGGGGAGCGGCGGGAGTGGGATTTCGAGGCGCTTCAGGAAGTCTGCCGGAACGCGCTTCTGGCCGGCGCTGCCTGTCATATTGTTCATCCCGACCGTCCGGAATTTCGAGTTCCAAATCATATGAAACAGATATGAGGGATCGATTTCGTTGCCGGCACGCAGAACATGAAACTCGGTCGAACCGAACCCAAAGGGCTTCCGTAACGCACTGGTCCGCGTCGCCTTGCCGTTCTCGAAGCAGGGTGTGATCTTGGCAACCAGCACATCGCCGCGCTCGAAGTAAGTATAGCCTTTTCTGACTTCCCGGACGGGCCGCTCCTCCTCGAAGGCGATCAGTCCGTCCTCCGAAACCGCCGCCATGGGCAAGAAGGAAGCTACTCCTTCGTCCGAGAGTCCTTTCGGCATCCGCGGATTGACCTCGCAAGTGTCGCCAAGCCGTGCGAGGCGGTGATCGCTCACGATGTCGCCGCCAATAGGGCGTGTCCTCGACGGGGCATTATGCGCCCTCCGCCAGATAGCGCTCGACCATATCGGAGCGAATATTCCAAGGAATCAGCTCATCCGTATGAAGGTCTGCCTCGTCCTTGCCCTGGGCCATGTAGTTCCACTCAAGCCAGTTCTCCTGGAGGACGGGACTTTCCCAATAGGCGACGAGGGTCTGGTAAAAATCCCGGACAAGATTGTAGCGCGGCATCTCGCAGAGAAGAGATTCGGATGAACCATCGATGAAGCGAACCATCAAGCCGAATTCGACGGGCGCGTTGTCTGGAAGACCGTGGACATCGAAAGTGACTTTCGGTCCCTCAATATCGATTTCGAGCTTACCCCTGCCGTCACCGGCGATTTTTTCAAGCCATTTGGTGAAGCTCGCGTGAAACGGATCGAAAACTTCGCTGATGGAGAATTCAATCGTCTGCGATCCAGCCGAAATGGAAAAGTCGATCCATCCGACATCCGGGGGACCGAACGTGATTTTAAGACGGTCGACCTTTTCCCGCTCGCTCACAGCATCGCCTCCAACTCCTCCAGCCCCTGCGCGATCTCCTTCTCCAGCGCCTTCAACTCGCCGATGATCTCCTGCGGGGGGCGGTGCTCGACCGCCTCGTGCACCACTTCCTTGTAGCGGTTGATGGAAAGGTCGTAGCCGGCTGCCGCGATCTCTTCCTTCGGCACGCAGAAGCTTTGCGCGGTGCGCTCCCGTTCGCGCTCCGTGGTTGCGCGCGGCCCAGCGGGCGGCGATGTCGGGCAGGTTGTTCTTCGCCAGTTCCTCGCCGGTCAGCGTCAAATTGACGAAATGGCTTCCCGCCCCCCTGGCTTCATGATGGCCCGGCGTCGGCCCGATCTTCTCGGCAGGCAAAAGCGCGTTGCGCTTGTCGTCCAACGAAAAGCCGTCTGCCTGGCAATCGTAGAACCAGACACGGTCGGTGCCGCCGGAATTGGTCTTGGTGAACAGCACGATGGCGGTGGAGACGCCGGCATAGGGCCGGAACACGCCGGACGGCAGTTTTACGATGCCGTCAAGCCGATGGTCCTCGACCAGCATCCTGCGGATCGCTTTGTGCGCCGTGGAGGAGCCGAACAGCACGCCGTCCGGCACGATCACCGCAGCGCGGCCGCCAGGCTTCAGCAGTTTCAGGAACAGCGCCATGAACAGAAGCTCGGTCTTCTTCGTCTTGACGACGGCGAGCAAGTCCTTTGCCGTGGTTTCGTAGTCGAGCGAGCCGGCGAAGGGCGGGTTGGCCAGCACCAGCGAATAGCGGTCCTCGTCGCCGGCATGTTCCTGGCTGAGCGAATCCTTGTAGCGGATGTCGGGGTCTTCGACGCCGTGCAGCGTCATGTTCATCGAGCCGATCCTGAGCATCGTCTGGTCGAAATCGAAGCCGTGGAACATTTCCGAATTGAAATGGTCGCGGCTTTCCTGGTCGATGAACAGCTTCGGGTGGTTGTCGCGTAAAAATTCGCCGGCCGCGACGAGGAAGCCGCAGGTGCCGCAGGCCGGGTCGCAGATGATGTCCTTCGGCGTTGGCGCCGTCATCTCCACCATCAGCGCAATGATGTGGCGCGGCGTGCGGAACTGGCCGTTCTGGCCGGCGCTGGCGATCTTGCCCAGCATGTATTCGTAGAGGTCGCCCTTGGTGTCGCGGTCGGCCATCGGCAGCTTGTCGATGAGGTCGACCACCTTCACCAGCAGCGCCGGCGAGGGAATGGTGAAGCGCGCGCCCTTCATGTGGGTGGCGTGCGCGGTGCCGTCCTCAGCCATCGACCGCAGGAAAGGGAAGACGTGCTCGGCAACGAGCGAAAACATCGTGGCGGGATCGCTGTTCTTCAGCCGCGACCAGCGCATGTCGGCATAGGCGACGCCGCCGTCCTCGCCGATGCCGTCCTTGCCGTCCGGGAAGATATGCCGGCGCATCTTCTGGCCGGTGCGGTTCGCGCGGTTTTCCTCGAGAAGCTCGGCGTCGTCCAGCCCGCGCATGAACAGAAGATAGGTGATCTGCTCGATGACCTCGAGCGGATTGGCGATGCCGCCCGCCCAGAAGGCGTTCCAGACCTGATCGATCCTCGAGCGAAGTTCCCCTGTGAGCACCCTGCTCCTCCCTGACATCGAATGAAATCGCTGTCGGAGGAACCCGCAGTCCAGGCCGGCGTCACGCCAGAAGAAAAAGGCGGCGCCGGAGCGCCGCCCTTATCTGGTGCAGACTGGCTGCTTGTTAACCGCCAGACCACGATCTCTGAGGCCGGTAGTGTAGCCGTTCAGAGATCGTGGTCAAGTAGCCAAAAGCTGTGTTCTTGTTACGTTTTCTCAGCGTGTGTAGCGCTTCAGAGATCGAGGTCCAACCGCGACTGTGCACGTTTGTTGGGACTGTAAGAATCATTAATAGCCGGTGGACACTCAAAGCACAAGACAATAAACGTGCACAGGGAATTTGACGAAACAAAAAGGCTGTTCCATATTGGCGTTCTCAGCGTGGAATCACCCGCTGGGTGGTGGAGCCAGCGGGAGGTTCGCGCGAGCGGGCCTCCCAATCAGAAGTGACGGCGCGAATTCAGGGCCCGAATCGGGAGTACGCCCACCAGTATCCATTGGAATAGGGACGGCAGTTATATTTGTCTCGAGATTCGACTCTTCTGCAGCTTGGAGTAAAGTTCAGTCGGGTAAAAACAATCGGGGCGGGTATCATGCGTTGGAGGCTTGGGGCCGATCTCGGCACGAATTCACTGGGTTGGGCGGTCATCGAACTGGACGAGAACGACAGGCCCATCGGCATCGTCACGGCCGGCTCGCGCATCTTCAGCGACGGCCGCGACCCGAAATCGGGCGCGTCGCTCGCCTTCGACCGGCGCGCCGCGCGCGCCATGCGCCGCCGGCGCGACCGCTTCAAGCAGCGGCAGGCCGCGCTTCTCAAGCACCTGACCGAGGCGGGTTTCTTTCCAGCCGGCGAGGCGGAGCGCAAGGCGCTTGAGCGGCTGGATCCGTTCGAGCTGCGTGCCAGGGCCTTGCGGGAAAAGCTGCAGCTCTTTCATGTCGGCCGCGCGTTGTTCCATATCAACCAGCGGCGCGGCTTCAAGAGCAACAGAAAGGCGGATCGTGGCAAGAACGACGAAAGCGGCAAGATCAGGGTGGGGGTCGCCCGGCTGCACGAGGCCATGCGCGACGCCGGCGCCGAGACTTTCGGCGACTACCTGCACGGCCTGCGCGCCGCCTCGACCGATCCCAACGCGATCGCGGGCGTGCGCACGCGGCTGCGTCCCGAGACGGGCGAAGGCGCGCGCGGCGACGGCTACGATTTCTATCCCGACCGGCAGATGCTGGAGGAGGAGTTCAACCTCATCTGGCAGCGGCAGGCGACGCATCACCCGCAGACATTGACGCCGGAGAACGAAAAGCGCTTCTTCGAGATCATCTTCCACCAGCGGCCACTGAAGGAGCCGAAGATCGGCCTGTGCACGCTGACCGGCAACGAGCCGAGGCTGGCGAAGGCGCATCCGCTGTTCCAGCGCCGCCGGCTTCTGGAGGAGGTCAATGCGCTGAGGATCGTCACGGCGGGCGCCAACCCCGCGCCGCTGACGCCGGAGCAGCGCGATGTTCTTTTCCTCAAGCTCAAGGACAAGAAGGCCGTTTTGTTCGCAAGCCTGCGCAAGGAACTCAAGCTCGATCCCGACGCGCGCTTCAACAAGGAGAGCGAGAATCGCAAAGACCTCAAGGGCGACGAGGTCGCCGCCGAGCTTGGCGCCAAGACGCGCTTCGGCACGCGCTGGCAGCACCTTCCCGACGAAGCGCAGTGGGAGGTCGCGTCGCGCATCCGCGAGCAGGAGAGCGACGAGGACGAGGCGATGCTGGTCGCCTGGTTGCAGGAGGCCCATAAGCTCACGCCCGAACAGGCGCGCGCTGCCGCCGGCGCGCGGCTGCCGGAAGGTTTCGGCCGCTTCGGCGAGACGGCGACGAAGAAGCTGATCGAGGCGCTGCGTGACGAGACGATCGATGGGCGGGTCATCGTCTACAACGAAGCGGTGGAGAAGGCCGGGCTCGGGCATCATTCCGACCGCCGGACGGGCGAAATCTTCACCGACGGGAAGAGCCGGCCCGCCCTGCCATATTACGGCGTGCCGCTGGAACGGCAGATCATGCCAGGCACCGGCGAGCCGTCCGATCCGGAGGAGATGCGCGTCGGCCGGCTGACCAACCCGACCGTGCATATCGGCCTCAACCAGCTCCGCCGCGTCGTCAACGCCCTCATCAGGCGCTACGGGCCGCCGGAGCAGATCGCCATCGAACTCGCGCGCGAACTGAAGCTCGACGAGGAGCGTAAGCGCGAGATCAACGCGAGGAACCGGCAGAACCGCGAGGCGGCGGTCAAGCGGTCGGAAAAGCTCGGCGAGATCGGCATTGCCGACAAGGGCGGCAACCGCGCTTTGCTGAAGCTCTGGGAGGAACTCAATCCCGGCAATGTGCTCGACCGCCGCTGCATCTACACCGGCAAGCTGATTTCCGTCGACATGCTGTTCTCTGGCGCGGTGGAGGTCGACCACATCCTGCCCTTCAGCGCCACGCTGGACGATTCCAATGGCAACCGGCTGCTGTGCATGCGCGAGGCCAACCGCGAAAAGCGCAAGCGCTCGCCCTACGAGGCCTTCGGGCACCGTTCCGACTGGGAAGAGATCGCCGCCCGCGCCGCGCGCCTGCCGCGCGAAAAACGCTGGCGCTTCGAACCGGACGCCATGTCGCGCTTCGACGCGCAGGGCGGCTTCATCGCGCGCCAGCTCGTTGACACGCAATATCTGTCGCGTCTGGCGCGCGAATATCTGAGCTCGCTCTATCCTGGCTCAGGTGAGGGCAGCGGCCATGTCTGGGTTTCGCCGGGCCGGCTCACCGAGATGCTGCGACGGAGCTGGGGGCTGAACAGCGCCCTGCCGGACCACAATTTCGGCGGCGGCGCCGACCAGCCCAAGAACCGCAAGGATCATCGCCATCACCCTATCGACGCGATCGTGATCGGCGTGACGGACCGCCGGCTGCTGATGAAGATCGCGCGCGAGGCCGGCCTGCGCGGCCATGAGGCGGCGAACCGCATGACGGCCGATCTTTTCGAGCCCTGGGAAGGTTTCAGCGACGACGTGCGCGATGTCGTGCGCTCCATCGTCGTCAGCCATCGGCCGGACCACGGCACGGCCTCCAAGACGGGGTTGACGAAGGGGCGCGACGCAACGGCGGGCCGCCTGCACAACGAAACCGCCTATGGGCTGACCGGCGAGAAGGATGAGAAGGGCAACGATGTCGTCGTCCATCGCATTTCGCTGGAAGGACTGAAGAAGACAGGCGACATCGACGCAGTGCGCGATCCGGACCTGCGGGCAGCCCTGCATGAATGGACCTTCGGTCTCGACGGCAAGGATTTCGAGGCGAGATTGCGCAAATTCCCGGAACTCGGGCCGCTTGAGTTTCGCGGCATCCGCCGCTTGCGCATCGTCGAGCCGCTTTCGGTCATCCCGATCCGCGACCGGTCGGGACGCGCTTACAAGGGCTACAAGGGCGATTCCAACTATCGCTACGACGTATGGGAAATGAAGGACGGCAAGTGGAAGGCAGAAGTGGTGTCGATGTTCGACGCGCATCAGCGGGGCTGGACCTCGAAGATCAGGCAGGAGAACCCGACCGCGAAGAAGGTGCTTTCGCTGCATCGCGACGACATGCTTGCTGTCGAACCACACGGTAAGATGGAATTGGTCCGGATCGTGAAATTCTCGGAGAAGCAACTGGCCCTGGCCCCGCCGCATGAGGCTGGAGCGCTGAAGGCGCGAGCCGCGGACAAGGACGACCCGTTCAATTACCTCTATCCGTCGCCCAATACACTCAAGGCCTGGAAGGCAAGACAGGTGCGGGTGGACGAACTGGGCCGTGTCTCCGATCCGGGATTCCCGGCTCGCAAAAAGGCGCGACGCACAAGCGCCAAACCAACCGAGACGAGATAGACCGCATTATGGAGCGGATCGTCGACATCGCCACCGACGGCCGCCACCTTTCCGCCTACCGCGGCTTCCTCGTCGTCAGCGATGAGCGCCAGGAAGTTGGCCGCGTTCCTCTCGACGACGTTGCGGCTGTCATCATCCACGCGCATGGCGTGACGTGGACAACCAACCTGGTCGCGGCGCTCGCCGAGCGCGGCGCGCTGCTGGTTCTGTGCGGTTCCAATCACGCGCCTGTCGCGGTCTGCATGCCGCTCGACGGGCATCACGGACAGAACGCGCGCATGCGCGCGCAATGGAATGCCGGCAAGCCGCTCACCAAACAACTCTGGCGGGAGATCGTGGTTGCCAAGATCCGCTGGCAGGCGGCGGTTCTGGAGGCGCAAGGCATCGAAGCCGGCGCTTTCGCCATGCTCGCCCGGCGGGTGCGCTCCGGCGATCCCGACAATATCGAGGCTCAGGCGGCGCGGCGCTACTGGCCGCTGCTTATGGGGGAAGAGTTTCGCCGCGATCGCTCGGCGGAGGGCGTCAACGCCTTGCTCAACTATGGCTACACCGTGCTGCGTTCGCTCCTCGCGCGCTCGGTGGTGGCGGCCGGGCTGCATCCCTCCATCGGCATCCACCACGCCAATCGCGGCAACGCGTTCGCGCTGGCCGACGACCTTATCGAGCCGTTCCGGCCTCTGGTCGACCTGATGACCGTAAAGCTCGCCGCCAAAGGATGTTCCGAAGTGTCCGCCGATACGAAGCGTGCCTATGCGGGGTTGATCGCGCTCGATCTGCCGGGAGGAGATGGAACCACCACCGTCATGATGGCGGCAACATATCTCTCTCAATCGCTGGCGCGCAGCTTCGAGACGGGCAAGGCATCCGACCTTACCCCGCCGCGTCCTCCCTCGGCGATCGAACTCGCCGGGCTGGGAGCCGCCATCACGTGAGCGCCACGCAACTCAGCGGGTATCGTCTGATGTGGATTTTCGTCATGTTCGACCTGCCGGTGACAACGAAGGCGCAATGCAAGGCCGCCACCAAATTTCGCCAATTCCTGCTCGATCAAGGCTTCGAGAAGAGCCAGTTTTCAGTCTATGCTCGGTTCTGCAACGGCAAGGAACAGTTTGAAACTTACATGCGGCGGATCGAGGACCATCTGCCGAACCGTGGAGATGTCCATGTCCTCACATTTACGGATAAGCAGTATGAAAACATCGTCCGATTCTCAGGCCAGCGACGAAGGAAGCCGAGAAAAAATCCCGACCAACTCGCTCTGTTTTAAAGCCGGGAGCGATTTGGCTACGCTACCCGAGGCAGGTATCTCGTTGGTTTTCAATAAGATACCTGATCAGGTAGTGTAGCCGTTCAGAGATCGTGGTCCAGCGGCAACTTGACGCGGTCTGGCAGCGTCACATCCAAAAGTGTAGCCGTTCAGAGATCGTGGTCCAGCGGCAACTCTTTGCCGATGGCGGCGCCGCAGTGAACGAGTGTAGCCGTTCAGAGATCGTGGTCCAGCGGCAACACCTTCGCCCTGGCGACGGCCATGTCACGGAGTGTAGCCGTTCAGAGATCGTGGTCCAGCGGCAACGGCGCGGTCAATCTGACCGGATCGGACAGCAGTGTAGCCGTTCAGAGATCGTGGTCCAGCGGCAACTGGTGCGTCTCGAACCTGAAGATCGAGCCGAGTGTAGCCGTTCAGAGATCGTGGTCCAGCGGCAACCAGGCCGATGCCGTCATTCAGGCATGGGCGAGTGTAGCCGTTCAGAGATCGTGGTCCAGCGGCAACCATTGACCTTCGCAGGCCATGTGGAAATGCAGTGTAGCCGTTCAGAGATCGTGGTCCAGCGGCAACGATGCGGTGAAGGCGCTACTGCTCGATATGAGTGTAGCCGTTCAGAGATCGTGGTCCAGCGGCAACAGTTACTGCCTCGTGAACATCGCCTCTGGAAGTGTAGCCGTTCAGAGATCGTGGTCCAGCGGCAACCCAGGCGAAATCACATGCATAGGCGATGTCAGTGTAGCCGTTCAGAGATCGTGGTCCAGCGGCAACCACCTTGCCATCGAGCCTCGCATCGATCCCAGTGTAGCCGTTCAGAGATCGTGGTCCAGCGGCAACGTCGAGGCCTCCTTGTAGACCATCTGGCCGAGTGTAGCCGTTCAGAGATCGTGGTCCAGCGGCAACCAGCCGGCGCAGCTCGGCGGCGCAGTCGTCAGTGTAGCCGTTCAGAGATCGTGGTCCAGCGGCAACTCCGAGCGCCACATATCGACGACGCGCTGCAGTGTAGCCGTTCAGAGATCGTGGTCCAGCGGCAACGGTCTAAAGGTCGGAATGCGCGACCAATTGAGTGTAGCCGTTCAGAGATCGTGGTCCAGCGGCAACCGCCGTCGTCGCCCATACGAAATTCATGAGAGTGTAGCCGTTCAGAGATCGTGGTCCAGCGGCAACCGTCTCGTCGGTCGAGGGATTTCGCCGCGGAGTGTAGCCGTTCAGAGATCGTGGTCCAGCGGCAACTAGGTTTCACCGGCATCGAGCCGCCAACGTAGTGTAGCCGTTCAGAGATCGTGGTCCAGCGGCAACCCATGTCGAAACCAGATCGCCGTGCCGCGCAGTGTAGCCGTTCAGAGATCGTGGTCCAGCGGCAACAGCCAGCTTCCCGGCCGGCTGAAAGCGCAGAGTGTAGCCGTTCAGAGATCGTGGTCCAGCGGCAACCAGTCGCGCCACTGATGCTGGCCTGATCGCAGTGTAGCCGTTCAGAGATCGTGGTCCAGCGGCAACCACTCGGCTGGTCATATCCTTGGGCGTGCTAGTGTAGCCGTTCAGAGATCGTGGTCCAGCGGCAACCGGTTCTTCGTCTTTATCTCCAGTGGCGTGAGTGTAGCCGTTCAGAGATCGTGGTCCAGCGGCAACTTGGCTGGACGCCGATCTTCCAGCAGGGACAGTGTAGCCGTTCAGAGATCGTGGTCCAGCGGCAACGGCGAGGATAGCGCCCGCACGATTTGCGAAAGTGTAGCCGTTCAGAGATCGTGGTCCAGCGGCAACAGGCACGATCGTCGGCGGAGAGGCCGCGCCAGTGTAGCCGTTCAGAGATCGTGGTCCAGCGGCAACGGCCGGGGTGGCCGGGTTGATGGCATCGCAGAGTGTAGCCGTTCAGAGATCGTGGTCCAGCGGCAACCCGGGCTTTATCGGGCGAAAGGGCCGCCTCAGTGTAGCCGTTCAGAGATCGTGGTCCAGCGGCAACGCACGGCCTCGTCTTGTGCCATACCGATCGCAGTGTAGCCGTTCAGAGATCGTGGTCCAGCGGCAACTCAGGCCTGATCTCGACGGCGGTGAAGCTGAGTGTAGCCGTTCAGAGATCGTGGTCCAGCGGCAACCCGCATCCTGCACTGGTGCGGGAGTGGCTAAGTGTAGCCGTTCAGAGATCGTGGTCCAGCGGCAACTCCTCTGCAGTCTGCGGCCTTTTAGGGCGTAGTGTAGCCGTTCAGAGATCGTGGTCCAGCGGCAACGCCGGTGATGGCGGCAGACGGCCTCCAGATAGTGTAGCCGTTCAGAGATCGTGGTCCAGCGGCAACGCTAGCAGGGCGCGCACCATCTGGCCGCTGAGTGTAGCCGTTCAGAGATCGTGGTCCAGCGGCAACAATATTGATCGGGTGGATCATCATCGTCCGAGTGTAGCCGTTCAGAGATCGTGGTCCAGCGGCAACGCACGGCCTCGTCTTGTGCCATACCGATCGCAGTGTAGCCGTTCAGAGATCGTGGTCCAGCGGCAACTCAGGCCTGATCTCGACGGCGGTGAAGCTGAGTGTAGCCGTTCAGAGATCGTGGTCCAGCGGCAACCCTAAGCAAGAGCGATCGGTATTATTTCGAAGTGTAGCCGTTCAGAGATCGTGGTCCAGCGGCAACTCGCGCCGCGCCCGGCGCCCGGCGCGCCAGAGTGTAGCCGTTCAGAGATCGTGGTCCAGCGGCAACCATCGTGTTCTTCGTCCTGCCGCCGGCGCTAGTGTAGCCGTTCAGAGATCGTGGTCCAGCGGCAACCCACCTGATCGATGTTGCGATGAGCGACGGAGTGTAGCCGTTCAGAGATCGTGGTCCAGCGGCAACCTATCTGGATTCGCTGGTTGAGATCGACAAAGTGTAGCCGTTCAGAGATCGTGGTCCAGCGGCAACAGCACAACCGGAGTAACGACCAATGAACAAAGTGTAGCCGTTCAGAGATCGTGGTCCAGCGGCAACTTGGTTGTGGCCGCATACGAATCCCCCAAAAGTGTAGCCGTTCAGAGATCGTGGTCCAGCGGCAACTAGTAAGAGCGCGTGCCGAGCGGCTGGCGCAGTGTAGCCGTTCAGAGATCGTGGTCCAGCGGCAACATGCGCGTCGGCCAGGGAGGGTAGGGCGATAGTGTAGCCGTTCAGAGATCGTGGTCCAGCGGCAACAGCGTGTATCGGTCGCAATCTTGTTGATGCAGTGTAGCCGTTCAGAGATCGTGGTCCAGCGGCAACAGAATGGTCTGCGGGCGCAGGAACTCGACGAGTGTAGCCGTTCAGAGATCGTGGTCCAGCGGCAACTGCGATCTGCCGATTGCCGTAGATGACAGAAGTGTAGCCGTTCAGAGATCGTGGTCCAGCGGCAACCCAGCAACGAAGTGGTCGCTGCCAGCATTGAGTGTAGCCGTTCAGAGATCGTGGTCCAGCGGCAACGCGGTGGACGCATCATCGATCTGTGCGCCGAGTGTAGCCGTTCAGAGATCGTGGTCCAGCGGCAACGACGTTTTGCCCGCTCCGGCATCGCCCACAAGTGTAGCCGTTCAGAGATCGTGGTCCAGCGGCAACCAGCCAGGGCGCCCATTCGTCCCGGTCCGGAGTGTAGCCGTTCAGAGATCGTGGTCCAGCGGCAACCCAGATCGATGATTGGAAGATTCGTGCCTGAGTGTAGCCGTTCAGAGATCGTGGTCCAGCGGCAACGCGGTCGTCGACCGCGACAACGGCGCTGCCAGTGTAGCCGTTCAGAGATCGTGGTCCAGCGGCAACTTGAACTCAAGGTCGATGACGTAATCGGGAGTGTAGCCGTTCAGAGATCGTGGTCCAGCGGCAACCAGTATTGGCAGGAACGATGCGCTCGGGAGAGTGTAGCCGTTCAGAGATCGTGGTCCAGCGGCAACCCGAGGGGGATGTGATGGACACACCGGGTTAGTGTAGCCGTTCAGAGATCGTGGTCCAGCGGCAACACGCCAGCCAGTCGGCCAGCTTCTCTGCCCAAGTGTAGCCGTTCAGAGATCGTGGTCCAGCGGCAACAACGTCGACGCGTTGCCGGACGGCGTGTAGAGTGTAGCCGTTCAGAGATCGTGGTCCAGCGGCAACCCAGCGTAGCGCGAGCGCCAGGCCGTCGCGGACAGTGTAGCCGTTATTTTGGGTCGAGGGTCCTGCCGTTCATCTGGGTTTTGATCGCCCGTGTTTGTTCCGCTTGTTCGGCAGCAGCGCGGTCACGACGTAGCCGTTCCTCACGAGAACGAAATACTGCTTTCAAAGCCGGACGTTTCTGATCAGGTAGATGGCGCTGTCGGGAGGACGCCGATCGACAAGCGTCGCCCGACCGGTCTTGATGCCGCGCAGCATTTTCTGAGAACTCGCCAGGCGCCAGAACGATGCCGTAGCGCGCGAAGAGCTGGCGGCGGAAAGCCAGTGATAGTTTGGAATGGATTTCCCGTTTCAGAATGGATCGAGGTCGTCGTCGGTCATGATGTTCCGGCTCTGACTGGGGTGCTTGCTGGGCGCAGGGGAGACCGCTAGCGCTTGCGCTGTTCGGCATTGGGCAGGCTCGCGCCATCCGCGCAGTGTTGGTGTTACGGCGGTTCTGGAAGATCATCCGCAGCTTCTGCCCCTTTTCGAGCGGAGGCGCCGGATCGGAGTCTCGGGACGCCAGCCTGATCACGTCGAGCCAGAAACGCTCGTTGGGCGTGATCTCGCGGTCACGAAGAAGTGTTATGGGTATCTCACAGTATGACCGGTCGCCAAAGGGCGGCCAGCCTGGAATGCCGGCAAGCAGGTCGGCGCCAAAAGAGCGCTCAAGGTCAAGCAAATCTGGCTAGTTCAGTTGTTCCTGGATCGCGGAGGCAGGATACGTGACCGGGCGTTGTTCGACCTTGCAATCGACAGCAAACTTCGCGGTTGCGATCTTATGAAAATAAAGATCGGTTCACTTCTATCTGGCCCAACGATACGGAACCGATCAATGGTGATCCAGCAGAAGACTGGCCGACCTGTTCAGTTCGAGATATCCCATGGTCCTCGCCGTAAACTATCCGAGTCTCGAAGCTGTGGAGGAGGCGCTCGCAAGTCCGGTGCGCGCCGAAGCCCGTGCGGCCACAGAATCCGTGCCTGCCGAGTTCTTCGGGGGGCGCATTCATCATCATGTGACGCTTGCAACGAATATACCCTCTGAGCTTCTGAAAGGCTAACGGTTCAATTCGCCTGGAACCTCAGCGAGCTGGCTGCGCCAACTCTCTGGGTCTTGCGCAAATCCCCTGGTTCGGCCGTTGGCGATCAAGAGGCCCGCGACTTAGGCAACGGCATTTCGGAGATCGCGGGTGGCGCGATCCTCAGAAGACAGCACCTCGTCCGGCAGATTGAGCAGGTATCGGCCATAGCCGCTCTTGGCGAGCGGCTGGGCCAGGGAGATCAATCTGTCGGTCGAGATCCAGCCATTGCGCCAGGCGATCTCTTCCGGACAGGCGATCTTCTGCCCTTGCCGCTTTTCGATCGTCGCTATGAACTGCCCGGCTTCCAAAAGGGACTCGTGCGTACCGGTATCGAGCCAGGCGAAGCCACGCCCCATGAGTTCGACCCGCAGCATTCCGCGCTTCAGGTACAACCGGTTCAGGTCGGTGATCTCCAGTTCGCCGCGCGCGGAGGGGCGCAGCGACTTCGCCAGAGACACAGCTTCGTTGTCGTAGAAGTAAAGCCCGGTAACCGCAAAATTGGACTTGGGTATCGCGGGCTTTTCTTCGATGGAGATCACGTTGCCCCGGCTGTCGAACTCCGTGACGCCATACCGCTGCGGATCTTGGACGTGATAGGCAAAGACGCAGGCACCCCTTGCCTTCTCATCTGCCCGCTTCAGCAGGGTGGGAAGGTGATGGCCGAAGAAGAGATTGTCCCCCAGCACAAGGGCAACCGCATCGTTGCGGATGAAATCCTCGCCGATCAGCAGCGCCTGCGCCAGACCGTCCGGACTCGGCTGCACCGCATAGGCGATAGACAGGCCCCATTGCGAGCCATCGTCCAGAAGATGCCGGAAACGAGGCGTGTCCTCAGGCGTCGATATCACCAGAATGTCGCGGATGCCGGCCAGCATCAGCGTGCTCAGCGGATAGTAGACCATCGGCTTGTCGTAGACAGGCAGCAACTGCTTCGACAGGGAACGCGTTGCCGGCCAGAGTCGTGTGCCGGAGCCGCCGGCTAGGATAATGCCCTTGCGATTCATGGATGCTCTCCAACCAGTTCACGCGCGACCCAGGCACGCATGCCGTCCTGCCATGGCGGGAGGTCTACCGCGAACGTCCGGCACAGCTTCGTCGTGGCAAGCTGGGAGTTGAGCGGCCGTGCGGCGGGCATCGGAAACGCATCGCTCGTAACGGATCTGATGGCGCTCGAATTCGGCAAGGGAAGCAGACCCATCGCGGAGGCTTCATCGACGATGAGGCGCACCATGTCGGCTCGGCTGGTCTTTCCCGCGGCAGCGAGATTATAAACACCCGAAAGGGAGGCGGCGTCCCTGTCACGTGCCACCCTGGCGATCGCGCCGGCTGTGATCGTTGCTATGAGTTCGGCCGAAGTCGGCGCGCCGATCTGATCCGCGACGACGTCGAGGCCGCTTTTGTCCCGAGCCAATCGCAGCAAGGCGCGAGGGAAGTTGGCATGGCCTGCCGCATATATCCACGAGACCCGGAAGATCAGATAGAGGCAACCTGACGCAACGATCGCCTTGTCGCCGGCCAGCTTGCTGCGGCCATAGACGCTCAAACGATTCGTCGGGTCATCTTCTGTGTAGGCGTCGACCTTATGGCCATCGAAAACATAGTCGGTCGAATAGTGCACCAGCCAGGTACCCTGGCGCTTCGCCAGTGCGGCGAGGACGGAAACGGCCTCCGCATTGACCAGGAAAGCGGTGGCGGGCTCCCGCTCCGCCTTATCGACGGCAGTGTAGGCCGCCGCATTGACGATGACGTCCGCTCCTTGCGAGGCGACGCTTTCGGCCAATCGGTTGGGGTGTTCGAAACAGGCATCCTCGCGCCCCCAGGCGACAAGCTGCCCCAAGGGAGCGAGAGCGGATTGCAAGGCCTCGCCGACTTGCCCGTTTTTCCCGAGCAGCAGGATCTTCATGCGTACTGCTCCGCCACCCAGTTCTTGTAGGCGCCGCTGGTCACCCGCATCACCCAGGCGCTGTTGTCTATGTACCATCGCACGGTCTTCCAAAGCCCCGACTCGAAGGTTTCGCTCGGCTGCCAGTGCAGTTCCCGCCTGATTCTTGCGGAGTCGATGGCATAGCGGCGATCGTGGCCGGGGCGGTCCTTCACGAAGGTGATCAGGTCCGCGTAGGATTTGCCGTCCGCGCGGGGATTGAGTTCATCCAGGATCGCGCAGATCTCCTGGACCACCTCGATGTTCGCACGCTCGTTGCCGCCGCCGATATTGTAGGTGGAGCCAGGGGTTCCTCGCTCCAGCGCCAGGCGCAGCGCGCTGCAATGATCCTTCACATAGAGCCAGTCGCGTATCTGTCGGCCGTCGCCGTAGATCGGCAGGGCCTTGTGCGAGAGCGCGTTGTGAATGACCAGCGGTATGAGCTTCTCCGGAAAATGGTAGGGGCCATAGTTGTTCGAGCAGTTCGTGATGAGGACCGGCAGGCCGTATGTTTCCCTGTAGGCGCGCGCGAAATGGTCGGAGGACGCCTTGCTCGCGGCGTACGGACTGTTCGGCTCATAGGGATTGGTTTCGCCGAACGGCGGATCGTCCGCCTCTAGCGTACCGTAGACTTCGTCGGTCGAAACCTGCAGGAAACGGAAGCGTTCCTTCCGAACGGGGCTGAGCTGCTGCCAATAGCGACGCGTGGCTTCCAGCAATCGTACCGTGCCGAGGACGTTTGTTTCCACGAACGCCATGGGGCCGCGAATGGACCGGTCGACATGGCTTTCCGCGGCGAAATTCACCACCGCCCTGATGGCGTTCTTTTTCAGCAGGTCCGATACAAGCGCTTCATCCTCGATGCCGCCCACGACGAAAACGTGGCGGGGGTCCTTGTCCAGCGAGGCGAGGTTGCTGCGATTGCCCGCATAGGTCAGCTTGTCGAGATTGACGACCCTCTCGCTGGATTGGCCCAGCCATTCCAGCACGAAATTGGCGCCGATGAATCCTGCCCCACCCGTGACTAGGATCGACATGCTGCTCCTCGTAGCCCTGTATAGTTCGAGTGTTCTGACGCCGTTTTCGGAAGATCTGAGCGGGCGTCATTGCCGTGTGCGCTCTCGACATCCCGTCGAGCAATTTCGTGTTCGATGCTGAAAACCGGCTCGGCTGTCTCCCGGCGGCGGCTTGCAACAGGCATCGTCGAACCGTAGTCGCGAAGCCACGCGGCCGCTTCGGTCCTGTTGTGGGTCCGCAGCTTTCGCATGATGTTGTGCAGATGGATCTTTACCGTGTGCTCCGACAGATCGAGTTGTGCGGCGATCGACTTGTTCTGCAGTCCTCGTGAGACCAGCTCTAGGATTTCCCATTCACGCCGGGTCAGGTCCGCCTGGTTGCGCGGTTCGGGCAATTGCGCGGGCCTGGCGAGGGGAGGGCGGCTATGGGGATAGAACATATCGGTGGGGAGGTATTCGCCACCCCGCAGCATCAAACGCACGATGGAAAGCCAGACGTCGAGCTGCAGGTTCATTGGAAGCACGCCATGCACCAGATTCGATTTCAAAATGTCGGCGAGCGAATTGTGGGGTCTCTGGCTGTCGGCCTCGATGACGGCGGCGCGCGCATCGGGATGAAACCGTGCCAGTTCGCCCGCCGAGGCTTCGGCATGGCCGAGCAAAAAAGCGTCGATGAGGATCAGCTTCACGGGTCTTGCGAACGAACGGCAGGCGGCCTCGATCGTTTCGACCCGTTCGACCGCTATCCACGGAAACTCCGCCTGCATGGCCAAAGCGAGGGTCTCGGAAATGGTTTCGCGCGCTGCGGCGACGAGCAACGTGCTGCGCCTGGCATCATCGCGGGACTCCATCGTGCTCGTGCTGGCAGCGGCCTTTCCGGACTCCGCTGTTCCTGGTTCTTCATGCACCGGTCCGTCTCCCGCGCAGTGCAGCATCGCGAAAATAATCGAGTGCGCCGGCTCGCTCGACAAGTTGCAATGAGCGTCAGCCGGCCCTACGCGGAGGCATAAGAAAGAGGTAGACGGGCCGGTTCAGTAGGCCGTCCGAAGGAATTTCGACGACATCTTAGCCACCCCATGAGCGTGAAGGAGGCCTGTCGCCAACGAACCATGCGCTGACTAAGCGCCTGACTGAACGGTAACTATCGAGAGACATGATCGAAAGACTATCGCCGCTCCGGCGAAGGACGTAGGGCGTGTTTTGTCAGCATGGATTTTGCCCAATTGGATGAGGGGCAACTCCGCTCTGTTGCCTTCCAGCCTCCGAGTGCTGCCCGCAAGATCGCAGTAACGAGCGTCAGGGGCGATGCGCTCGCCCGGCCGGAGGCGTGCATGCGTGCGAGGTTTCAGCTTCTGAATGCGGCAAGCGTCGTCGGCTTTCTCCTCGCCAGCATGCCCGTGTGCCTGTCCGACGAACTGCTTCTGCCGCAGACGAAGCTCCGTCTGACCGTGGCTCAATGGAATCCGGTAAAGGGCGACTACCAGACGTGGGAGGCGATCAGCGGCGAGTTTGCCGTTTCCCAGGCTGGAACCGTGCAACTGCCCATCATCGGACAGGTTCAAGCAGCGGGGCGCGACAGCGAGGAGTTGGCAAACGACATTTCCACCCGGCTCCAGTCGCGCATGGGTTTTCTCGAAAAGCCCGATGCGAGCGTCGAGATTCTGGAGTATCCACCCGTCTATGTCGTTGGTGACGTCACCACGCCCGGAGAATACAAATACCGCATCGGTATGACGGCGTTGCAGGCGCTGGCCCTGAGCGGAGGGCCGTTGCGGCAGGGCAGCGGCCGCTCCGACGACGAGATACGGCTGGTCGGGGAATTGCGCGGCATCCGCAATGACATTCTCCGCAGCAAGACACGCATGGCCCGCCTCAATGCCGAGATGGCCGGCGCGTCCGAATTGGTTTTCCCGGCTATCGGCACCGGTGGCGACGATGCCGAGATGGCGGCCGGCGTCGAGGCGCAGGAACGCATCATCTTTGAAACACGCATCAAGGAACGGGAGCGCCAGGCAAAGTCGCTGGAGGAATTGCGTAAGCTGCTTCTCTCCGAGATCGATGTCCTGGAGCAGAAGGTCAAGGCGGCCGATATCGGCGTGAGGAATGCCCGGGAAGAGCTGAACAACGTCACCATTCTTGTCGAGAAAGGCATCGCGGTGGCGTCGCGGCGCTCGGAGCTTGAACTGGCCCTGGCGAGTTTCCAGGCGGACAGGCTGGACCAGGTAACCGCCATCATGCGCGCCCGCCAGAACATCACGGAAGCCACACGCAGTCTCGAAGGACTGGAAGACAAGCACAAGACCGAGGTTGCCGACGCCCTGCAGCAGGAGCAGGCAAAGCTCCAGCGGCTCCTGCTCAGCCAGGACGTGTCGCAGAAGCTCCTCCTTCAAACGCTGGCGGCGCTCCCGCCCTCAGTGGAAGACCCCGGCGCGATCGATTTCGTTTTGACTCGCAGCCAGGACGGGAACACCGGCGAGATTCCGGCAACGAAGTCGACGGCCCTGATGCCGGGAGATGTCGTAACGGTTCGCGCCAGGACGACGGGGTCTTTAACTGCCGTCGGCGATTCATCCGTGAAGCCGGCCGTGTTCGGGCCGCTCTCTGCCGCGGATGCCGAGCCCATGGTCCCAAGCCGATGAGGCAGGCTTCCCGTGGCTGAAACCGTGGCCAACACCCAGCCTGAACAATCCGGGGCATCTTCCTATTTTCAGATCCTGCGCTCGACGATCCTGATCGGCGGGTCATCGGCATTCGCCATCGTTTTCGCGGTAGTCCGCAACAAAGCGGCCGCGATCCTGCTCGGTCCGGAAGGGATCGGCCTGATGGGCCTGTATTCGGTCCTGCTGGAGCTGGCGCAGGGCGTTGCGAGCCTTGGGCTCCAATCCTCCGGCATAAGGCAGATCGCAGAGGCGGCCGGCAGCGGCGACGTGGAGCGTAGCGCCGTCACCGCGGCAGTGCTCAGGAAGTCCTCGCTTGTGCTCGGGGCGGCGGGTATGGCCGTTTTGCTGATCTTCTGCGCACCGATTTCCCGTTTCACCTTCGGGGACCACGGCGATGTCGCCGGCGTCGCTCTGCTGTCGGTCGCCGTGCTCCTGCGCGTGCTTGCTGGCGCTCAGACCACTTTGCTGCAGGGAACGCGGCAGATCTCGTTGCTGGCGCGTGCCAACATACTTTCGGCCATGCTCGGCACGGCCGTGACGGTCCCGTTTCTCTATTTCTGGGGTGTCAGGGGCATCGTGCCGTCCCTGGTCGCCGTTACCGCCATCTCGCTGGTCCTGTCCTGGAGCTATGCGCGGCGCCTCCAGTTTCCGTCTGTTCGGTTGACCGCCGGGGAGACAAAGCGCGAGACGGCGGCGCTTCTGAAACTCGGCCTGGCGTTCTTGGCAAGCAGTCTTCTGACGGCCGCCGTCGCCTACGGCGTACGGCTCCTGGTGCTGCATTCGCATGGACCCGCAGCAGCCGGTCTCTATCAGGCGGCCTGGACGGTCGGCGGCATCTACGCGGGATTCGTACTGCAGGCCATGGGTGCCGATTTCTATCCGCGCCTGACGGCGATCTGTGACGATCATGAAGCCAGCAACCGGCTGGTCAACGAACAGGCCCAGATCGGCATGCTTCTGGCCGGGCCTGGCCTTCTGGTCACGCTGTCCTTGGCACCGCTGGTAGTAGAACTGCTCTACTCGTCGCAATTTCACGAAGCCGGCACCGCCCTGCGCTGGATATGCCTCGGCATGATGCTGCGAGTCGTCGCCTGGCCGATCGGGTTCATCATTGTCGCCAAGGGCGTGCAGACGATCTTCTTCGTCACCGAAGTCATCGCTGCGGCGATGCATTTCGGTCTGGCGTGGTGGCTTACGCCGCGTTTTGGCGCCGCCGGCGCCGGGGCGGCATATTTCGGCCTCTACGCCTTCCATACGGTGCTGGTCTACTGCATCGTGCGCCGGTTGAGCGGCTTCCGCTGGTCCACGGCCAATCTATGGCTGGCGCTGCTGCTCTTGCCGCTCGCCACCATCGTATTTGCGCTCTTTGAGGTCACTTCCTTCTGGAAGGCGACGGCGATCGGAACCGGCGTGACGCTGGTGGTCGGACTGTATTGCCTGCATGCGCTAGCGCAACTGTTGCCACCGGAATCCCTGCCTGCCCCGATCCGGTCGCGCCTGCTGAAGACCGCGTGACTCGCGAATACATTGCGCGACGCGAACGGCTGTTCTCGGCGAAAGTCTGGAAAGAGGTCGCGCCCGCCGACCCTCACGCTTATACGGCAGGGCGCTGTCGGCGTAAGATTAAGCCGCCATCGCCGCCTCTCGAAGCGCCAGGCGTAGCGTTTCGGTCACGAGATCGATGTCGCCGTCGGCCATCTGCACCGACAGGGGCAAGATGATGGAATGGCGTTGGGCCGCGACGCCGCGATCCAGATCCGAACCGGCGACATAGGAGCGGCAGCGCTGATAGGCGCCTTCCAGGTGGATGTTCATCACGCCGCGTCGCGTCGCGATGCCATGGTCGAGCATCGTCTGCATCACCTCGTGCTGATTGGCGCCTTTCGGCAGGCCGACGCAATAGCTCTGCCAATTGCTGCGCGCCCAGGTCGGCTCGTGAGGCACGACGATGCCGGGAAGCGAGGCAAGGGCCGCGCCATAGCGACGGGCCAGCGCGCGGCGGCGGACAATGATTTCCGACAGCCTTTCCAGTTGCACCCGGCCAAGCGCCGCTTGCAGGTCGGTCATCCGATAATTGTAGCCGAGCTCCGGATAGCTCTCATGGATAACCGTACTCGAGCCATGGCGCACCGTATCGGGGACGCTCATGCCGTGCTGGCGCCAGAGCCTGAACCTGCGGTCGTATTCCGGATCGCGGGTGGTCAGCATGCCGCCGTCGCCCGTCGTCACCACCTTGCGCGGATGGAAGGAGAAGCAGGCAATGTCGCCGTGCGGCTTGCCGATCGGCTCCCATTGCCGCCCCCACAGGATTTCGCTGCCAATGGCGCATGCGGCATCCTCGATGACGGGGATGCCGTGACGCCGGCCGATCTCGACGATGTGGGCCAGATCGCATGGCATGCCGAGCTGATGGACGCAGAGGATCGCCTTGGTGCGTCTGGTGATCGCCGGCTCGATCATGACGGCATCGATGTTGAAGCCGTGTTCCTCGATGTCGACGAAGACCGGAATGGCGCCGCAATAGCGGATCGCGTTGGCGGTGGCGATAAAGCTGTGGCTGACGGTAATCACCTCGTCATCCATGCCGACGCCGACCGCCTTCAGCGCCAGGTGCAGCGCCGTCGTGCAGTTCGACACCGCGCAGGCGTGGGGTGCGCCCAATTTTTCGGCAAACATTTTCTCGAAGGCCGCCACCTCCGGGCCTTGCGTCACCCAGCCGGACAGCACGACGCGGCGGACGGCTTCCACCTCGCGTTCGTCGAGGACCGGCCGTGCGACCGGGATTTGCCGCAATGCGCGTGTCATGCCGCAGCCTCCGTGCTGAATTTGCGTTCACGTCGCCACCACGAGACCAGGTCGCGCAGCCCGGCCTCCAGCGAAACTTCGGCCTGGAAGCCCAGGAGAGCCCGCGCTTTGCTGACGTCGGCAAGACGTCGCGTCACGGCGTTCACCTTGCGCGCCTCGGCATGTTGCGTCTTGATGGAGGATCCCATCACCGCCGTCAGCAGGCGCGCGAGGTCGTTCAGGCTGGTTTCCGTGCCGCTCGCGACATTGAAGACCTCGTCGGTCACCTCGGATTTTGCGGCCAGGATGTTGGCGCGAGCGATGTCGTGGACATGCACGAAATCCATCGTCTGCCTACCGTCCCCGTGGATGATCGGCGGCTGGCCCGCCGCGATGCGCTCCATCCAACGGATGAGCACCTCCGTATAGACGCCATGGACGTCCATGCGCGGGCCGTAGACGTTGAAGTAGCGCAACGCCACGTAGCGCAGGCTTTTCATCTCGGCGAAACTGCGCAACAGGCCCTCGTTGAAGGTCTTGGCGACGCCGTAGATCGTGCGGTTGTTGTAGGGATGATGGCGCTCGGTCGTGGGGAAATCCTCAGCCAGGCCGAGCACCGAGGCCGATGAAGCAGCCACCATTTTCTCCACGCCGGCGCTCGCCGCCGCCTCCACCACATTGTATGTCCCTTCGGCCAGCACGTCGAAGGCGAGGCGCGGATCCTCGGCACATTGCGTGATGCGGATCGCGGCCTGATGGAAGACGATGTCGTTCGCCTCGCACAATCTTTGGACGAGGGCGCGATCGCGGATGTCCCCTTCGACGATTTCGATGGGAAAAGCGGCCTTTGCCTGGCCGAGATTGTCGCGGCGGCCGCGCGTGAAATTGTCGAGCACGACGATCGATTTCGGCTGCTCCAGCGCTGCGAGGTCGGCGATATGGGAGCCGACAAGGCCGGCACCGCCGGTAATGAGAATGCGCTTATCCTTCATTGGCGGCAGTCCTTCTGATGTCGTCGGTTTCCGTCGGGGTGCGCCAGCGCAGCAACCGCGCTGGCGCACCAGCCACGATCGCGAAAGCCGGCACGTCGGAGGTCACGACCGCGCCGGCGCCCACGATCGCGCCCTTACCGATGGTTACGCCTGGCAGGATGACGGCGCCGGTGCCGATGTCGGCCCAGGCCTCGACCCTGACTGGTTTGATATCGAGATCCGTCTGAACGATAGGCACGTCGGACGGCACGCCGGTATGGGTGGAGCCTAGCACCCTGGCGCCCGGTCCCCAGCCGACATAATCGCCCAGGAAGAGGTCGCGCGCGTCGAGAAAGGCCTGCGGCCCGATCCAGACATGGTCTCCGATGACGCAGGAACCGTCGAAACGACCCTGAATATAGGCCTGCGCGCCGATAAAGACGCCATCGCCGATGCTGAAGGTCTCGGGATGGCGGAACATCACGCCGCTGCCGACCTGCAGGCCGGCTCCACTTTGCCGCGCCAGCGCGCGCAAGATCGCACGCCGTATGAGTGCATCGGTGGCGCCGTCGCCGACGCAGAACCGACCGTAAAGCTCGACCAGGCCCTTGCGCGAATAGGCTTCCATGAGGAAGGCGTCGAAGCCAGCCTCGAAGTCCGGGTCGCGCGGCGTGGATTTGAGGCCATGGACGGCCTTGACGATGCGCCCGCCTGTCGTCGGCTCAATCGACATAGGCATCCTGCTCGATCTTGGCGACGACCTGTTCCGCCTGCCTCAGTGTCATGTCGGGATGGATCGGCAACGAAAGTACCTCGCGCGCGGCAGCCTCAGATTCCGGGAAATCGCCTAGACGATAACCAAGGTCGGCATGCGCCGGCTGCAGATGGATCGGGATTGGGTAATGCAGACCGGTCTGCACGCCCTCGGCTTCCAGCATGCGCCGCAGTCCGTTGCGGTCGCCCGAGCGCACGGCATAGATGTGATAGACGTGCCGTCGTCCGGGCAATTCCGCAGGCGGGCGCGCGACTGGCGAGCCGCGCAGAAGGCTGCTGTAGCGCTGCGCGATCTGGCGCCGCGCCTCCGTCCATTTTTCGAGATGGCGCAGCTTGACGCGCAGGATCGCTCCTTGGAGGGCGTCCATGCGGTAATTGAAGCCTTTGATGAGGTGATGGTAGCGCTGCTCCTGCCCCCAATCGCGCAGCATGCGCATACGCCTGGCCTGCCTGGGGTCGTTCGTCACCACGATGCCGCCTTCGCCGCAGGCGCCGAGGTTCTTGCCCGGATAGAAAGAGAAACATCCCGAAAGCCCCATGCTTCCGGCCTTCTCGCCGTGGTAGCTGGCGCCATGCGCCTGGCAGGCGTCCTCGATGACCGGGATGCCATGTCGCCGGGCCACCGCCATGATGGCGTCCATGTCGGCCATCTGTCCGTAGAGATGCACCGGCATGATCGCCCTGGTGCGGCGCGTGATCGCTTTCTCCAGTTGCAGCGGGTCCATGGTGAAGCTCGAAGGACCGATGTCGACGAAGACCGGCCGTGCGCCGGCCATGTCTATGGCGGCCGCGCTGGCCACGAAGGTGAATGGGACGGTGATGACCTCGTCGCCGGGGCCGACGCCAGCCGCCAGCAGGGCCAGATGCAGCGCGCTGGTGCCGGTGTTGACGGCGACACCGTGTCCCGCTCCGCAGAAGGCGGCGAATTCCTCCTCGAAGGCGGCCACTTCGTCACCAAGCACATATTGGCCCGAACCGAGGACTTTCAGCACCGCGGCATCGATTTCGGTCTTGATGCCGGCATATTGCGTCTTGAGATCCAGGAAGGGGATCATGCGACATACCTCGCCTCTTGGAGTTCGATCACCCGGCCGCGCTGGGCGAGTGAGCGGCTGGCGGCTTCGAGGATGCGCACCACGCGCAATCCCGCCTGTCCGTCGGCACAGGGCGTTCCGCCGGATCGGATGCAGTCGATGAACTGGCGCAGCTCCAGGCCGAGCGCCTCCGACGTGTCCAGCTGTGGCGCCCACATGTCACCCGTGCGGTAGCCCACCAGCATCTGGTAGACCTTCTCGCCGTTCTTCTGCGGATTGCCGTTGAGGGTTATGCCCTTGTCGTAGACCTTGATCTTCTCGCTCGGCTCGAGATCATCATAGACGACCATCTTGCTGCTTCCGCCTATCAGCGTGCGCCGCACCTTTACCGGCGCGAGCCAGTTGACGTGGATATGCGCGATCAGATTGCTTTCGAAGAAGAGATTGAGATAGGCGATGTTCTCGGGCTCGCCCGCCACGTGGCTGACGCCGGTGGCGGAGACGGCGATCGGGCGCGCCGGCAGCACGTAGTCCATGATCGACAGGTCGTGGACGGCCAGATCCCACATCACCGAGACGTCGTGCTGGAACAGGCCCAAATTCACGCGCACCGAGTCGTAGTAATAGATTTCGCCAAGTCCGCCGGAGACCAGTTCGCGCATTTTCCGGACGGCGCCGGTGTGGATGAAGGTGTGGTCCACCGCCAGCACGAGGCCGCGCCGCGCCGCCTCGTCGACCAGCCGCTGTGCTTCCTCGACGGCGGCCGTCATCGGCTTCTCCACCAGGACGTGCTTGCCGGCCATCAGCGCGCTCATGGCAAGGCGGAAATGGGTGGATACCGGCGTCGCGATTGCCACCGCTTGCACCTGCGGGTCGGCCAGAACGTCATTGAAGTCGTCGGTCACGGACACCGCCGGATACCGGGCCTGTACCGCGGCGAGACGCTCCTTGCGCTGGTCGCATACGCAGACGAGCCGCGTATCGGGCACCTCGCAGAAATTGCGAACGAGGTTCGGGCCCCAGTAGCCATATCCCACGACCGCGACACCGATCATAGGGCTCTCCCGAATATGTATCGGCGTAGCGCACTTGACATGATACGGGCCGGCACGCCGGCGACCCAGGCGCGGGCGGGAACATCGTGGGTGACGACGGCGCCGGCTCCCACCAGCGCACCTTCATCTATCGTGACACCTGCCAGGATGGTGGCGTTGCTGCCGATTGAGGCGCCTCGCTTGACCACGGTGGGGATGACTTCCCAGTCTGCCTCCGTCTGCAGCCGCCCGTCGGGACGGGTGGCGCGAGGGTGCAGATCGTTGGTGAACATGACACCGTGGCCGATGAAGACACCGTCCTCGATCGTCACGCCCTCGCAGATGAACGTATGGCTGGAGATCTTGCAATTACGGCCAACGACGACGTTCTTCTGAATTTCGACGAACGTGCCGATCCGCGTGCCGGTGCCGACGCGGCAGCCATAAAGATTGACCAGATCAGGGTGGTGAATGACCACGCCATCGCCCAGCTCGACATTCGAGGCAATCATGCTCTCCGCTCTCCTGCGGCCGCCGGGACGTCCCGCCCCTCGTGGCTGAGCGGATGCCCGGCAATCTTGCCGGCTGGAATGTGTCGCTTCCGGCCAAGCCCCGCATGCAACGAGATGGCTTTTCGCCTCGGGAGTAAATTGAAGAAAACGCGGTATGGTCATCCCACAAAGGGGTAGGGGCATTGCCCGGCGGGCCTGCCTGCATCGCAGCGACACACCCAACAGGGGAGCGTGGCCGTGCAATCTCACCGGAGAATTGGGAAGTCGGCGTTTCTTCAACTCCGCCCGAGCAGCGTTGCCTTTACCGAGCGTATCGATCGCCATCCTTGCGCGCCGATCAATCGCTTGGCCGCCAGTCTGATCCAGGCCTGTGACTGGGCGATGGCCGGCCAAACCTCAAGGGCGAAGGCGCGGAGCGCCTGGCTGCCCGCGTGGTCGCCTTCGTTGAACGCCATGCTGGCCCTGCCCACGGCCTGCAGCGCAAGGGAGCGCAACAAGGCCTGCTGTAAAGCGACATCAGAAGCGAGCGGAGCGGCCCCTGTCGCAAAGAACACCGAGAGCGCCTCCAATCGCTCCCGCAGATCGATCAGCAGATGCTCCCCGAGATAGGCCAGCGACATGTTGGCGTTGTGCCGCCTGTAGACGCCCAGCGGCTTCGGAACGAAGCCCACATCGGCGAGCGAGGCGAGCCTGAACCACATCTCCATGTCGCCGCTATGCGGCAGTTCGATCCGGTAGCCGCCGGTCTGCTTCTGAAGTTCGGTGCGCACCACCGCGGTGGGGGTCGGAACGATGTTGGCGGCGCCGCTTGCCTTGACAAATTCTGCCCCGGTCATCACCACCGCCTCCTGATCGTCGCCGGGATCGAGCGGCCGGACCGGCTCGGTCGTTCCGTCGGGATGGAGGACCTGGGCTTCTCCGAAGACGAAGCCAAGCGACGGTCTTTGCTCCAGCAGACTGCAGGCGCGGCCAAGCGCACCGGGCAACAGATAGTCGTCGGCCGACAGGAGGAGCACATGGTCCGCCGACGCCCATTCGATCCCTTCATTATAGGTGGCGATGTGTCCCTTGTTGGCGGTGTGCCTGCGGAATGTGACCCGACCGTCCCGCTCGGCAAGGGCGTTGCCCACACTCTCCGTTTGGTCGGGAGACGCATCGTCGATGACTAGGACGCGAACGTCCACACCCTCCTGGCCCAGAATGCTTTCGACGCATTGGGTGAGGAAATGACCGTATCGGTAACATGGAACGATGACGTCTACCGACACGCCCTCGACCTCGATTGGCGGCATGGTCCGGCAGGCGTGCTGGAACCGTGAAATGGCCAGCCGGGCAGTTCAAGGCACCATATTCATTGTTCGCGTCGCGCAATATACGCCAATCGGTTGGGTCCCATCCACCACCTGCGGCAACCAGCAGCATTCGGTATAGCGGGTGGCCCGAATGTCGATGTGCGCACCGTATTTCGTGATGCGCTCTTACGTAGGCCATGATGAACGGGCGTAACCATCCGCATCATTTAGCGGTAGCAGAGACGCATTTCCTACCTTCATAGGCCATTTTGACGCCGGTCATCTCCGTGGACAGAGTCTGGCCATGGATATGACGACTACGCTCGAGTTCGAAACGGTCGACAGACGGAATCTGCCGCGGCTGTTCGTTTTCACCCGGATATTCGGGGCAGGCGGGCGCCCCTGGATGTGGCGTCAAGTGACCGGCATGGAGGCTTTCCGGAAGGGTCTGATTTGCTGGGAGCGCGTAAACCGCCAATCCCAACCGACCTCTGACGTGGAAGAGCACGTTCTACCCGGCAATCCCGCGCCTTACGATGGGAGCACGCGCTGGCGGCATCGCGCACGGGCGATCTTCAACGGAAATTTTTACGCTTCGGTCGGCCTGGAAAAACGCCTGATCGAAAGGCTTCTGGCGGCAGGCCGTCCCGACGTCATCCTCTGCCATTTCGGAGACGTTGCCATGCGGTTGCTGCCGAGTGCGCGCAAGATGGATGTGCCGCTTGTTGCGTATTTTCATGGAGATTTTCCATTCCTACGAAACCGCTGGTACCGGTGGAGCCTCCTTCGCTGCCTTCCTCATCTGGCCGGCGTGGTTGTGGTGACCGACGCCGAGAGGCAGTGGTTCGAAGCCCACGGAATGGACCCGTCGAAGATCCACTATATCCCCTGCGGCGCGCCAACCGACATCTTCCGTCCACGCAGGCGGGTTCCGGACGGGACGGTGCGTTTCGTCATGGTCTCGCGCCTGCAAAGGGACAAAGGGGGCGATGTTTCGGTGGCGGCATTTGCCCGGGTCGCCCGTAGTTGCGGCAATGTGAGGCTCGACATATTCGGCGAGGGAGAAGAGCGAGCCGATCTTGAAGCCATCGCGGCCCGGCTCGGGATAAGCGAGCAGGTTCGCTTCCGGGGCCATGTCGTCGAATCCGACCTAGCACGGGAATTGCCGAGCTACGATGTTTTCATCCAGCACTCGCGCGTGCGGGAGGGTTCACCGGTTTCCCTGGTCGAAGCGATGGCGTGCGGGCTGGCGGTGGTTGCGACGCCGGTAGGGGGTATCCCCGATCAGGTCGTCCCGGGAGAAACAGGACACCTGGTCCCGGAGGAGGACGGCGCCGCCATGGCGCGGGCGATGGAGACACTGGCGCGAGACCCGGCTCTCAGGCGCAGGTTCGGTATGGCGGCCCGGGCATATTGCCTGTCGCGGCATGATGCGGCCCAACAGACACGGAAGCTGGAGCACGTGCTCCTCTCGGCGGCTCGGAGGTGACGGCTTGGATCGTTCGACGATCAAAAGGCTGACACCCCCCGCGCTCAAGAGTGTGGTCGACCGCGTGCGTGACAGGCTGAACGGGCCCGGCATCGAATATGCCGTCCTGAAAGACATGATTTTCAAGGTCGACCCGTGCCCGGTCCCGCGGATCAACCTGGTGATCCCCGATCTCTCCCACGCCTCGGCCTTTGGCGGCGTGATGACGGGCCTGCAACTGTTCAACGATCTCGCTTCGGCTCTCGCACCTGTCGGTATCGAGGCGCGCATCGTCACCGAGAAACCGGTGAAGCCGAACGACAATGCCGCCAAGCAATATCCTGCTATCGAGGCTCTCGAGGTCCACGTTCTCAGCCAAAATTCCAACTCACTCCCGATGAGGGAGAAGGATGTTTTCATTGCTTTCAACTGGTGGGTTTCTCTCAACCTAGAGCCGGCGCTGCGCATGCAGGCGAGGCATTTCGGCCGCGAGAAGAAGCCGAAAATTCAGTTGATCCAGGAATACGAGCCGGGGTTCTACCCGTTCTCGGCGGCGCATCTTTTGGCGCGGGAAGCGATGGGCGGCCGCTGGCCGGTCTGGGCCGTTTTCAACACGAGGGAGCTCAGGGACTATTGGGCGACCCAGGGGCATCGGGCGGCGAAGGAATTCATATTCGAGCCGCGCATGAATGCGGGAGTCCGGCCCTTTGCCGAAAACCTCACGACCGCGGAAAAGCAAAAGGTCCTGCTCGTCTATGGACGGCCGCAAGTCGCGCGCAACGCTTTTTACCTGGTGGAGAGTTCGCTGCAGCGTTGGGCGGCACGTTACGGCTTTGCCCACACGGACTGGCGCATCCTTTCCGCTGGCGAACAGCACGAGGATATCGAGTTCGACGCCGGTCATCGCCTTCATTCGCTGGGCAAGGCATCGCTCCAGGACTATGCGCGATTGCTCAGGAAGACGGCCATCGGCCTTTCCTTGATGGTGTCTCCTCATCCCAGCTATCCGCCGCTCGAAATGGCACATTTCGGCGCGCGGGTGCTCACGAACGCGTATGCAAACCGGCATCCGGCAAACAGGCACGACAATCTGCTCACTCTCGACGGCATAACACCCGACGAGATCGCGGAGGCGATCGAGCGGGAAATCCGCCTGTTTGAAACCGACCCTTCGATCGGTGTCACCGCGATGAGCCGTATGCCCGATTATCTTGGCGAGGATGGCGTGGAATGCTTGGCAGGCATCGCGGACGGCATAGAGGAACTGCTCCTGGAACGCTCGCCAGCGAAAGAACTCGTCGCCGCAACTTGACGGGTGATCGCCAGCGTTTCCCCAGGCGGGCCGACGGCGTGGGCTCGGCCCTCGGAAAGAGGGTCGAGCTGGCAGCGCTGCCTGCCGTCATGACGGTTGGCCGGGACGGCCGCGTTCCTGCCACCGCATCGTCCAACCCCGCCCGGAAATTGCCCGTGGCTGTAACCCTCTTTCTGGTTTCGCTGCTCGTGCCGTGGATGATCATGCTCGGTCCGATGAGGCTTTCGGTATACCGGCTTGCCCTGATCGTACTGATCGTTCCTTGCCTGGCTATGTGGTTCTCGGGCAAGGCGGGACGCATCCGTGCCGCGGACATCCTCATTATCTGCTACACTATCTGGTGCTTCGTCGCGATCACGATGGTGCACGGGCTTTCCTATGCACTCCAGCCTTCAGGCATGATCTTCATCGAGTCTGTCGGGGCGTATCTTCTTGCGCGATGCTTCATCCGAAGCGCGGAAGATTTCTACAATATGACACGTCTTTTGTTTCTGTTCGTGGTCATACTTCTGCCGCTGGCCGTGATCGAGTCGGTTACCGGGCGCGACATCGCCCGCGACGTCCTCAACCTGGTCTACCCGACCTTCCCGGACGCGCCTACCGAGCCGAGATGGGGACTTCGCCGGGCGCAGGTGGTTTTCGAGCATCCCATCCTTTACGGCGTCTGCACGGCTTCGATCCTGGCGCTCGTCCATCTCGTCCTTGGATACGGGAGCAGCTTCGCCATGCGCTGGTTGCGAAGCGGCATGGTGATCGCTGCGGCGTTCCTTTCTCTGTCGGCTGGGCCGCTGAGTGCCTTGATGGCGCAAGGCCTGTTGCTGCTTTGGAACGATGCCCTTTGGTTTGTCCGTCAAAGATGGAAAATACTCGTCAGCTTTTCGCTTCTCGTGGTCCTGTCGCTCGAGCTTTTGTCCAACCGCTCGCTGCCGGCTATTTTCGTGACCTATTTCTCGTTCGATGAAGGGTCGGCATACGCCAGGCTCAACATTTGGAACTACGGCACCATTTCCGTCCTGAACCACCCGCTTTTCGGCGTCGGTTTTGGCGAGTGGGATCGACCGTCATGGATGAGCCCCAGCATAGACATGTTCTGGTTGATCGATGCCATCCGGCATGGCATTCCAGCTGAGGCGTTCATGGTTTCGGCGTTCTTCGCGACTGTCCTACCGATCGCGTTCAAGCCACTCGATGGCGAGCGTCTGAAGGTCTACCGCACGGCTTATCTCATTGCGTTGACGGGACTCTTCCTCTCGGGTTGGACCGTTTATTTCTGGAACGCGACTTACGTGCTGATGATCTTCCTGCTGGGCAGCGGCGTCTGGATAAGCGACACGCCGGATCCGGATCGATCGCGTGTACCTACAGGCCGCTGGGCTGAGGAAACCGCGAAGGTACGCAGAATTGCCGGACCGACCTACGTCTTTCGAAGTCGCGACGGTCGATAGTAGCCATGCGCCAGGCGAGCTAGTCTCGGCCCGGATCTGGGGAACCCGGCGGATGCACCACAGCCCCGACATCGCCATCGAGCCGCAGGCATGCGAGATTCTAGATATGGGCCAGACAAGGGTCACGCTGGCGACAACCGGAGAGCAGATGGAGCGCCTGCGGCCGATCTGGAGCGCGCTGGCGCCTCGCGACATCGATTCCGACATCGACTTCTTTTCCACCGTCGTGGCAAATGCCGCTCTGGTCCTGAATCCCACCATCATGCACATGCGGAGCCCGGACGGTCGGGACCTGATGGCGATCTCGCGGCGTGAGATACTCCATATCCCGTTCCGCTTCGGCTATGCGAAACTGGGAAAGGCTGTGGTTCGGGCTGTCGTCGTGACGTTCGACGGTATCCTGGGAGCGGAGCGTCCGGCGGATGAAGCCGCGCTCATGAGGGAACTCTACGCCCTCCTGAAGCACGGCGAAGCCGACTTCGTCATGATGCGCAATGTGCAGGCCGAAGGGACGCTCTTTCGCGAAGCCTTGGCAGTGGCAGGCTCCGGCCTGAGAACCTTGGCTAGGCCCCCGTCGATGCGCTGGGTGGCGGACATCCCAGCTTCCTTCGACAGTTTCCTTCAACGTCGATCCGGCAAAACCAGGTCCACGCTTCGGCGCAAGGCCCGACAACTGGAGCAGGAGTTCACAAGCGTTCGTGTTCACCGCTTCCGCCGGCCGGATGAACTCGAGATCATGTGCGCCGACATGGAAGATGTCGCTGCCACAAGCTACCAGCGGCGGCTCGGAGTCGGCTTCAATGGCACGCGGATGCAGATCGCGCTTATCAAGCGCGGGCTGGAGATGAATCGTTACAGCACATGGATGCTGTACTTGGATGGACGCCCAGTCGCGTTCTGGAACGGTTTCGCCTATCGGGATACATTCTTCATCGGCACACCGGCCTTCAATCATGAGTATGGAAAGCACTCGGTCGGAAGCTACGCGATGATGCATATGATCGAGGATCTGTGCGCCGATCCAGCGATCACGCGGCTCGATTTCGGACATGGCGAGGCCGAGTACAAGTCGGCATTTGGGCGCCCCGACCGGCTAGAGCGAGACATCTATCTTGCTGCTGCCCGTCCGTTTCCGGTTCTGCTTCTTGCCGCGTTGCGGGCGAACACATTCGTCGAGAACTGGGCCAGGCAGACGGCGGGAAGACTGGAATTCGCGCGCCGCCTGAAAGCGCGATGGCGCAAAGGCGTCCTCGCGGGAACATGAAATGGCAAAGCTGCTTCTTGTCGCGCCGACCTGCAATGGCGACGATGTCGGCGAGGCCTGGGTGGCTTATCAGTGGGCTCGGCTGCTGGCTTCCCGCCATGACGTCACTCTTCTGACCTATCACAAGCGCGGCGCACGGCCTGCTTCCGAGCAGTTGAGCGGACTGCGTATCATCGAATGGAGGGAGCCGCCGCTGCTGGGACGGGCCGAAAGGCTGAACAGCATGCTCAAGCCCGCCTACGTGCCGTTCTACATGCGCGCCAGGCGCTGGATAAAGGAGGCGATCAAGGCCGGTGAGCGCTTCGATATCGCCCATCAGCCGGCACCGGTTGCCATGCGCTATCCATCGCCCTTGACAGGAATGGGGATACCCTTCGTGATCGGTCCGGTCGGCGGTGGGCTTGAAACGCCCGCCAGCTTCGCCGCCGATGAAGGGGCGATGCCGTGGTATATGCGCCTGAGGGAAATCGACGGCTTTCGACTCCGTCATGATCCTTTCCTGCGCAGGACCTTCGAGGGCGCCGCCTGCGTGCTCGGCATCGCCGGCTACGTACAGGAGCGGCTGGCCGGAATTCAGTTGCGCCGCTTCGAGGTGATGAGCGACACCGGGCCGGATCAGATGCCCGATTTGATCGTTCGGACCGGCCGGCAAGGTCCGCTGCGTCTACTCTTTGTAGGTCGGCTCGTTCGCACCAAGGGAGCACGAGACATACTCCGGGCGCTGACATTCATCCCGGATGTGCCTCTCGTGCTCGATATCGTCGGCGTGGGTCCCGATCGTGCCGCTTGCGAGGCGATCGTCGCCGAGCACGGGCTGCAACGACGCGTGATTTTCCATGGATGGCGATCGAAGGCCGAGGTCGCCGATTTCTATCGTGCCGCGGACGTTTTCGTCTTCCCTAGCTATCGCGAGCCTGGTGGGACCGTCGTCTTCGAAGCAATGGGGTTCTCGCTGCCGTTGATCGTCGCGGATAGGGGAGGGCCGGGTAGTTCCACGTCGCCGTCCTGTGCCATCAAGCTTCCCGTCAGCACACCCGATGCGCTGGCCGCCGACATAGCAGCGGCAATACGAGGGCTGGCTGCCGAACCTTCCCGGCGACTGGCTATGGGCGCAGCGGCGCACGCCCACGTCACCAGGACGGCCCTGTGGTCGGCCAAGGTCGAGCGGATGGATCGAATCTACGCCGAGATCTTGTCGGGGCGCGTGCAGTCGGTGGCCGAGCCTAGCGTAGTGTCATGACGGCAGCGCGCAGGGCCGCCCGATGTCCGCGTCCGAGCGGCGCCCGCATGGTTTCGCCGACGATGATACTCAGCCTGAACAGCGCCGTCGCCAGCAAGCCATGGTGCCGCCGGAAATAGCGGATGCGATTCGTGGTCATCAAGGCGCAGAGGAACGGGTCGTCGCGATATGCGCCGCCAATGTGAATTGCACGTGCGGCCGGGACATAGACCACATTGAATCCACTTCGTCTGATCCTCTGCAGATAGTCGACCTCCTCGCTGTACAGGAAGAAGGATTCGTCCCATGCGCCGACGATCCGTCGCGCCCTCGCCGAAACCGCCAATATGGCACCGGTAGCCCATTCGACAGCGCCGCCATGAGCGTAGATTTTCGCGTCGGCCACGATCTCGCCCGTGCCTAGCTGCGCCGCCAGCCTGGTTCCAAGCAACGCATCGGTCCAGGCCGAGCGGATCGATGGCTCGCGGCGCAGCGAGCGGCTCATTTCACCTGTTTCGGCGAGCACCTTTGGCACTGCCACGCCGATCGCCGGATCGGCGATCGCGTCGCAAAGGACCCGTGCGGCCCCGGGCAGCAACCGAATGTCGGGATTGAGGACGAGCATGTTCGCGTCGTCGCCTATCTGGGTCGCCGCAGCATTTATGGCCGCGGCATAGCCTGCGTTGCGGCCCATCCGAATGACTTCGGGTCTCAGCTCGTGCGCGGCTGCGATCGTCGCCGATTCGTCGCGCGAATTGTTGTCGACGACGATAATGCGATGGCTCTCGATGCCTCGCAGTCCGTGTCGCAGCGAGTCCAGCACGCCGGGCAGCACCGCGGAGCTATCATAAGTGACGATCACGACGGCCAGCAGCGGCTCGCGCTTTCGACGATCTTCCGTGACCGTACTTCCGGCCGAAGCATCCCGATCCATGCACGGCATCTCCGCCCCAGGGAACAGAGACGACTTCACCGCAGGAGCCGCCGCCTGGGGAAGATAATCTCAAGGAGTAACGCTCTTAACCCTTTCCGTGGCGGCTTCCTTCGGGAGGCGTTTGCGGCGCGGGCAACTTAGCCCCATGGCGGTAGCCGGGTCGATCGACGATGCGCGCCACAGCCACCCGATAAGCCTTTTGAGGCTATGGAATGTCGTGGCCGAACTCGTACCATTCCTTGGGCAAGGGAGCGGCAATCGTGACTCAGAAATCCGCAGGTGCGCTGGCGGCGACGCCGCTGAGATGGCAATCCACTCAATTCGAAATGTCCGGCCGGAACCCTATCGGCGAGGGCGATGCATGGGACAGGATGCACGCCCTGCACGCCTGGTCCGCTTTCGCGCACAGCCGTGTCGAATCCTTCATCGAACTGTCGAAGCGTGGCCTGCCGCGCATGTACACCGGCGCCACCTTCGTCCATACCGTTCGCGCCCTCGACAAGCCTTCGGGCGTGGTCATGCGTCTCGAGGGCGAAAATCTGCGCTACACCACCAAATGCGCGCTCGGCCTCGCCTGCGTGGACCTTGACTCACAACGTCAAATTCTCGGCGGTCACACGGCGGCCGATCTGGCGCTCTCCACCATTCCGCGCGCCGAAGGTGTAACCGATGATCCCGGCGTCGTAGCCCTGGCAGCATGGTGCGCGGCCGAGGCGGCAGACCATCATGCGGGCAAGCTGTTCGGGAAACTGGAAGACATATTTGCCAGCAACCAGCCGCTGGCCACCGTTGACTGCGCCTGGACGCTGATTGCGGCCCTTGCCGCGCTTCACCTCGCCGAAACCGGTCCGCTGGCCAGGGAGGCCAGAAATCGGCTGATGGCCAGCCAGGGCGCGACCGGACTCTTCCCGCATATGCTGCCGCCTAATTCGGCTGGCAAGTTGCGCGCTCATGTCGGCTCCTTCGCCGATCAGGTCTATTCCACGCAGGGACTGGCCCGTTTTTCCGTGGCAATGGGCGACCAGGCTGCGCTGGCTGCTGCCGATGCCTGCGGTGCGCGCATCTGCGCCCTCCAAGGGCCGGCGGGCCAGTGGTGGTGGCACTACGATGCAAACCACGGCTCCGTTGTGGAGGGATACCCGGTCTACAGCGTCCATCAGCATGGCATGGGTCCCATGGCCTTGCTGGACCTGCGCGAAGCCGGCGGCAGGGATCATCTCCGGTCAGTGATAGGCGGCCTGGGGTGGATCGATCGCCATCCCGAGGTCTCCGGCGCCATGGTCGATGAAGGGGAAAATGTGATCTGGCGGAAGGCCGGCCGGCGCGAGCCGAAAAAGCTGGTAAGGGCGGTCTCGGCCCTCACGACGGCCGTCCATCCGGGCATGAAACTGCCGACTCTGGACGCGATCTTTCCACCAAACCGGCTGGACCGCGAATGCCGGCCCTACGAACTGGGCTGGCTGCTCTATGCGTGGCTCAGCGGTGGCGTTGTGCGCCGGCTCGAGCCGGCCACCACCGGCGGCAGGGTCTGAGGGACAGAAGCATGGCACGAAACCAGCGCCTTCTTTTCGGTCTTTACCTCGACGCGGTGCGAATGGACGAGGTGGTGGAGCGCTGCCGTACGGCCATGGTGACACGCAGCAGGACGCTTGTCGGCGTCGTCAACGCGGCGAAGGTGGTGAAGGTTCGCACCGACCCACTACTGCGAAACGCGCTGACACGGTGCGACCTGCTCCTCGCCGACGGGCAGTCGGTCGTATGGGCAAGCAGGCTGCTCGGACGCCCGCTCCCCGAACGGGTGACCGGCATCGATCTCTTCGAGCAACTTCTGGTCCTCGCTCATCGCGAGCACAAGTCGGTCTATCTGCTGGGCGCGACGCCACAAGTTCTGGCGCAATTGCGCGAGGCACTTGCCCAGCGATTTCCGGGTCTTCGCGTCGCAGGCGCGCATCATGGCTACTTCAGCGACAGCGAGACCGCCGACATTGTTGCAGGAATCGGCGCGGCAGCGCCTGACATGCTGTTCCTCGGCATGACGTCGCCGAAAAAGGAGCTGTTCCTGGCGCGCTTCGGCAACCTCCTCGACGTGCCGGTTCTGCATGGCGTGGGTGGATCGTTCGATATCTTCGCTGGCGTCACCCGGCGCGCGCCGGAGGCGTGGCAGCGTGTCGGCATGGAATGGGCATATCGCGCGCTGCAGGAACCCGGACGGCTGTGGTGGCGATATTTTACTACCAACACGGCCTTCCTGTTCCTCACCGCCCGTGAATTCATCCGGCCCATGAGCGCTTATCGGCCGACCGGCGTGGGCATGACGCGCTCGCTGGGACAAAGCCGCGGGCGGCTATGAAGTCGTGCTGTCGGGATTTTCCCATGCCTTGAGATTCCCATGCTGGCATTCGCGAGGGGTGCGTGATGGACAATGTGTTTTCTGGCCGCCTGGTCATCATCGGTCTGGGCTATATCGGTCTGCCGACCGCGGTAGCCTTGGCGACGCGGGGCATCGAAGTGACCGGCGTCGACGTGAAGCCCGAGACGGTCGCAGCGGTCAGCCGCGGCGAGGTGCCGTTCATCGAACCGGACCTGGCCGTCGGCGTTTCGGGTGCGGTGGCCATGGGGAGGCTGACGGCGACCATGGAGACGCCGGAAGCCGACGCCTACATCATTGCCGTGCCGACGCCCTTCAACGGCGACCACAGTGCCGATCTCTCTTTCGTCAAGGCCGCGGCGGAGCAGATCGCGCCGAAGCTGCGGCCCGGCAACGTCGTCGTGCTGGAATCCACCTCGCCACCGGGAACGACTGAAAAGGTGAGCCGATGGATCGGCGAGTTGAGGCCCGACCTCAAAATGCCGCGCAGCGGCTCGAACGGCGCCGACATCTATCTCGCCCATTGTCCGGAACGCGTTTTGCCCGGCCGCATCATGATCGAGATCGTTACCAACGATCGCGTCGTCGGCGGGCTGACGGAACGGTGCGCCGAAAAGGCGGCTTCCATCTACCGCGTCTTCGCCAAGGGCGAGATCCTGCTCACCGACGCCGCCAGCGCAGAGATGGCCAAGCTGGTGGAGAACGCGTATCGCGACGTCAACATCGCCTTCGCCAACGAATTGGCGCTGATCGCCGAGAAACTTCATATCGACGTGTGGGAGGTGATCCGCCTGGCAAACAGGCATCCGCGCGTGAGCATATTGAACCCGGGGCCGGGGGTAGGGGGCCATTGCATCCCCGTCGACCCGTGGTTCATCGTATCGGCGGCTCCGGAAGATTCGCCGCTCATCCGCACGGCGCGCCAGGTCAACGACCGGCGCCCGCATCATGTCGCCGAGCAGGTCGTTGCCAAGGCGGGCAGGTTCCGCGCGCCAAAGATCGCGTGCCTTGGTCTGACCTTCAAGGCGAACGTCGACGACATAAGGGAAAGTCCTGCCGTGGAGGTGGTGGAACTGATCGCCGCCGCTCTGCCGGACGTTGAGCTTCTGGCGGCCGATCCTTATGTGGACAAGCTGCCGGCGTCGCTGGTGGGCCGCCCCAACGTGTCGTTGGTCGGCGGCTACGATGCTGTCGATCAGGCAGACATCGTCGTGCTGCTCGTCGAGCACGATCTTTTCAAGTCGCTCCGTAACACGCGGTTAAACGGCAAGGTGATCTACGACACGCGCGGCGCGTGGCGTTGACGGGACCGGCGTTTCGAGTATCGGCGCCGGCGCGAATTGGATCGGCCGACGTCCCAGACCGAAGAAGTGCTCGATCGCGCGGACGCAGCGAGGCGCGGCCTGGCCGTCTCCATACGGGTTCACCGAGCGTGCCATGAGCTGATAGGCGCTTTTGTCGGTCAGCAGCGTGGCAACTTCATCGAAGATCAGTTCCTCATCCGTGCCGACCAGGCGCACAGTCCCGGCCGCCAGTGCTTCTGGCCGCTCGGTGGTCTCGCGCATCACCAGCACCGGTTTGCCCAGGGATGGCGCCTCTTCCTGCACGCCGCCGCTGTCGGTGAGCACAAGCGTGCAATCGCGCATGGCCCGGACAAATTCGCGGTAATCGAGTGGCGCCGTAATGGTGACGTTTGCAATGCCGGCAAGGGGTGGCAACAGCACTTCCCGAACTGCGGGGTTGAGATGCGCCGGCAGTAGGAATGTGGTGTCGCCGAAGCGCTGTGCCAGCCGAGCGATTGCCCGCGCGACACGCGCCATGGGTTCACCCCAGGATTCGCGCCGGTGCGCGGTGATCAGCACCGCGCGCCGACCAGCGGAGACCGAATTGCTTGTGTCGTCGCGCCCCGCGACATCCAACAGTGCATCGATGACCGTGTTGCCGGTCACCACGACATCTTTCGCGCATATGCCTTCCCGCAGAAGGTTGACTTTCGAGGTGGCGGTAGGCGCCAGATGCAGTGCCGCGATGTCCGATGTGAGCCGCCGGTTGCCCTCCTCCGGAAAGGGATCATAGGCATTGCCGGTCCGCAGGCCCGCTTCGAGATGGATCACCGGTGTTTTCCGGTAGAAGGCGGCGAGTGCCGCCGCAAGACAGGTGGTCGTGTCGCCCTGCACGACGATCGCGTCCGGCATTTCCGCCGAGATGACGTTCGAAATCCCGTTGAGCACGCGCCACGTCACGTCCTCAAGGCGCTGGCGTTCGGAGATGATGTTGAGGTCGTGGTCCGGCTGGATGCCGAACAGCGTGTTGACCTGGTCGAGCATGGCGCGATGCTGGCCGGTGATGGCAACCACGGGCCGGCAATGCCGGGAGGCTCGCAGCGCTGTGATGAGCGGCGCCATCTTGATGGCTTCGGGTCGGGTTCCATAGACAACCAGTATTTTGAGCATGCCCTAACCCCGGTGAATGGTTCAGCGCCCCGGCACCTCAACTCGCTCTCAAGGAGGCGAAGTTGGCGGCCATGCCCTGATCGAATTGCCAGCGCGCTTCGCGCTCCGTGCGCACCTGGTTCGCCAACTTCTCGTCCACGACGTTCAGGTCTTCGGCGAAGGCGTAGACCAGGGCCGTATCGCAGAGTTGATTGACGACACGCGGCAGGCCTCGGCTGCCCTCGAAGATCACTTCGCATGCCTCGGGCGTGAAGATGTCGCGAGTGGCGCCGACGATCTTCAGGCGATGCGCGATGTAGGCGTGCACACCCTCGCGCGACATGCCGTAAAGGTGAAAGTCCGACGCCACCCGTTGGGAAAACTGGAGCAGGCGCGGCAGCGCGATGGTGCGGCGCAACTCAGGCTGGCCGACAAGGAGTATCTGCAGCAGCTCGTTTTCCGTGCTGTTGAGATTGGAAAAGCAGCGCAGTTCTTCAAGCATCGATTCCGATAGGTTCTGCGCTTCGTCGACGATCAGTATGGTGTGTCTGCCGATCGCCGCCTGCGCACGCAGAAAGGCTTCGAACTGGCTGAAGAGCTGGACATAGCTGGCGCGTTCGCCGATCGGTTGGCCGAGCGATGACAGCGCCCAGTGCAGCAACCTGCCACGCCGTCCGTGCGCGTTGGAAACCAGGCCGATCACAAGATCGCGCGGCGCCGAACACAGCAGGTAGTGGATCAATGTCGTCTTGCCGGCCCCCACTTCGCCGGTGATCAGGATGATGGGTGCGAAGTTCTGCAGCCCGTATTCGAGCATCGAATAGGCATGCTTGTGACCTTTGGACCAGAACATGAAGTTTGGATCCGGCAACAGGCTGAACGGCTTGCCGGAAAGGCCGAAATGGTCGGTATAGATCGACGACATGAAGGTCATGGTTGGTCCTAGTAGGCCGACATGCCATTCGGGTAGCGGCACTTGTTGAGCACCACCCCGAGCAGTTTGGATTTTTCCGAAAGCTCGCGTTCGCACAGGTCTATTTCGGCAAAGCTGCTGCTTTCGGCGGCAGCGACCAGAACCACGCAGTCAACATGCGGCAGGAAGGCCATTACGTCGTCGCCGCACAGCATGGGCGGCATGTCGTATATGACGATGTGGGGCTGCAACTCGCGGCATGTCTCCGCCAAGGCCCGCCTCGCGGCAGCACTTTGCAGCAGTTCCGCGGTAAAGGAGATCGGTCTGCTATTGACGCCGAAGGCGAGATTTGGCCCGTAGCGCAGGAATGCGGTCTCCACCGGCCGCTTGCCGGTCAGGAAATCGGCCATCGGCAGGACTCTGTCGATGCCCAGGAGGTCGGCCATGCGTCTTTGCGCGAGATCGAGATCGATCGCCAGGGTGCGGCACTCGTCCTGATGTCCGAAACTGAAGGCAAGATTGAGCGCGACCACGGATTTGCCGCAGCCGGCGGTCGGCGAGGTGATGGCCACCGAGGTCCAGTTCCGCTGACGCATTTCGTGCAGGAGTTTCGTGCGCAGCCGATCGAAGGCGGAATAGGCCGAACTGGATCTATCGGCGGTTATCACCCGGTTGTTGACCAGATGCGCCATCTGAAGATCGGCTGCCGACAATTTTTGCCACGACAGTGTATTTGCGAAGGCTGGCCGGGCGAGCCGTCCGAGCTCGATGCCGCTCGGCCGGATGGCCTCGACCGTCCCTTTGGGGCCGCCATATCTCTCCTTGGCCTTGTCCAGAGCCAACTGAATATGTTCCATCACCCTTCGCCCTTTTCCAAATCCCTGTCGATCAGTCCCGTTACATGATCGGCGGGTGACCCAGCACGCTCATGGCCTTCATCACCAGATGGTCGACCGGCACGATGTATTCGGTCACCCACACTGCGATCGGCACGATCGCCGCCGCAGCGATGGACGCGGATACGGTCTTGACGTGGCCGAGGATCGCTTCCTTCTCGGTCCAGATGTACGGCACGACCTCAAGTGGTTGCGCCTGCAGCAGTTCCGCGAGTTCGCGCGGGCGGCGAACTGTCTTGTTGACCAATTCCAAAAGCACCACCAGGGCAATTCCACCTCCCAATCCTGCGGCGAGACCCATGACGTGGATGCGCATGCGATTGGGGCCTATCGGTGCGGTGGGTGCCAATGCCGGCTCGACGAGAGAAAAATTTCCGCCCTGCGCATCGGCTTCGATCTGCTCACCGGTGGAGGCTTCCGCCAACCGTGTGGTCGCCGTGTCGTATTGCGATTTTATGCTATCGCGTGTGCGTTCTAGGGCGGCCAGGGCCGTCTCATTGGCCGGGGTGGCAGCGATCGATGCGGCGAGTTGGCGAAGACTTTCGTGAATCGAGGATTTCTCCTCGCCGATCGACTTCAAGCGGTCATCGATTTCGGCAAGCTGAAGATCGAACTCGGACGAATTGCCTTTCTCCTTGTCAACGGCTTTGACGCTCTGCTTGAGGGCGGCAATCCGATTGCGAAGGGCCATGATGTTCGGGCTGTCTTCGGCGAAAATGATGAGTTGGGTCGCCAGCGTGCGATTGAGATCGGCCAGCATTTGCTGTTCCGACGTCTGAGGCGCGGCCGCGCCAAAACTTCCCGTTGCTTCGAAGAGCTGGACAAGGCTGCCGCGCCGTGATCGTAGCGTCGATTCCTCCCGCTCGAGTTGTACGAGGTGTTCCTGCTGATTGTCTTGTCGCGTACGGCGAAATTCCAGGTTCTCGGGAAGTGCGTCCTGATGCGCGGTCTTGAAGGCCAGGATGTCGGCTTCAATTCTCGACAGCGACGCGGCGAGGTTGGTTACCTCGCGTTTGAAGAAGCGCATCGCCTCGCTGGCACGGTCGTTGCGTAGGCTGGCGCTGCGGTTGACGATCGACGCCACGAAGGCATTGACCACGCGCGCCGCGAGATCTGGATTGCGGGCGTCGAACGAAACGCTGAAAACGGCCGTTCCCTGCGCGCCGCCCGGGGCTCCCATATCGAGCTGTTGAAAGACGGTTCGCTTGCGAATGTCCTCGGCCATGGCTTCGTCGGTCAGCGTCACCGCCGTGTCGCCATAGACGTTCAACTCATGCGCGAGCTTGACCAGATTCTCGCGCGTGGTGATGCGCTGTTCCACCAACTGCATCTGCTGCCACGGATTGATCGGCACGGTCGAGCGTGCGAGTTCGGTGGAAATCTGCGGAGCTTCGGCCACGATCTTGGCCGTTGCTCGATACACCGGCGGCAGCGCTTGCGCGACCACGCCGGCCAGCACGGAGATCGAAGCCGCAACCAGGACCAGGTAGGGAAGCCTGCGCCAGAGCAGGGAAAGATAGAACCGGAAGTCGAGGTCGCCCATATTTGCCCGAACCCTCGCCGGTACAGTCCGGCATACACATCTTCCTGCGCCATGCGCATGCGCGATAGACAACCCATAGGCGTGTCGGGGGCAGGTTTCGCTGGCGGGCTAAGCCTTGCGAGGTGGGGGGCTACCCTTGAGGATGAATCGAATTCATCAGCCCGGCTAGGCGTCTCAGTTGCCGGCGCCCGTTCTGTCTGCAAATACGGATGCGGACCGCCTACGAAAAGGGATCGTCTCGTCGAGCAATCGGCTCATGAACTCGATCTGATCTTGTAGCGATTTCAGGCGGTTCATTGCCAAAATGAGCGAGTCGGTCAGTTGGTCGACCTTGGTCGACATCCTCTTGCCGTCGTCTTCCTCCAGCGCGAGCAGAGAAAATGCGGCATCGCCCTTGGTTTTGCGCTGCCTTGCCTGGAGCCTATCGCGTTCAATGGTCATCTCCTCGATGCTGGCTTGGAGCAGGTTGATGAGATGGTCAAAGCGCCGGCATCGGTTTCGTGATCGCGGCTGGGCCTTCTCGTTTTGAAGATGGACATCGTCCCTCGCTTGGCGCTCGCTGGCGCGGGGTGGTCAAATGGCAGGCTCCAGGCTGCGCGAACGATCCGCACGAACTAATGGCGCTTCCGACAATTTTTGCTGCCCGAGATAGGAGTCGGCCAGCCATAAGGCCATCTTCATGATCGTGAAGGTCGGGTTGGCGCTGCCGGCGGCCGGAAATACCGACGCGCTCGCCACCGAGACATTGGGTATGCTGTGGCAGCGTAAATCCGGGCCGACGACTGAATCGGAGGGTGTCAGACCCATGCGCGTCGAGCCAGAAGGATGCGCGCAGGCTTCCGCCTGGTCGATGATCGGTATTGCCGAATTAACGGCCGCCGGTGACAGCTTCAACGCACACAGCCGGTCGAAACCCGATTTTTCCCAATAACGGAGCAGGTGCTTGATCGTTGACCGGAACGTGCGCTCGTCGGTTTGCGTCGGCGTCCATTCCAGTAGCGCTTTCGGCATGCCGAAGCGATCTTTTTCGGCGGATAGGCGGATGCGGTTCGCCGCATGCGGAAGTTGCTCGACGCAGACCATCAGATCCAGATCGACATCCGCCGGCACGAACATCTGGCCTTTCATGTAGCGCCAGTAGGTTGTTTGAGTGAGGAAGCCGAAATTGGCGAGCAACTGCCACACTTCCCTAGCGTGGATCTCGCGCCGCTGGAAGCTGCGCAGAAGCTGCCTCAGATTGGCGAGCGGACTGTTTGCAAGATCCATGGCGATATAGGCAAAAGCGCTCGCGACTCCATCCTCGTGCTGCGCGGCGTGCGAAAGCTCCAGATGCAGGTCCCTGCGGGTGGCATTGACGAAGCGATAGGCGAAAAGCTTGTTAGTGAATGCGGCATTGTGCCGATCGATCGTCGCCACCCGTGTTTTCAGATGATCCTGGAAATAACGGCCAAGGGCATTGCAGCCAGCGAATGCCCGGCCGTCGCTTTTGGCGTCGATGAGGAGCAGAAGCCTCGTGCTCTCGATGGTCCCGGTCGCAACAATGAAGTCGTCCGCCAGGACAGTCAGCGTGTTGCCGTTGAGGTTGCGGGCCGTGACACCCCTGAGCCGGCCGCTGATACGGTCGAGCGTGAAATCGCAGACAGTGGCTCCCAACCAGATGTCCAGGTTTTTCAGATCTTTCAACTGTCGCCCGAGCATTGTTGCGACGTTGCAGAGCCGGAAACGTGGGCACTTGGCCCATCGCATCATGATGTCTTCATCATCGCGCAAAAACAGTCCTCGGGGGTCTACCGTTTCGAGCCCGGCACCGTCGAAAGGGCTGTCGTCGATTTGAAAGAGTGTCTGGAGTTCGCGTTCGTAGCTGTCGACCATGTCGGCGCGCAGCGGCCAGGCCGATTGCGCGACATGTGGTCGTTCATCTCGTTCACGCGCGCCGATCGGGATCATTCGCCCGCCCCAGCGCGATGAACTGCCGCCCAATCCCCGGAAACGACCATCGAGCGCCCGCGTATAGCGACCGCCCGTTCCATCGATTTCATTCAATCGATGGATATCCTCATCGAAGGACGTATAGCCGCTCTCGACCAGGGTCACCCGCCTGCCACTTTTGGCAATCTTGTACGCCAGAAGTAAACCGGCGATACCTGCGCCGACTACGCATAACGGAGTACTTTCAAAGAGAAATTTATTCTCTTGTTCTGACAGATTTCTTAGTGTCATGTGTCACATATACATTTGAATCTCTCTTGTCTATAAAGTAATAATTCGAATAGGAACAAGGATCCTGTCGTACGAGGTCGACCGTCGCTATGCCGACATTTGCGCAAGTGCCGCGGCTGAGCGTCATAATCCCGCATCTCAATGAGCCGCAGGATCTGGCGTGTTGCCTAAACGCCCTGACCGCTCAACGTGCGGATGGGATAGCCTTCGAGATCATCGTGGTCGACAATGGCTCGCGCGAACCGCCATATGCCGTATGTGAGGCTTTTTCCGGCGTACGGCTCGAAATCGAGCCCGTGCCCGGTCCCGGGCCGGCCCGCAATCGCGGCGCGGCAGTCGCGAGAGCGCCCTTGCTTGCCTTCATTGATGCCGACTGCATCGCCGACCCGGGCTGGGTCCGTACTATCGTCGGGTTCATGGACGACAATCCGGCAATCGGCTTCGCCGGCGGCGACATCCGCATCCTCTGCGAGCACACCGACCGGCTGACCGCCATCGAAGCCTATGAAAGCGTCTATAGCTATCGGGCGCGTCTTTACGTGGAACGGCATGGCTTCGCCGCAACCGGAAACATGACCGCGCGCACCGCCGTCTTTCAGGCCGTCGGCCCGTTCGGCGGCATCGCCTCCATGGAAGACACCGAATGGGGGCAGCGGGCCACGGGGCTGGGCTACCGCATCGGCTATATCGAGGGAGCGCGTGTCCGCACGCCGTCCTGCAGATCCTTCCCCGAACTTGCGCGTCGGTGGGATCGCCATATAGCGCATGAATATCGTCAGCTCGAAGACAAGCCGCTGCGCACGCTTGCCTGGACGGCCAGCAGCCTGATCGTGGCAGCTTCGCCGATCGCGGAGGCCGCTCGCATTCTCCGATCTGATCGCCTCGGCCGACGTCAGGATCGTTGGTCAGCCTTTGCATGTCTAACGCGCGTCCGGCTTTACCGCGCCTGGAGGATGTTGGCGCTTTCGTTAATGCACAATGCGGACGTACTTACTGCAGGGTGGAATCGTAAGTAGTATCTGTGTCTATCTTTGTATATGTGGTGAACACTCATTTTATATAGATAAAATTGTTTATAGATTTTTCCAATAACGCCGGATTTAATCCGGAAAGAATTCACAATAACAGAAGTTGAACGCGTAAATATCTAAGACATCCGTTGAATTTGAACTGGCGTTGCGATGCGAGCCAGGAGGGATTCATGTTCGAGCGCCTCCAGGTGCCGTATGTGCCTATGCCGACGGCGGAAATGGCCGTCTCGGCGTCGCGCCGGCTTCGGTTTTACCCTGTCGTCAAACGCGGCATCGATGTCGCCGCAGTCATCGTCACCGCTCCTCTCACTCTTTCGCTCGTCGGTGCCCTTGCCCTGCTTGTGCGCCTGGATGGCGGCAAGGCCTTTTACAGCCAGCAACGCCTGGGAAGGAACGGCAGGATTTTCACCATCTGGAAACTTCGCTCCATGGTGCCTGACGCGGAGCAAAGGCTGGCCCAATATCTGCAGGGCGATCCGGCCGCGAGACATGAGTGGGAAAGTGCGCAAAAATTGCGCAAGGACCCCCGCATTACCGGGATAGGCCGGTATCTGCGAAAATATTCGCTGGATGAACTCCCGCAACTTCTGAACGTGTTGCGGGGTGATATGAGTCTGATCGGTCCACGTCCGATCTGCGTTGATCAGAAGCGTCTCTATCCCGGCACTGCCTATTACACCCTCCGGCCGGGCCTGACCGGTCTTTGGCAGGTCAACGAAAGAAACGATTGTTCTTTTGCGGAGCGTGCAGGCTACGACACTCGCTATGCCAGTGAGATTTCGCTATCGCTTGATATAAGCATTCTTTCGAGAACGGTTATGGTGGTGGCCCGAGGTACGGGTCTGTGACCACTCAGGCATAAGCGGAATCCTCCCGCGTTCCCGTGGGAGGATTGCTCGACCGGAGTCCGTTCCTGCTAACGTCCGTTCGTCGCAGGGAAGAGATCCTTGAGTTTGAAGGCTACTTCCGTGCGGTTCGAGGCCTTCAGCTTCTTCATGATGTTGCGGATGTGTACCTTGACCGTGCTTTCCCGCAGATTAAGCTCGTAAGCGATGATCTTGTTGGCCTTTCCGCGGCGCAACGCCTCGACGACCTCTGCTTGGCGAAGGGTGAACAGTCCGGCCAGCGGGTGCGTTATTTCACCGTTGGCTTCGAGTATTTGACGCACGGCCAGCACGCTGCTTGCCGGAACGAAGATGCCGCCGGCGAGCGCGAGTTCTATCACCTCCGCGCAAACACGGATGCCCACATTGGAAGGTATGTATCCACGGGCACCGTGCTCCAGCGCCTTGAGAATCTGCGTAAGCTGGTCGGAATCAGCGAGGATGATGACCGGCGCCGTCTTGAATTCCGCCACTAGTCGGCGGATCTCGTCGCCTACCTGCTGGTCGGCAACATCCTTGTTGCCGATGTGCATAAGTATGGCCGCGAGAGGCGGAAACTGATCCCTGACGCGCTTCCATTCTTCGATCGATCCGAACGCCAGGACTTCCATGCCCGGCTTGTACCCGCTGATACCCTGGGCAAGGCACTCACGATCGAGAGCCCGGTTGTCCAGAAGCACAAGCGAGCGTCCACGTTTCTCTCTATTTTCGATTTCCATTCGTTCAGTTGAGTTTCCCCGACTCAAAAGAGCAGGCGGGATTCCTGGCGAGATTTGCTTCCCGTTACTTCCTACGATCGATTCCATGAACTCCTCCCCCATGCGCCGACCATGGTCAAGCAGCCTAACCCCAAGCAAGACCAAGACGCAGTTTGGTTGGCTACGCTCCTGCACCCCATGTTCAATCGAAAGCCGGCCGAATGGGCACTAGCCATAATTTCCGACCGGCTTGGGCAGAACATATAATCAATATACACAATTAGTCGCTAGCGTCATTGATCTAGATCAATTTCACGGTGCTTTTTCGGGATACCTATAAGGCATGACTGCAGAGGTATTTAAATATACCAATTTTTTTGGAGTATAGGTCGTATAAAGGACTATAAATGTCTCGACAAATTCCGATCACAACATAGTGATGTTTTCATCGGTCATAAGATTTTTATATGTATATTTGGAATGAAAATTGTCTTAGTTAATATATTTCGATTCTTCGAGGTCTCTCTAAGAGATTATAAAGCACGAATTTCTGCCGTTTCGGTGTGGTGGCTGTCATTCAGAACTGAGGGAATTTCAAATGTCGTTCACGGGAGATCGACAAAATATGAACGGATGAAAATTGTGATTTGCGATCATATGGTATTGACATTGAGTAAAAGTCTGTTGCCGACAATCCATTTCATGTCCTAGAATGACAATTTCAGGCGAACCTCGCGAATGAACTGTTCGTTTCAAACGGAAGCCTGCAATGGGCGTACATCCTCTGACCGCTTTCGGATGAAAGCTCCGCCAAAAGTACTGTCGGCTTCGATGGAATAGCTGCGCTGGGCATTTCGTTAGGACAACATCTCGTCCAATTTTGTGTCCATTGACCGATAATTATGCCCTGCATCCCGTTGTCCAAATCTTTCGGCTGAAGCCTCACAAATGGCTCTCGCTGAAGTGATTTCCGCGGCAGGTTATAAATGGATTTTGCTGAATCAATATTAAATTCGCCAAATTTGTGGCCGTTTACTGCGGATTCCGTCAATCTCCCCGTGGTGATTTGGGGAAGGATAAAGATAAATTATCGGTAAATATTGAATGGAAAGAATATACACCGAAAGTGTATGGATTATTCAAGTATAGATTTGCCATAATTACGCCTTCTTGAAGCCCATCATGGGGAAGTATGGGGAATCTCGGCGTGAGAACGAAGGGGTACGCTGATGAACTTGGCGCCTTGGGGCGCAAGCTTCGGCAATTTGTTCCAACGACTGTGGAGCAGGAGCTTCTTGCTCAATTCTCCACCCGGAGACTGCACCTCGAAGCCGGAGAGGAATTGGAAACCGGGGACCAGCCGTCTCGGTTTGCCTATGTCCTGCATGAGGGCTGGGCCTGCTCGTATCGAGAAATGTCCGATGGTCGGCGGCAGATATTCGATTTTCGCCTGCCTGGCGATTTTGTGGGTTTGCCCAGCCTCCTGGTGAAGAAGCTGAACTATAATGTCACGGGCCTGACGGATATCGTCGTTTCCGAGGTGAGCGTCGATCGATTGACCTCCACCATCCGCCAGTCCCCGCTGCTGTGCGAAGGTGTGCTCTGGTCGCTTTCACGTGACGCTGTGATCATAGCGGAGCACCTCGTCAACATAGGATCTCGTGGAGCGCTTGAGCGTGCCGTCCACTTCCTTATCGAGATCGGCTACCGTCTCAATCAAGTCGGATACGCGGCACCAGACCAGTATGAATGCCCACTGACGCAAAAAGATCTGGCGGACGCCCTTGGCATTACCCACGTCCATCTCAATCGGATGTTGCGTCAACTGCATCGCCAGGAACTGCTGTCGTTGAACGATCACATCGTCACATTGCATGACATGCCTACGCTCATCCGCATTGCCGAATTCGATTCCTCGTATTTGGACAACCGGTGACACGCTATCGGGAAATTCCAACCTCATCGTGCCGGCAGACTTGATCCCTTCCGTCACCAGAATGTCTCACAGCCGCCGCTTGGCCGCAAAATCTCCAATCTGGAATATGAATTGGGAACCAAGCTGTTCGAACGCCGCGCCAACGGTGTCGAACTGACGGAGGCCGGCCGGGAGTTCCTGCTCCATGCACGCGATATAGTAAGCCGCCTCGTCAATGCGGCGGCGGACGCAGCCTCGATGGCAAGCGTGGGGCTGATGGGGAGCCTCTCGGTCGGCTATGTCGACGATTTCCTGTTTGGCATCCTTCCTAACGCTCTGACGGTCTTCGGCCCGGCACGACTCTGTGTCACTTTGTGTCGGCCTGATGAGCGCACAGCCCACCAGAGGAGATTCGACTACACCTGCGTGGTTCGAACATGCTGTGTAAGTCTGCTTTCTCGGCTTCGCTCTCCAGAAGGGACTGTCGGTTCACTGCCCCGGTACCGCCGGACGGCTATGCGCCACACATATCGACCATAGCGGTGAGCTCTGCCGTTTCCTGGAAGCGGTCATTGCTATGTCCTTGGAAAGGCCAATCGTTCGATTCGCTTTGTCAGAGTCCACGGTTAAAGCGATCGATTCGGAAATCATCGAGTGGCGTTGCGCAACGGCCTGTCATGATGAGCTCGGCCATAGCGTCGCCGACGCCGGGGCCGAGCTGAAAGCCGTGTCCGCTGAAGCCGAAGGCGTGGAACAGGCCCGGCGTCGTCGCCGAGCGCCCCATGATCGGCAGCATGTCCCGCACATAGCCCTCGCAGCCGGACCAGGTGCGGATAACTGCCACCTGCGAGATTGCCGGCAGCAGCCGCGCGACCGCGCGCAACTGCGCCGGCAGTCGCATGGGGTTGGCGGCTGCGTGGCCCGGATCGAGGTCCACCGGCACCCGTTCAGCCGCGCCGCCGAAGACGATGTTGCCACGTTCGACCTGACGCAGATAGGCGCCATAGTCTTTGTCGCGCGTCCAGATGCCGACCACCGGCAGGATCCGATACGGCAGCGGCTCGGTCACCCCCATCTGCGGGCCGCGGGCGTCGAGCGGAACCTCTTCGCCGAATTGCGCCGCGATGCGCGCGCCCCAGGCGCCGGTGGTGTTGATCAGGCACTCGGCGGCGAAAGACTCTTTTGAAGTGACGACAAGGAAACCGGACTCGGTCCGTTCGACCTTTTCAACCTCGGCTTCCTCGATGATTTCCCCGCCCAGCCCGTGCGCAGCCTCGGCAAAGGCCGGTGCGGCCAGCCGCGGATTGCCGCTGCCGTCATGCGGCGAGAACGACGCTGCGATCGCGTCGGGGCCGACGCCCGGAAACCGGATATGGATCTCGCGCCGGCCGAGTTCCTCCAGCTCGAGCCCCCAGGGCTGCGCGGCTTGAGCATAGGCCCGCATGTCTGCAAGACTGCCCCTATCGAAGATCAGCCGGATATGGCCGGTGGCCCGAAATTCCACGTCGCGGCCGAGCATTTTTTCGGCTTCGCCCCACAGCCTGAGCGAGCGATGCGCCAGCGGAAGCTGCGACAGATAACGTCCCGTGCGCCGGATGTTGCCGAAGGAGGCGACGGTCGCTCCGGTGCCGATCCGATTGCGCTCGATCAGCGTTACGCGGGCGCCGCGCCTGGCAAGGAAATAGGCCGAGGCCGTCCCCATCAGTCCGCCGCCCAGCACGATCACATCCATAGTCGTTCCTCAGCGCAAAGCTGCTGATCCTTTGAATGCGTGCATCTTGTTCGCGCCATGGCATTGCGTCAAAGATGGGTTTGGACGAAACCCATAAGCTTTACCTATGGAGTGGTAATGCGGGCGCGGCAGCTCGAAGTATTCATAGCCGTCATGCGCGCGGGCACCGTGACCGCCGCGGCGCGCATGCTGAACATCTCCCAGCCGGCGCTCAGCCAGATCCTGCTCCACACCGAGGACGAACTCGGCTTCACGTTGTTCGAGCGCATTAAGGGCCGGCTGCGGCCGACCCCTGATGCGCTGGAGATATTCCCCGATGCCGAGCGGCTGTCGGCGGGGCTGGAGGGGTTGCGCCGCAAGACTACCGACCTGCGCCTCGGTCGGGCGGGTTTGGTGCGGGTCGCGGCCTCGCCGCCGCCGTCCATGGCGATATTGCCGCGCGCGTTCACTAGATTTCGGACGCAGCACCCCAACATATTGCTGCGTTCCCATAGCGCGCCGATCGCCGCGATCATCGACATGCTGCGCGCAGGTGACGTCAGTCTCGGCGTGGCCATGGACGATCGCCTGCCTCCCGACATCGACGCCGAGGTGGTCGGAAGCATAGGCTTCGCTTGCCTGTTGCCCGCCGGGCACGCGTTGCAAAAGAAGACCGAGCTGACGCTTGCCGACCTCGCCGGGGAAGAGTTGATGACCTATCGCGGAAACACGCGCCCTGCCGACGAACTGGCCCATGCGGCTCGCGCGCAGGGGGCGGCGCTTTCGCCAACGCTCGAGATCGACGCCTCCATCTCCGCAATCGGCTTCGTCCAGGCCGGCCTAGGCATCGCCTTGGTCGACGCGCTGCTGCCGTGGCACCAGTTTGCCGGACTTGCGGTCAGGCCGCTCGCGGCAGGACCGGAGTTTCCGATCGCATTGCTTACCTCGCGCGCACGAGCCCTTTCGCGGGCCGACGAGATGATGCGCGATGAAATCCGCGCGGCCTGTTCCACAGTCCTGGGCGAGCGAGACCCAATGGCATAAGCAAAACTTATATCCTTACTCATCATCCATCTTGGACCCGGACAATCCGGTCATGCCAACTTCGGTTGGCAGACAGGAAGGGACGCATCATGGACGGTGCCATAGCGGCGGATGAAACGCAGAACGCGGCCGACTGGAAAGTCGGGGTCGATATCGGCGGGACCTTCATCGATTTCTGCGCGCTCGAAGCAAATTCCGGCCGCGTCGCCTCGCTGAAAGTGCTGACGACGCCGGAAGATCCGGGCGCCGAGCTGATGACCGGACTCACCCTTATGGCTGAGCGCGAAGGCTTCGATCCGACCCATATGACCCGCTTCGTGCATGGCACGACCGTCGGCATCAACACCATCATCCAGCGCAAGGGCGCGCCGCTGGCACTGTTCACCAATGCCGGCTTCGAGGACGTGATCGAGCTTGCGCGGCTTCGCATGCCGGACATGTATTCGCTGTTCTGCTCGCGGCCGGACCCGCTGATCTCGCGCGACATGGTGTTCGGCATTCCGGCGCGCATGCGCGCCGATGGCAGTGAATCGCGGGCGCCGGACATGGCGGCTGTGGAGAGGGCGGTCGCTGCGACGAAAGCGAACGGCGCGCAAGGCATCATCGTGTCCTTCCTCCATTCCTGGCGCAATGGCACGCAGGAAGCCTCGGTGAAGGCGGCGATCGCGCGTCTCGCGCCCGAGCTCTTCGTTTTCACCTCGGCCGAGGTGTGGCCGGTCATCCGCGAATACGAGCGCAGCTCGACCGCCATTCTCAACGGCTACGTCCATCCGCGCGTCTGCGGCTATCTGACGGCACTGGAGGAGCGGCTGAAGGATCGCGGCGTTCCGGCTCGTCCGTTGCTTACCAAGTCAAACGGCGGGCTGATGAACGCCGCCGAAGGCAAGCACGCCTGCGTGAACATGCTTTTGTCGGGAACGGCTTCCGGCGTCATCGGCGCCTCCTGGCTGGCGCGTCAGGCCGGGGAGGACAAGGTTCTCACCCTCGACATCGGCGGCACGTCGGCCGATTTCGCGCTCATCATCGGCGGCGAGGCGCAGTTCGGCACCGGCGAGCTGATCGGCGAATTTCCGCTCCACATTCCCTCCGTGTCGGTGAGTTCGATCGGCGTCGGCGGCGGCTCGATCACCAGTGTCGACGCGCAAGGGGTGCTGCGTGTCGGGCCGGAATCGGCCGGTTCGACGCCGGGGCCCGCATGCTACGGCCAGGGCGGCGAGCGGGCGACGGTGACGGACGCCATGGTGGTGTGCGGATGGCTCGGCCACAGCGAGATGGCCTATGGCCAGCTCCGGATCGACACGGGGCTGGCGCATCGCGCAGTCGGCGAGCTTGCCGCCCAGCTCGGCCGCCCGATCGAGCAGACCGCGCAGGCGATCCTCGACATCGCGGTGTCGGAGATGTTCGTCGAGGTCGAGAAGCTCGCTTCGCGCGCTGGCGTCGACCTGCGCGAATTCACGCTGATGCCTTTCGGCGGCGGCGGGCCGATGCTCGGCGCCTTCCTTGCCCGCGAACTCGGGATGAAGCGCATCATGGCACCGCGCCGGCCCGGCGTGGTGTCGGCGCTGGGCGGACTGGTGGCGGACCTGCGCGGCGATTTCATCCGTACCATCTTCACGCCGCTGTCGGCCGCGTCGCTCCCCGCGATCCAGGAGGCCTTCGAGGCTCTCGCACGCGAAGGCCGCGACTGGCTCGTAGCGCAGGGGCATGATGCGACCGCGGAACTCAGTCTCTCTTGCGACATGCGTTATGTCGGTCAGAGCTATGAGATCGAAGTCGTCCTTTCGCCGGAGTGGTTGGCAGACGGCGATGCGGCCGCCATCGAGCATGCCTTCCACCGCACCCATGAGCAGCTCTACGATTTCCACGACCCGGACGGCGCGATCGAGCTTGTGAACGTCCGGCTGTCAGCCATAGGGGCGGGTCCGACGCTCTCTTTCCCGGAGACCGACGAGATCGAGGTCCCGGCCATTCCGGCGCGCCGGCTGCCGGTCTACACGGGCCTGAGCGTCGAAACCGTCGACCTGCATGACCGGCAGACGCTGGCGCCAGGCAGCACGTTCCGCGGGCCCGCCGTGGTAGTGCAGGAAGACACCACCTTTGCCATTCCCGCGGGAACGAAGGCACAGGTCGACCGCCACCTCAACCTTCTTCTGACCTTCGCGGAGTGACGCCCTTGTTTGACCGGACAAACCTTCAGGTTCTGGCGAACCATGCCCGCGCGACCGCCGAGAACATGGCCCACACGCTGCATCGCACCGCGCACTCGGCGTTCGTGAAGGAGACGCAGGATTTCACCGTGATGCTGATGGACCGTTCGGGCGCGACCTTCGCCGTCCCGATGGAACTCGGCGCCACCTGGTATCCGGGGCTTTCCTATCACCGCGCTATTGCCATGATCGACCACTACCGGCCGGGGGATGTCGCCTTCACCAACGATCCCTATTCCGGCCATGTCGCGACGCACGCGCCCGATACGCATCTGTGGAAGCCGGTCTTCGTCGACGGCGAGATCGTCGCCTGGACCGGCGGTCATATCCACAACACCGACATGGGCGGTGCGGTGCCGGCCTCGCTCAGCCGGGCGCTCACCGAAATCCACCAGGAAGGCATCCGTTTTCCTCCCATGAAGCTGGTGAGGGAAGGCGTCTTCGACGAGACGATTCTGCGGATCATGAGCACCAATGTGCGCAAGCCCGACCTCAACATCAGCGACATCAAGGCGCTGGTTGGCGCGCTCAACGCCGGCGAGCGCAAGATCCAGGCGATGGTGAGCAAGTTTGGCAAGCCCGGCTTCATCGAGGGCGTTTCCGCTCTGCTCGACCATGCGGAGGCGCAGGCGCGCGACGTACTGCGTTCCATGCCCGACGGCAAGTGGGAGTTCGCCGACTACGCCGACGAGGATTCAGTCGAGGCAAATCCCTGCCGGCTCAAGCTGACGCTGACGATCAAAGGCGACGAGGCGGTTCTCGACTTCACCGGCTCCGATCCGCAGCTCGGCTCGTCGCTCAACGTGCCTTCGGGCGGCGATCCGCGCCACACCATGCTTCTCGTCGGCGTCTACTATGTACTCTACACGCTCAACCCGAAGCTCCTGCTCAACACTGGCCTTACCCGGCCTTTCATCTGCATCACGCCTCAAGGCTCGGTGCTGAACCCGATCCATCCCGCCGCCGTGGGCATGCGCTCGCTCACTTGCGCCCGGCTGCGCTCGGTCATCTTCGGCGCCTTCTCGCAGGCGCTGCCGGAGCGCCTGCCCGCCGCTCCTGCCGGCAACAACTGCATCGTCAACGTCATGACTGTCGATGAGCGCAGCAGCCGGAGCGTCATCGCGGCGGTGAACCCGGTGGTGGGCGGCGGCGGCGCGATGCCACATCGCGATGGCACCAACGGATCGGGGGCGGACGCCGCCTATCTGAAGAACACGCCGATCGAGATCACCGAGACCGAAACACCGGTCGAATTCATCAAATACGGACTCGCGAAGGACAGCGGTGGCGCAGGCCGCTGGCGCGGCGGGCTGGCGACCGAGATGGCCTTCCGCGTCTTCGCGCCCGATTCCAGGATCACAGCGCGCAACCGTGACCGCAGCTTCTTCCGCCCCTGGGGCGTGCTGGGCGGCAAGGCGGCCGGCCTGTCCGACATGGTCGTCAATCCGGGGACAGAGCACGAGCGGCGGCTGGGCAACATCGACACGGCGGTGCTGCAGCCCGGCGACGTGCTGGAGATCCGCTCCGCCGGCGGCGGTGGGCGCGGCGATCCGCATCAGCGCGAGCCTTGGCGGGTCGCTGGGGACGTACGGCGCGGCTACGTCTCGCCGAAAGCGGCCGAGCGCGACTACGGCGTCGTCCTGCGCGACGGCGAGGTCGACGAGCAGGCGACCGCGCAATTGCGCGCGACGCACAAGCTGCCCGCCGGCCATTTCCATTTCGGCCCGGAACGCGATGGCTACGAAGCGCAGTGGACGCCGGCGGCCTATGACCGGCTCCACGCCGTGCTGGATGCTTTGCCGATCCATTGGAGATTCTTTGCCAAGACGGAGATTTTTCGCCGCATGAAAGGGCGCTCGGGGGCGGATGGCGTCCAGGCCGCCTTCGATGCGGTCTGCGAGCGGTTCCCCGAATTGCCTCGTCCGCGTCCGGTGCAAGAGGCTGCGGAATGATCACCGCCGGCCGCATCGTCCGGCTGGCCGAACACGACCGGGCGGAGACGCATTTCCTTCTCGACGGTGAGATACGCTTCGCGCTTGCTGGCGACACCGTGTTGACCGCCATGCTGGCTTCGGGACACGCGTTGCGAACATCCGAGTTCGGGCCCGAGCCGCGCGCTGGTTTCTGTCTGATGGGAGCGTGCCAGGATTGCTGGGTGTGGCAGGACGAGGGGCCGCGGCTGCGGGCATGCTCCACGCCAATCACTGAGGGCATGCGACTGCGCACGACGCCTCCGGAGAGCTGGCCGTGAGCGACGTCGCATCGCCGAAGATCGTGATCGTCGGCGCTGGTCCGGCCGGCATGAGGGCGGCGGTGACGCTAGTGGAGGCGGGGCTTTATCCGGTGGTGGTCGATGAAGGACATCGCGCCGGCGGGCAGATCTATCGCCGCCCGCCGGACGGCTTCGTCTGCACGCCGGAACAGCTCTACGGGTCGGAAGCGGCGAAGGCCCGCGCGCTGCATGGGCTGTTCGACCAGTTAGCCGAAGAGGGGCGGCTAACGCATTGCGCGGGAAGTTCAGTCATCGCCGTACACGATGGGCAGATCCACGTGCTGGGGGAGGACGGCGTAGACATGATCCCCTATGACAGCCTGATCCTTGCCACCGGCGCGTCCGACCGCGTCGCCCCCATCCTAGGCTGGCAGAACGCCGGCATCTACAGCCTAGGCGCGGCGCAGATCGCGCTCAAGAGCCAGGGTGTGGCGCTCGGGCGGCGAATCGTGCTCGCCGGATCGGGGCCATTGCTGACGCTGGTCGGCGCACAACTCCTCAAGGCCGGAGCAGATATGGCCGCGGTGCTGGATACTTCGTCCTGGCGTCAGCAAATGCGCGGATTCTCGGGACTTGCGGCCCGGCCGTTGATCGCGCTGCGTGGTCTGGCTCTGCGGGCAAAGCTCGGCCGCCGCTATCACGCCGGCGTGACGCTTGATCAGATCGAAGCTGACGCGTCGGGCGTCAGGGCGATGCGTTGGCGCGATGCAGGCGGCCGGCAGCGCCTCACCCCATGCGACATGGTTGCTATGGGCTGGCACTTGCGGGCTGAGACGCATCTCGCCGACCTGACCGGATGCACCTTCGACTATGACGAGCAGTGGCGGCAATGGCTGCCGAAGACCGACGCGATAGGGCGGGCTGGCAGCGGCATCTACCTTGCGGGCGATGGGGCTCGCCTGCTTGGGGCGGACGGCGCGGAAATCACCGGCAGGCTCGCTGCGGTCGCATGCTTGTCCGATATTGGAATTCCGGCGCCCTCCGTGAGCGCCGATCTGCGCAAGCTCAAGCGGCTCGAGCGATTCGCGCTCGGTCTGGCGACCGCCTTCCCCTGGCCGGAGGCGATGGCGCGGGCACTTCCCGACGAGGCGATCGTCTGCCGTTGCGAGAATGTGAGCGCCGGAGCCGTGCGCGAGGGCGCGGATTTCGGCGGTGGCGAGGCCAACAGGGTGAAGTCGCTGTCGCGCGCCGGAATGGGGCGATGCCAGGGGCGCTACTGCCAGTTGGCTTCCGTCGACCTCATCGCGGCGCAAGCCGGTTGCACGGCCGCTGCTGTCGGCAGGTTTCGCGGTCAGGTACCCGTCCGCCCGGCGCCGATCGGCGCGTTTATCGAGGAGTGTTGACGCAATGGGGGACCCCCGTCACGTCGGAACGGACCGCGCTCTAGAAATCGGCGACTTTTCCCCAGGCCGAAGCATCGAAGCGTTGCGGATCGTAGGGTTTTGGATCGACGATCGGTTCCGATCCGGTCACCAGATCGGCAATGAGATGTCCGGCGCCGGGGCCGATGCCGAAACCATGTCCCGAAAATCCGGCAGCCAGGAAGAGGCCCGGAACGCTGTGGATCTCGCCGATGGCCGGCACGCCGTCCGGCGTACTGTCGATGTATCCGGCCCAGGCCGCGCTGATCCTGGTCTGCCTGAGCGCCGGCAGCAGTTCGAGCGCCCGGGCATGCGTCAGGCGGATGGTCGCCAGATCCGGGACCGGATCGAGGATGCGCGTCCGCTCCATCGGCGTCGGCCGATCGAGCCGCCAGCGTTTGAGCGTTTCGTGGCCCGAGCGCATACCCTGCAGGCCGCCGGGTGCGAGGCTCCGCCATCGTTTCAGGAACATGGGCAGGAACTGCGAGGAGAAGCGCATCTGCTGCGGCGTCATGTCCACGCGGCCGCGTCCGCTGATCGCAAGCGTGTAGCCGCCGTCGCCGCGGCGAGTGGCCGAAATCCGGGCCGTGTGCAGCGCATCGGGCAGGCCCTCCGCGCCGGGTGAGACCGAAAGGATGGACGAGCGGACCGATGCCTGCGGAAAGCGGAAGCCGAACTGATGGCAAAAGGAGGATGCCCAGGCGCCGCCGGCGAGCACCGCCGCCTTCGCCCGGATCGTTCCGCTTTCCGTGACCACGCCACTCAGGCGACCGCCCTCGGTCTCGATGCCGCGCGCGGCGCAATTCTGGTGCACGGTGCTCCCGAGCTTGAGGATGGCGCGAGCGACCGCGGGCGCGGCCCGCGACGGATCGGCGGTGCCGTCGGTCGGCGAGAAGACGCCGCCATTCCAGGTCCGGCCGGTGGCGCGGCCACGCTCGCTCGCCTCTGCGCCGTCGAGCATGTGCGTGGTGACACCAGCCGTTTTGGCGAAGTCACGCCAACGCGCCCAGCCAGCCAGTTCCGCCTCGTCATTGCTGACATAGAGCAGGCCGCAGCGGCGAAAGCCGGTGTCCTCGCCGGTTTCCGCCGCAAAGCGCTCCCACAGAGCGAGGCTTCGGGTCGCCATAGGCAGCTCGCGGGCGTCGCGGTTCTGCTGGCGGCACCATCCCCAGTTCCGGGAAGACTGCTCGGCGCCGATGCGTCCCTTTTCGACAAGCGCGACCTTCATGCCGCTCCCCGCCAGGTAATAGGCCGCGAAGATGCCGACAATGCCGCCGCCAATGACGACGGCGTCGGCGCAACGCGGCAACTCACGCGAAGTCTCGATGATATGCAGCGGCGCGGGCATGATTCTCTCTGTCTTGACGCCTCAATCTACCGTCTCCGACCGGCAGCCGGTGCTGCAAATGGAGAATCGGCAGAATTTTGTTCTGACCATTTCGCAGCAATCGCTTTTACATGTTTCAAAGCCACGGCGATCCGAATGAATAGGATCGCGAACTGTGATAGTGTCGGCGGCGGGCTAAGGGGGCAGCATTTTGTGCTGCGGCGTGCTTTGGAGATGGTCATGAAGCTGGATCGGATCGACATCAAGATCCTGCACGAGCTGCAGAAGAACGGCCGCATCACCAATGTGGAACTGGCTGACCTAGTGCATCTGTCGCCGAGCCCGTGCCTGATGCGGGTCAAGAAGCTGCAGTCGGAGGGCTACATCGAGGGCTATTCCGCGCAGGTCAATCTCGGCAAGCTCGGCCAGACGCTGACCGTGTTCACCGAGATCACCTTGAAGAACCACCGCCAGGTGGATTTCGCGCGTTTTCTCTCGGTCGTTGAAAAGATCGACCAGGTCATCGAATGCCATCTGGTCTCCGGTGGCTACGACTATCTGATGAAATTCGTGACCGCCGGGATTGGTGAGTATCAGACGATCATGGAACGGCTGACCGACATGGATATCGGCATCGACAAGTATTTCAGCTTCGTGGTGCTGAAGTCACCAATCGTCAAGGCGCACATGCCGCTGCCCAGCCTGTTTCCCATGTGAGGGACCGCCGCGTGCTCATTGGTGGCCATACTGGCTGACGAGCGCCGGATCGCGCACGAGGTTGTCCAGCCAGGCCGGGTCGAGTTTCGGGACGGAGGAGAACAACAGCTTGGAATAGGGATGGGCGGGGACCCTCACCTTGTTGGGCGCGATATTTTCCACTTGCTCGCCATTGTACATCACCATGATCTCGTCGCAGATCGCTTCGACGACGGAAAGATCGTGGCTGATGAAGATATAGGACAGTTCCAGTTCGCGCTGCAGTTCCTTGAGCAGTTCGATCACGGCGGAAGCCACCACCGTGTCTAGTGCCGAGGTGATTTCGTCGCAGATGATGAGCTTGGGCTCGGCGGCTAACGCCCGGGCGAAGTTCACGCGCTGCTTCTGCCCGCCTGAAAGTTCCGCCGGATGACGGTGGCGTAGGGGTCTGGGCAGGCGCACCATGTCAAGCAGTTCGTCAACACGTTTGGAGCGCGCGTGCCTGTCCATCGCGTGATAGAAGGCCAACGGCCGGCCGATGATGTCCTCGACCGGCTTGGCCGGATTGAGCGCCGTGTCGGCGTACTGGAACACGATCTGCATCTCGCGCAATTGGTCGCGGGTGCGCTCCCGTGCCGCGCGTTTTACTCCTCCGCCGTCGAAAACGACGTTGCCTTTGGCGGCCGGAAGGATGCCGGCAATGGCTCTCGCCAACGTCGACTTCCCGCAGCCGGATTCGCCGATGATGCCGAGATTGCGGCCTTTTTCCACCGACAGGCTGACCGACCTGACGGCGCACACGTGCGGCACGCCGTCTCCATCAACGGGTCCGTATCCCGCAGTCAGATCCTCGATACGCAGCAGTGACTTCTTTTCCGCGACGCCGCCAGCCACGGCGGCTCGCGGCTTTGGATCGAAGGCTGCCAGCAATTCACGGGTATAGGGATGGCTGGGGGCAGACAGGATCGAAGAAGTCGCGCCGGTCTCCTGCACCTGGCCGCCCTTCAGGACCACGATGCGGTCGGCAATCTGGGCGACGACGGCGAGATCATGGGAGACGTAAACGCCCGATATGCCCCCCTTTTTCATAACCGACTTGAACGCCTTCAGCACGTCGATCTGCGTCGTCACGTCGAGCGCCGTCGTCGGCTCGTCGAAGATCACCAGCTTGGGATCGCCGATCAGCGCCATGGCCGCCGACAGGCGCTGCAATTGCCCGCCAGACACCTGGTGCGGATAGCGTGCGCCGATCGTCTCGGGGTCTGGCAGCGACAGAGCCTTGAACAGTTCAATCGCGCGCTTGCGCGCCTGTTCGGGCGGCATAAGGTCGTGGATGCGCGTGACCTCGATCACCTGCTCCATGATCGTCGAGGCGGGATTGAAAGCGGCCGCCGCGCTTTGCGGAACATAGGCAATCTCGGTGCCGCGCATCCTGGCGCGTTCCTTTTCGGGAAGTGCCGCCATGTCCTTGCCATCGACGATGATCTTGCCGCCGGTGATGCGGCAGCCGGGCCTGGCGTAGCCCATCAACGACAACGCCACCGTCGTCTTGCCCGAACCGCTCTCACCGATCAGGGCGACGATCTCGCCCTCGGCAATGTCGAAGCTGACGCCTCTGATGATATCGACGAGGCGTCCGGCGTCCGTCGTCGCCTCGACCTGTACGTCCCTCACCTCAACGAGATTTCCCATCCTCAGATGTCCCTGTCCCTGATTTTTCGCGGCAGGTTGTCAATCAGCAGGTTGACGCTGATGGTGAGGCTGGCGATGGCTAGGGAGGGTACTATGACGGCGGGCGCGGCAAAGGGCAGGCCGCCGATGTTCTCGCGCACCAGCGCTCCCCAGTCGGCGAGCGGCGGCTGCAGGCCCAATCCCAGGAAGGAGAGGCCGGAAAGCAGCAGCACGATGAAGACGAAGCGCAGGCCGAAATCGGCCAGGACCGGGCGGATGATATTGGGCAGGATTTCGGAGCCAACCAGATAGACGGTGCTTTCGCCGCGAACCCGCGCCACGGTCATGAAATCCATGGTGTTGATGTTGACGGCCAGCGCCCGGGCGAAGCGGTAGGCGCCGGGCGTGTAGATGACCGCCAGTGTCAGGATTAGAACTGGTATCGACGAACCGACGGCGGCTACGATCACCAGGCCGGAGAGCTTGCTGGGAATCGAGTTCAGGGCGTCGAGGAAGCGGCTGAGACAGGTGTCCAGCCAGCCGCCGGTCACGGCCGCGATCATGCCCAGCACGACGCCGGAGAAACAGGCAATGGAAACGGCCGCCACCGAAATGCCGACCGTATAGCGCGCGCCCATCAGCACGCGCGAAAGCATGTCGCGCCCGAGATAGTCCGAACCGAGCCACAGGCCCTGCCGCATAGGACCGAAATAATCGTCGTCGACGATGTCGCCGACCGGATGGGGAATGATGGTGGGCGCGAAGATCGCGACCAGCATCCAGGCCAAGATGACGAGCGACGCCGCCACCCCGACGAGATTGTAGCTGTGGCCCAGGAAGGACCGTTGTGCAGAGACCGCTGGCGTCATGCTCATCTGAGCCTCGGATTGGACATGATGGCAATGATGTCGGCGCTGGTAATGAGGAAAAGATAGCCGAGACAGAAGATCATCGCGCAGCTCTGGATCAACGGAAGGTCGCGGGTCGCTACGGCATCGACCATCAGCTTGGCGATACCGGGATAATTGAAGATCGTCTCCACGATGATGACGCCGCCGACCAGGTAGGACAGCGACAGCGCGATCGCGTTCACGATCGGGCCGAGTGCGTTGGGCAGCGCGTGTTTGAGCACCATGCGGCCCCGCGAGGCGCCTTTGAGCAGGGCCATTTCGACATAGGGCGTGGCGAGTGTCTCGATGACCGCCGCGCGGGTCATGCGGATCATCTGTGCCGAGATGACGAAGGTCAGCGTGATTACCGGCATGGCGTAGGTGCGTACGAGGTCAGCAAGCGAGTGGACTTCGTTCACCGACGACAGCGCGGGCAACCACCGAAGATAGACGGCGAAAAGCAGCACGGCGATCGTCGCCACCATGAACTCCGGCACGGAAATGACGCCGATCGAAACAACGGTGACGATGCGGTCGTAGAGGGAGCCCCGTAACATCGCGGCGGTGATCCCAAGTGTCAGCGCCAGCGGCACCGAAAGCAGTGTCGTGATGCCGGCAAGCTTCATGGTGTTGAGGAAGCGGCCTCCGATAAGCGCAGCAACCGGCATGTCGTTGGCGTAGGAGGTACCGAGGTCGCCATGAAGCAACCCCAGCAGCCAGCGCAGGAAGCGCAGGATCGCGGGATCGTTGAGATGCATGGCCTCGCGCAGGCCGGCGACCGCCTCCGGGGTCGCCGCCTGGCCGAGTAGGATCGAGGCCGTGTCCCCGGGCAGCATGCTGGTGGCGAAAAACACTGCGAACAGGACGATCAGGAGGGTGATGAGCGCGACCGCCAGCCGCTTCAGCACGAGGTTGACAACCTCAGACTTCATGAAGCGCTCCCTGCTGCGTTCGGTGAAACGTTCCGCGATCCAAGGCCGGGGACTGGCGAACCGGTCCCCGGCAGGCGTCTCTCAGGCTTCGAGCCACAGATATTCCGCCATGGCATAGCCCATCATGCCACCGAGTGGGTTCGGCTCCAAACCCTTTACCTTGCTGGAAAGTGCGTCGACGTTGGAAATATATGCGGGGATGATGGTGCCGGCTTCCTCCGCGACCATGACCTGCATGGCACCATATATTTCCTTGCGCTTTTCCTGATCGAGCAGGCCGCGCGCCTCGATTAGCATCTTGTCGAATTTCTCCGACTTGTAGTGACTTTCGTTCCACGGCGCGTTCGAGGCGTAGAGCAAGGAGAACAGGATGTCGGGGGTCGGACGCGGGTTGATGTTGCCGAAATGGACCGGCGCCTTGAGCCAGTAATTGTCCCAGTAGCCGTCCGACGGCACGCGCTGAACATCAAGCTTCATGCCAATGTCTGCGCCGGCGGCCTGGATAATGACCGCCATGTCGACCGCCGAGGTGGCGGCATCGGAGGCGATGACCGGGATGGACTGGCCAAGCAAACCCGCCTTTTGGAAGTGGAACTTCGCCTTGTCGGGATCGAACGGCTTCGGCTTGAGGTCGCCATTATGATAGACGTTGGCCGGCGAGACGGGCTGGTCGTTGCCGATTTCGCCAAGGCCACGCAGTGCCGATTTGACGATCTGCTCGCGATTGACGAGGTACTTCATGCCGGTGACGAAATCGGCCTTGCTGCCCGGCTCCATGTCCAGGCGGATGTTGAGGTCGGTGTAGTTGCCCGAAGTCGTTTTCGACAGCATGAAACCCTGCTGGCTTTCGACCAGCTTGATCGTGCGCGGATTGATCGAGGCGGCATAGTTTATGTCGCCAGACAGCAGTGCATTGACGCGAGCGCTGTCGTCGCTGATAGCGATGAACTCGAAGGAGTCGAGATACGGCTTGCCCTCCTTCCAGTAGTTCTTGTTCTTGGTGACAATCGAACGCACGCCGGGCTCGAACGTCTCGAGAACGAACGCGCCGGTGCCATTGCCCTTCGAGAAGTCGGTCGTACCGTCGGCAACGATCATGAAGTGATGCAGCGCCAGAATGGTCGGCAGGTCCGCGTTCGGGTTGGCTAGCGTGATTTCGACCGTCGACTTGTCGAGGGCCTTGAAAGAGGACATCTGCGCGGCGATCTGGGCGACCTTGGAGCCGACCGCCGGGTCTTGGTGGCGCTTCATCGAGAAGACGACATCGTCGGCGGTGAGTTCCTTGCCGTCATGGAAGGTCACGCCCTTGCGCAGCTTGACGGTCCAGGTCTTGGCGTCCTTGCTTTCGATACTTTCAGCCAGCTCCATCTGCGTCTTGCCGGCCTTATCGAGGAAGGTCAGGCGATTGTAGAGCGAACAGCAGCGGACATAGTCGGTGGACAGCGACGCCTTCGCCGGATCGAGCGTGTCGGCCGTCGAGGACGACCATCCCGCCGCCTTGAAGCTTCCGCCGGAGACCGGCGTGGCGGCAACGGCCTGCGCGGCCCGGCCGAGCACCATGCTGCCGGCTGCCATTGCGGCGCCGCCAGCCAGCAGCATCTTCAGGAGTTCGCGGCGGCTTGCGCCGCGGCGAATTGCGTTTTCGACCATGGCGTCGTCCGCGCTGGTCCAGTTTGTGATCTCTGTCATGTCATTCCCCTTTTTTCTGGCGGTTCTGGCCGGACGACCGTCTTGTGCGGACTTACCCGGCCCTGGGTTCAGGCTTGCTGCGTGAGGTCTTCCCGCACGGCCGCGGCAAAGGCGGCCATCGAGGTGAAATGGTAGTCGGGCTTGGTAAAACGCTCGGGCTCGATCGTGCCGCCATAGCCCTTCTGGCCATGGCGGCGCTCGATCCAGCAATTGGTCAGGCCAAGTCTCCGTGAAATGCCGATGTCGTGGTATTGGCTCTGCGCGACATGGATGATGTCGCTCTTGTCGTCGCCCCGAGTCGCGACGAAATCGAAGACCTTCTCGAAAAAGGCCGGATCCGGCTTTTCGGTCCCAGCGTCGTCGGTGGTGAATGTGGCGAAGAAGGGCGATCCGAGCGCCTTCTCGAAATGGTCGAGCGCCCAGCGCCGGGCATTGGTCATGGCGATCAGTCTATGGGAGCGCGCAAGACTGGCCAGCGCTGCGGCGCTGTCGGCAAAACCCACCCAACTCTTCGCGGACTCGCGCAGGCGAATGCCATATTCTTCCTCGACTGGAAGCCCGAGCTTCGGCGCGATGACGCTGTAGACGCGCACTAGGTCGTCGGGAAACAGGCCGGCGTCGCCCATGTAGCGGGCCTGGCGGTATAGGGTGAGCGCGTCCTCGCTATCGATCGCGACGCCGGTCTCGGCGCCAAATTCGGTGAGGCAATTCGTGATGCCGCCCTCGAAGTCGATCAGCGTGCCGACGACGTCGAACGTCATGTACTTGAATTCACGAAAGCCTTTGGCCAAGTCCAGCTTCTCCTCTACGCACGACCGATTTGCAGCAACAAAGTGGCATGCCGCTCTGTTCGAAAGCAGGCTTTCTTCAGATGGCCGCAAACTCACCTTTCGTGGCCTCTGACATGCAGCAAGTCTGGCACTTCCCAAGCGCTTGATTCGCCGAATTGGCGGGAGGTTCCGGCACAAAATTGCGAAATCGGCTGCCTCGGCGACATTTCGAAAGACGCGCTATGGGTCGTCTGTCACGTCAACGCCCTGCGCACATCGGGGTCGTCTAGGGTTTGGTTGAGCGTCTTGCGCGTGCGCTCGACGATTGCGTCGATATCGCCGTCGGTGCAGCAGAGCGGCGGCGCGTAACCGAGCACCCCATGCGCAAAGGCGCGGATGATGAGTCCGTTGTCCCAGGCTCTGTCGAACACGCGCCGAGCCGGTGCCGCCGACGCCGGAAGCGGCGTCTTGCTCGCCTTGTCGACGACCAGTTCGACGGCCGCAAGCATGCCGCGGCCGCGCACGTCGCCGACGAGCGGATGGTCGGCGAGGCTCGCCAGTCCCTCCATCAGCCGCGCTCCGGCTCTTGTTCCGTTCTCCAGCAGGCTGCCCTCATAAAGCTTGAGAACCTCCAGAGCGACGGCGGCGCTGACCGGATGGGCGGAGTAGGTGTAGCCGTGCCCGACCGCAGAACCGCCTGCGCCGTCGGCGATGATATCGTAGACGTGATCGGCCATGAAGACCGCGCCCATCGGCACATAGCCCGAGGTCAGTCCCTTCGCGACCGTCATGAAGTCGGGAATAATGTCTTCTTCCGTGCACGCAAATAGGGGGCCGGTACGGCCGAAACCGGTGATCACCTCGTCGGCGATGAAAAGGATGCCGTATTCCCGGCACAGCTCGCGCATCGCCTTGATCCAGCCCTTAGGTGGCACGATGACGCCACCCGATCCCTGGATCGGCTCGGCATAAAATGCCGCGACCCTGTCCGGCCCGATTTCCTCGATCTTGGCCTTCAGGGCGGCGAGCGAGGCGGCGGTGATTTTCTCCCCGTCAGCGCCCACGGGATTGCGGTAGGGATAGGGCGAAGGGATCTTGTGCTGCCAGTCCAGCGGGACGCCGAAGCCGGCGTGGAAGGCGGAAAGCGCCGTAAGGCCGGCGCCGACGACAGACGAGCCGTGATAACCCTGCTCGATCGAGATGAACTGGTCGCGCTTCGGTTCGCCTCTGGCATGCCAGTAGTAGCGCACGAAGCGGATCGTACTGTCGACCGCGTCCGATCCGCCGAGGGTGAAATAGACGTGGTTTAGATCTCCGGGCGCACGTTCGGCCAGTTCCGAGGCGAGCCGTATGGCCGGTTCCGAGCCGAGGTCGAAATAGGCCGTGGCATAGGGCAGCTCGCGCATCTGCCGCGCCGCCGCCTCGACGATGCTGTCATGGCCATAGCCGGCATTGACGCACCAGAGCCCCGCGAAGCCGTCGATGAGCTGGCGCCCCGTGGCATCGGTCACTGTCGCGCCCCTGGCGGATTTCAGCACCCGCACGCCGAGGCTTTCGTGGCCGCGATAGGAGGCGACCGGGTGGATGAGATGGGCGCGGTCGAGTTCGACCAGGGAATTGGCGAGCATTTTGTCCTCCGCGCTAACCCAGCGCCTGGTTGGCGAGGGCGTAGATTTTCGGTCTTGCTGTATCTTGCGCCTTGGGCGGCCGGTTCATGGCCACGCCGCCGCCGGCATGGGCAAGACCGATTTCCTCCAGCCAACCGGCGATGCCCGTCCTGCTGTCGGTATCGACGCGCACGAAAGCGCCGGGGCGGGCAGCGGCGAAAAAGCCAATCAGTGCCTTGGCATCTACCACGTCACCAGCAACGACGGGGCCGACTACGGTGCCGCGCCCGAAGGCGCGGATCGCGGCATAGGCCTCGATGGCGCCGTCGCGGCGGATGACGGCAATTTCACCGCGTTCGGCTATCGCATCGATCAGCGCTTCGCGATTCGCCCCATAGGCGTCGCGGTCGAGCGCTTTTATTTCCGACACATCGTCCTTGCCGGCTTTTTCGACGCTTTCGGGCAAGGGCAGGGATGCGACTGTGCCCTGATGCTGCAGGATCGTACCGGACGAAACGAAGCCGAGCTTTTCGTAAAGCGGCATTCCATCCTTCGTCGCCACTAGCCTGAGCGGACGCTCTCCAGCAAGCGCGAAGGCCGTTTCCATCAGCCGGCGGCCAAGGCCGTTGCCGCGCATACTCCGGTCTACGATCACCATGTTGATGGTGGCGCAATCCTGGCCGTAAGGCGTGACCAGGATGGTGCCGGCGACGCGCCCCCTCGGGTCGAGTGCGACCGCGCCCGTGCTGAGTTCCAGCGCCATCTGCCAATCCTCGGCGCGATGCGGCCAGTTCTCGAGGCGGGAAAGCGCCGCTGCGTCCGCGATATGGTCCGGCCCGAAGGGTCGAATTTCGATGTCGCCCTGTTGCATGAGGCATCCTTCAGTTCCGGCGCCGAGTTTCGGCCATCGGCGAGCCGCAGATTGACTGAAGGGCTCGGTCCGGACGGTATATTTCGCCATAGGCCGGCGCGCGCGCCGCATCTTGTGCTGACGCCGCGGCATCGCAGGTCACCTAGCCGTCCGCTAGCCCGCTCGCCGGCGGGCGAGATGCTACAGAGTGCCAAACCGGGCGGTGGATACGGAACTTTCTGCTTCCATAACGGCCATTTCGGTCAGTGACCGCAGCGCACGGCCCTATGATGAGTGCATCCGAAACGCGGATGTGCTTCCACCGGGGATCGACGAAATGGCTTCCTTCAGACCCAAATACATCACCTTCGACTGCTACGGGACGCTGACGAACTTTCAGATGGCGGAAGCGGCGCGGGACCTCTACGGCAGCCGGCTCGACGATTCGAGCATGCAGCAATTCATCACGAACTTCGCTGCCTACCGCCTCGATGAAATCCTCGGCGCCTGGAAGCCCTACGCCGATGTCATTCACAACGCGCTTGAGCGGGCCTGCAAGAAGAACGACGTCGCCTTCAGCCCCGATGCCGCGAGAATGGTCTACGAGCGCGTTCCGTCCTGGGGGCCGCACCCGGATGTTTCGGCGGGACTGGCCAATGTCGCCAGTGAAATTCCATTGGTCATTTTGTCGAACGCCATGAATTCGCAGATCATGTCCAATGTCGAAAAGCTCGGCGCGCCGTTCCATGCCGTGTATACGGCGGAACAGGCGCAGGCCTACAAGCCGCGTTTCAAGGCTTTCGAATACATGCTGGACATGCTGGGCTGCGGACCCGAGGACATCCTTCACTGCTCCTCCTCCTTCCGCTACGACCTAATGTCGGCGCACGACCTGGGCATCAGGAACAAGGTTTGGGTCAATCGCGGCCACGAGCCGGCCAATCCCTATTACGGCTATGTCGAGATCGCCGACATTTCCGGTCTGCCGGGCGTAGTTGGTCTCTGAAGCGGGCGAATCGGCGATGAAGTTCGTCTCCTACTGGCACGACACCGCTCCGGTCTTTGTCGGTGCCGCCCAATATCTGGTCGAAGGGCACTACGACGTCGCCGTGATCGGCGGCGGCTTCACCGGCCTTGCCGCTGCCCGCCAGTTGGCCAAGGGCGGTGCAAGGGTCGCCGTGCTTGAGGCCGAGCGCGTCGGCTGGGGCGCGTCGGGGCGAAATGGCGGGCATCTGAACAACGGCCTCGCGCACAGCTATCTTTCGGCCAAGGCCGAGCTCGGCAGGGAGCGCGCCATCGCGCTCTATCGCGCGCTGGACGATTCCATCGACACCATCGAGGCGCTGATTGCCGAGGAAGGGATTGACTGCAATTTCCGTCGTGCCGGCAAGCTAAAGCTCGCCTCCAAGCCGCAGCATTTCGAGGCCATCGCCCGCAATTTCGAAGCCGTCCACGCCGAGGTCGATCCGGATACGGCGCTGCTGTCGGCCGGAGACCTGAAGTCGGAGATTGGCTCACCCTTCCACGGCGCGATGCTGTCGAAGAAGAGCGCAATGATGCATATGGGCCGCTTCGTGGTGGGCCTGGCCGCCTCCGCGGCGCGCCACGGCGCCGTCATCCACGAAAGGACGCCGGTAACAGATACCAAGCGGGCGGGTGGCAGGCATGAGCTCACCACATCACGCGGCCAGCTCACCGCCGACAACGTCGTGGTGGCGACCGGCGCCTACACGACCGAGAACTTCGGCTGGTTTCGCCGCCGCATCATTTCGGTCGGCAGCTTCATCATCGCGACGCGTCCGTTGAGCGTGGCAGAGATCGCCGCCACCATGCCGGGCAACCGGACCTGCGTCAACTCGATGAACATCGGCAATTATTTCCGCCTCTCGCCGGACAACCGGCTGATCTTCGGCGGCCGGGCGCGGTTCTCGGCGACGTCGGACCAGCGTTCCGATGCCAAAAGCGGACAAGTCCTGCGCGAAGCCCTGCGCAGGGTCTTTCCGCAGCTCGGCGACATCGAGATCGACTACTGCTGGGGCGGCCTGGTCGACATGACCAAGGACCGCTATCCGAGGGCGGGCTACCACGACGGCATCTGGTACGCGATGGGCTATTCGGGCCACGGCGCGCAACTTTCCACCCATCTCGGCATGATCCTGGCCGACGCCATGCTCGGCCGCGAGGATCGCAACCCGATGAAGGGCGTCAATTGGCCCTCCATTCCCGGCTATTCCGGCAAGCCGTGGTTCCTGCCGATGGTCGGGCTCTACTACAAGGCGCTCGACCGGATTCGATGAACCGGGGCGTCAGCCTAGTCCGCCCATGTGAAAGCTCTTCGTTTCGAGGTATTCCTCGATGCCCGCCTGCGCGCCCTCGCGACCGAGGCCGGATTGCTTGACGCCGCCGAAGGGTGCCACCTCCATCGAGACCGAGCCGGTGTTCAGCCCCACCATGCCGAACTCCAGCGCCTCGCCGACGCGCCAGGCGCGCCTCAGGCTTTCGGTGTAGAAATAGGAGGCGAGGCCGTAGGGCGTGCCGTTGGCGATGGCGATCGCCTCCTCCTCCGTCTTGAAGCGGAACAGCGGCGCGACCGGGCCGAAGGTTTCTTCGCCGGCAAGCTGCATCCCGGTTGTCGCCCCTGTCAGCACCAGCGGCGCGACATATTGCTTGCCAGAAGGCATCGCCGACCGCTCGGTGGCGATTGTGGCTCCCTTGGCAAGCGCGTCGGTGACGTGACGGTTGATCTTTTCAACCGCGGCCATGTTGATCATCGGGCCGATCGCGACGCCGGGCTCGGTGCCGGGGCCGACCCTCATGGCATTGACCCGGGCGGCGAGCCTAGCGGCGAAGGCGTCGTAGACGCCGGCCTGGACGAGGATGCGGTTGGCGCAGACGCAGGTCTGGCCGCCATTGCGGAATTTCGATGCGAGCGCGCCCTCGACGGCGAGGTCGAGGTCGGCGTCGTCGAAGACGATGAAAGGCGCATTGCCGCCGAGTTCAAGGCTGAGCCGCTTGACCGTGACGGCCGCGCCGCGCATCAGCAGCGAGCCGACGCGCGTCGAGCCGGTGAAGGAGATCTTGCGCACCGTCTCGTTGGCCATGATCTCGTGGCCGATATCGGCCGGTATGCCGGTGACGATGTTGATGACCCCGGCGGGAATGCCGGCGCGCTCGGCGAGCACGCCAAGCGCCAGCGCCGAATAAGGCGTTAACTCGGAGGGCTTGATGACCACCGTGCAGCCGGCGGCCAGCGCCGGCGCGACCTTGCGAGCGATCATGGCGGTGGGAAAATTCCAGGGCGTGATGATGCCGCACACGCCGACCGGCTCCTTCAACACGATGATTCGGCGGTCGGGCGTCGGCGAAGGGATGGTGTGGCCGTTGATGCGGCGCGCCTCCTCGGCGAACCATTTCACGAAGGAAGCGCCGTAGCGGATCTCGCCGCGCGCCTCCTCCAGCGGCTTTCCCTGCTCGGTGGTCAAGATCAGAGCTAGGTCGTCCAAGTGCTCCAGGATCAGGCCGTGCCATTTCTCCAGCAGCGCGGCGCGCTCGCCATGGAGCCTCTTTTTCCATCTCATATAGGCGTCGTTCGCGGCCTCGATGGCTTCGCGGGTTTCCCGACCGGCCATATCGGGCACGGTGCCGATCACCTCTTGGGTCGCCGGATCAATGACGTCGACGGTCCTGCCGGACCCGGCCGCGACCCATTCGCCGCCGATCAGGCCGGCCTGGCGGAAAAGGCTCTTATCTTTGAGATGCTTCATTGAATGGGCTTTCAGTCAGGGAAGGGCGGCAATGACGGCCGCGGTGATGGCCTCCGTCCGGTCGGTGCCGGGAGAGGAGCCGATGCCTTTGGCGGTTGTCGCCTCGATTCCGGCCATGATGCGGTTCGCAGCGTCGCTCTCGCCCAGATGGTCGAGCATCATCGCGCCGGACCAGATGGCGGCGATCGGATTGGCGATGCCAAGATGGGTGATGTCGGGCGCGGAGCCGTGGACCGGCTCGAACATCGACGGCGCCGAGCGGTCCGGATTGATGTTGGCCGAGGCGGCGAAGCCGAGACCGCCCTGAATGGCTGCGCCGAGATCAGTGAGGATGTCGCCGAACAGGTTCGAGGCGACGACCACGTCGAGGCTCTCAGGCGCCATCACCATCCGCGCGGCCAGCGCATCGACATGATAGCTCGTGATCTCGACATCCGCATACTCCGCCGCCAGCTTGCGCGTGATCTCGTCCCAGAAGACCATCGAGTGTTTCTGCGCGTTGGATTTGGTGACGGACGCCAGCCTGCCGCTCCGCCTGCGCGCCTGCTCGAAGCCGAAACGCAGGATGCGTTCGACGCCAGTGCGGGTGAAAATCGCGGTTTCGACCGCGACCTCGTCGCTGGTCCCCTGATGCACCCGCCCGCCGGCGCCCGAATATTCGCCTTCGGTGTTTTCGCGGATGCAGAGAATGTCGAAATTCTCAGCGCGCAGCGGCCCCTCGACACCCGGCAGCAGGCGATGCGGCCGGACGTTGGCGTACTGCACGAAAGCCTTGCGGATCGGCAGCAGCAAGCCATGCAGCGACACCGAATCCGGAACCTCGGCCGGCCAGCCGACGGCGCCGAGCAGGATGGCGTCGAAGCCGCGCAGGGTGTCGATGCCGTCCTCGGGCATCATGCGCCCGGTCTCCTTGTAGAAGCGGCAAGACCAGGGGAATTCCGTTCCCGTGAGCGCGAAACCGCAGCGTCCGGCCACCGCCTCCAGCACGCTCCACGAGGCCGCTGTAACGTCACGGCCGATGCCGTCGCCGGGAATCAAGGCGATTGAATAGGATTTCATGTTGCTTCTCACAGGCTGATAAGCACGCTCTTGGTCCTGCGGTTGGCGAGATAGGCCTCGCGCCCCAAGTCCTTGCCGATGCCCGAGCGCTTGTAGCCGCCGGTCGGCAAGATGTGGTCGCGCGAGCGGCTGTAGCGGTTGACCCAGACCGTGCCTGCCTCGAGTTTACGGGCGAAACGGATCGTGCGCGACAGATCGGATGTGAAGAGGCCGGAGGCCAACCCATAGGTCGGATGATCGGCCAGCGCCAGCGCTTCGTCCTCGGTCTGGAAGGTCTGGACAGTCAGCACCGGCCCGAAGATTTCCTCAATAATCGCCGGATTGGCCTGATCGATATTGGCAAGCAGCGTCGGCTCGTAGAAATAGCCCGCACCCTCCATGTAGTTCGCGCCTGTGAGGCATTCCGCGTCGGCCTCGATCGCGGCCCGCACGATGCTGTCCACGCGCGCGCGCTGACGCTCCGAAATGATGGGCGAATATTGCGTCGCCGCGTCCCAGGTCGGGCCGGGCCGCACCGTCTTCATGCGATCGAGAATGGCCGCCGTCAGCCTGTCGGCCACCTGCTTCTCGACGATCAGCCGCGTGCCGGCCACGCAGGCCTGGCCGGCGTTGAAGGTGACGCTGCCAGCAATAGCGGTGGCGGCCTTGTCGAGATCGGCGTCGGCGAAGACGATCGTCGGGCTTTTGCCGCCGAGTTCCAGCGTCATCGGCTTGACGCCAGTGCGGGCGATGTTTTCCATGATGGCCGAGCCGGCGCGGGTCGAGCCGGTGAAGCTCACCTTGGCGATATCGGCATGGCCGGTCAGCGCCGTGCCGGTGGTCGGTCCGTCGCCCAGGACGACATTGATAAGACCGGCAGGCAGGCCGGCTCTGACCGCGAGCTGCGCCATGTAGACGGTCGAGAAAGGCGTCATCTCCGAGGGCTTCAGCACGACCGCATTGCCCGCCGCCAGCGCGGGGCCTAGCTTCCATCCGGACATCGAGATCGGAAAGTTCCAAGGCGTGATCGCGCCGACGACGCCATAGGGCTCACTCATGATCATGCCGAGGCTGGCGTCGTCGGTCGGCGTGAGGGCGCTGCCCTCCTTGTCGGCGAACTCCGCGAAAAAGCGTATCTGCTCGGCCGTCACCGCGATGTCGCCGGCGACGAGCTGGCCGACCGGGCGGGTCGAGCAAAGCGCCTCGATCCTGGCAAGCTTTTCGGCCTCCGCCTCGATCAGGTCGGCCCATGCCTGCAAAACCCTGGTTCGCTCGCGCGGCCGCACACCGCCCCAGTTGCTCGATTTCAGCGCGGCCTTGGCGTTTTCCACCGCCCGGTCGACCATACCGTCGTCCGCCACGGGGCAGGCGGCGTAGGCCTTGCCGTCCGACGGGCGGCGCATTTCGATGGTACCTGCGGCAGCGATCAACTCGCCGCCGATGAAGTGCCCGACGGGAAAGGAAAGTGTCTGGGGATCGAAGCTCAGGCTCATGGGGCAATCCCTTGGCTGCATTCCATAGCAGCCTAGTGCTGGTAGCCGCGCAGCATGCGCCGTTCGGCGCTCCGTCGCGGACGATTGTTGCGTGCAGGCGGCCGGGGACGGCAAAATCTGTCGCTCGTCGACGCCGCATGCAGACGGCGCTATCCCACGGTCACATAAATCTTGCGTACGGTTTCGATCGTCCTCCACACGCCGGTGAAGCCAGGCTTCATGACGAAGCTGTCACCGGCTCGGTACGTCACGGTGTCGCCGCCGTCGGGCGTGATCTGGATAACGCCGGAGATAATATGGCAGAACTCGAACGTCTCGCCCTTGATCGATCGCGTCTCGCCGGGCGTCGCTTCCCATACTCCGGTATGGACGAGATCGTCCTTGGCGACGTCCTGCGCCCAGGTCCTGAAGGCGGGGTCGCCGGCGATCAGCCGCTCCGGCAGCGCCTTGGATTCGCGCGGCGTGAAAGATGGATCGGCGTCGATGGTCTTGAGCAGCGACAAAGAAATCTCCTTGAGTTTGGGGGGTCAGTAGCCACGCGCCCGGTCTATCAGCCCGATCGGATCGAGCCCGGCACGGTGGCGTTTGACGTTTTCGATGACGGCCTTCGCCGCGGTCTGCGGCTGGGTAACGCTGGCGACATGCGGGGTGAGAATGATCTTGGGGTGCGACCAGAGGGGATGGCCGGCCAGCAGCGGCTCGGGATCGGTCACGTCGATCATGGCCGCCGACAGATGGCCGCCGTCGAGCGCCGCGATCAGCGCTTCGTGGTCGAGCTGCGGTCCTCGACCCGCATGGACCAGCGCCGCCCTTTTCGGCAGTTTCGCGAAAAGATCGGCATTCAGGAAGCCGCGCGTCTCCCCGGTCAGCGGCAGCAGGCAGACCAGAATGTCGCTTTCCGCGAGCATCGCCTCCAGTCCCGTCTCGCCATGATGACAAGCGACGCCCTCGATGCGCCGCGGCGAACGGCTCCAGCCGGATAAGGGAAAGCCGAAGGGCTGCAAACGCTCCAGAACGGCCTGCGCCAGTTGCCCTAAACCCAGCACGCCAACCCGGCGTGATGCGGCTTGTATTTGGGGCAGGTCTCGCCATGCGCTGACGCGTTGCTGCGCGAGATAAGCCGGCAGATTGCGGTGCAGGGCAAGCACGGCGAGTGCCACATACTCCTGCATCATTCGCACAATGCCGTCCTCAATCATGCGCACGATCCTCACATGCGCAGGCACCGCGTCGAAGCGGAACTGGTCGACACCGGCACCGATGGAAAACAGGATTTCCAGGTTTCTGTAGCGGTCGAGATTATCGGGCACGGTCCAGGTAATGAGATAGCGCACGGCGTCGGGATCGACCGTCGCGGCGTCCATGGCGAAGGGGAGGTCCGGCAATTCTCTGGCGAACGCCTCGGCGAAGATCGCGCCGCGTCGTTCATCGGAGTTGAACAGGAACGTCATCCTGCTTGCTCCTTCACGCCGCGCAGCGCACGCCCAGCGCCTCGATCATCCGCTGGCAAGCGGCGAGTTCGCTGGCGAGAATATATTCGTCCGGCTTGTGGGCCCGGGCGATATCGCCCGGGCCGCAAATGATCGCGTGGATGCCGGCGGCCTGGTAGAGACCGGCCTCCGTGCCGTAGCTGACGGCGGCGAGCGGCGCCTCGCCCGTCAGCCCATGCAGCAATGCCGCCAGTGCAGCGTCTTGCGGCAGCGATAGCGCCGGATAGGCGCTGATCGGCGTCCACTCAATCTGAAAGCCTTCGGATGCGTACGCCTCGGCCCTTGCCTTGATAGGTGCGAGCAGGCTGGCCGGGTCGATGCGGGGTACGGCGCGCGCCTCCAGGTCCAGCGTGCAGGTGTCCGGAATGATGTTGACCGACTGTCCACCCGCGATCACGCCCGCCTGCAGCGAGGAGTAGCGTGGCTCGAAGTCAGGGTCGAACGGGCCGTGCGTCAATCGCTCGGCTTCGCTTACGGCCGCGCTCAGCACATCGGCCATGGCGTGGATGGCGTTCAGTGCAAGATCGGGCCGCGAGGAATGACCGGTGCGGCCCCGCATCGTCACGCGGGCGGCCGCCTTGCCCTTGTGGCCGCGTACGGCACGCATGCCGCTTGGTTCACCGACAATGACGCCCAGCGGCTTGGCGCAAAGTTCTGGCAGGCGGGCGATCAGATGCGGCACGCCGCGGCATCCCACCTCCTCGTCATAGGAGAAGGCAAGGTGGATGGGCCTGGCCAAGCGCAGGCCCGCCAGGTGCGGCACAGCCACAAGTGCGGCGGCGAGGAACCCCTTCATGTCCGTCGTGCCGCGCCCGTAGAGCCGTTCGCCGTCCCGGCAAAGTGCAAAGGGGGGAGAACTCCATTGCGGCTCGCCGGCGGGGACGACGTCCATGTGGCCGGACAGGATATAGCCCTGGACATCGGCGGGGCCGATCGTGGCGAAAAGATTGTAACGGTCGCCTTCCGGCCCGGGAAGCAGGGTGACCTTTGCGCCATGATCGCCGAGATAGGCCTCGATCCAATCAACGATGTCGCCGTTCGGTCTGCCGGCGACCGACGGAAAGGCGACGAGACGGTCAAGGATGTCGAAGACGTCCATTCCAGCCCTCAAAGCATTTTCGGGTTTGCGGGTCCCACTGGCCATAACTGCAGAACTGCCGGGGAGCATGGGCGCGTTCGTTCGCGATTGCGTGCCGAAAGCGGAAGTGTTTCAGTCGAATCTTGCGTTGGCATGCGGCATTCGAGCAAATCGTATGGGCGTGTTTGTTTAGCGTTGGCAGGGCAAGGGCGTTGTGCGTCACCTGTTACGCAATCTTTCAGAGGCAAGGGGAATTGAAGCCGTCCGAAAACTTGAAAATCGATACTTTCTCGATGCGTATAGCCGACATCGAAGGCATCGAACTCGACCGCTTGCATGCGCACTCGCTGTCGGTTGGATGGCCACACAGAGCCGAGGATTGGCAGTTCTTGCGGGAATCGGGGCACGGTTTCGCGGCGCTCGATGAGATCGGCCGCGTTCTCGGTTCGGCAATGTGGTTTGAGCACGGCCCCGATTTCGCAACCATCGGCATGGTCATCACCTCGCCGCGACTTCAGACGCTGGGAGCGGCGCAATGGCTGATGAAGCGGGTCTTCGACAAGATCTCCGGGCGCGACCTGCGCCTCAATGCGACCCACGCCGCGCGGCGGCTCTATCTCTCGCTCGATTTCCAGCCGGAGAAGACCGTCTACCAATGCCAGGGTATCGCCTGCGTGCCGACGGCCGGCAGCCTAGCGGAAACGCCTGGCGACATCCGAACTCTGGACGCAGGCGACATTCCGGCGGTGATCGCGCTCGACGCGGCGGGCTTTGGCGTGAGGCGAACGGCGCTCATTAAAGAGCTCTTCGCGCATTCGGTCGGCTACGGACTTTTCGAAGGGAAAAAGCTGACCGCATTCGCGCTCTGCCGGCCGTTCGGGCGCGGCCATGTCGTGGGACCGATCGTTGCCCAAAGCGATACCTGCGCCGTAGCGGTCGTCCGGCCGCACGTCGCCGATCATTCCGGGTCTTTCGTTCGGGTCGACACCCCCATGGACAGTGGCAAGTTCGCCGCCTTTCTGTCGCATGCCGGGATGCCGGTCTTCGACACGGTGCTAACAATGTCGCTCGGCAAACGCCTCGCCGACTTTTCCGACGGGGGCTCGGCCAGGCCGAAGACATACGCTTTGGCAAGCCAAACTCTCGGGTAGGTTGTTCGACTTCGGACCGGTTTTAACTCTGCAATCTGAACGTCCAACATGGACGTCTCACGCCTGATCAGCCAGGCCGCTCTCGGCCCCGAACATGTCATTCGTCGATTGGCTTGACGACGACCTCCTCTTCCGCAATCCCGCCAAAGAAAAGAGCCCACGAAGACTGGGCACGTTTCGGAAACGGAACGGACAGACCGGTTGCTGATATAGCTGACCGAGCAGAATGACGGGGCGACCATGGCCGCCCCGCCGGAGGGTCATTCCGCAGCGATCATGTGCTGCGCCTCGTCCTCGTCTTCGGCCGGATATTCATCCTCGCCATCACCGGTAAGGAAGGCAGATCGTCGGCTTCGACCTCAGCGGAGAGTACCGCATCGGCCTCGGCGCAGGGATCAACCAGGCACAGCGGCTCGGATATGCCGTCTGGACAGGCATCGGCGCCGTCGGATCCGTATTGGTCGGGGTTATCGTCTTCGGCGAGCCGCTCGGTGCGCAACGCCTCGCCTATGTGACGATTATTGTCATAGCAATCGCCGGCCTACACCTTGGAACGGGAAATGACGTGACCGGTTAGAAGTGCGAGGCCTTCTACGTTCATGATCGCCAACACGCGGCCATGACTAGGTTCTGCGAGCAAAATGTTCAAACGTGATTTGCCAAGGGTCACTTTCCAAGGAGCGCTCTTCTCCAATCCAATGGAAGCTATTTGCGGTGATCTCTATGAAGCGCCACCGCGCTTTCAGCCGTGTGAATCCTCACCGACCTGAACGATATCTTTCCCCTCGGCCCGTCCAATCTGGCGCGCGTAGTCCTGGTTGAGCGGATCACTCCAAATGATATGCCAACCGCCGATCTCGGAATCGAAAACGCTTCATGTCGTGCCATACATGGTCGAAAGAGCGGGACGCTTGGGCCTAATCCAGATGTCCTGAATTGCACGGTCTTCGAGAACCCAGCCGAAATGGATTTCGCCGCTCGTTTTCTGTTTCGTGCCGTCATGGAGATGCTGGATCGCAACTCCCGATGAGAGCGCACGAGGTCGTGAGTTCCTAAACACCAACGGCTGAGTTTGGTGGCAATCGGAAGCGTCGCTCTCTATGCCAAGCTGCCAGAGTATCAAAGACTGGTGCTGCTGCTAAAAAGCTTGTAGGTGAACTGACAAGGAATCGTGTTGGTTCATCGGCCTGAGGGTGCCTTGTCATAAAGTGGATTGATGCCTTGCGCCGCCATCAGACCGTTTCCAAGTAGGTTTGATATTCGAAGGTAGTGACACGCTCGGAGAAGGCTTCCATTTCCTGACGCTTACAGTCGACGAGCATTTGCTGGAGCGTTCTGGAGAAGATCTTCGGAATCACCAGTCCGTCCTCGAACGCATCCACGGCCGATGCCCAGTCCGGAGGGATGTCGGGCAGGTCGCGCGAATAGGCGTTTCCCGTGATCGGCTGGGCTGGTTCCAGTCGCGCCTCGATGCCCTCGAGCGCGGCACCCAGAATGGCACCAAGCACCAGATAGGGATTGGCATCGGCACCAGCCACGCGGTGCTCGATGCGCCTGGCCTTGGGGTTGCCGCCCGGAATGCGGATCGCCGTCGTACGGTTCTCATAGCCCCATGCAACCGCGGCCGGCGCATGGGCGCCGGGACGCAGCCGGCGGAACGAATTCATGTGCGGCGCAAATAAAAGTGTCGATTCCGGCATCATCCCCAGCAGTCCGCCCACCGCGTGGCGCATCGTTTCGGAGCCCGTCTGCGTGCCGTCGTCGAAGACGTTGCGGCCGTCGTGGTCGATCAAGCTGAAATGGACGTGCAGCCCGCTGCCGGCGCGATCGCCATAGGGTTTCGCCATGAAGGTCGCGGCAAAGCCGTGCTTGCGCGCAATGCCACGCACCACGTCCTTGAACAGGACGGCATCGTCGGCGGCCTTCAAGGGATCGGTGACATGGACCAGATTGATCTCGAACTGGCCCGGGCCGTTCTCGGCGATCGCCGAATCGGCGGGAATGTCCTGTACAGCGCAGGCCGCATAGACGTCGTCGAGAAAGCGGTGGAAATGGTCGAGTTCGCGAACGGCCAGGACGGAATCGGAATCCAGCACCTTACCCGAGACCGGAGAAATGGGAGCTTGCGGCCGTTCGCCGGACGGGTCGACCAGGTAGAATTCCAGTTCGGTCGCCACGACAGGTGTCAAGCCGCGGACGGCATAGCGGTCGGCGACGGCTGCGAGCGCGCGACGCGGATCGCCCGGAAAAGGCGCTCCATCTTCCGTGGCGAGCCAGAGGGGAATGAATCCTGTCGGGCGGGGCGTCCACTCGATCGGTAGCGGTCCACGTCCCGTCCACTCGCAGATGCCGTCGGCATCACCCGTTTCGAAGACCAGCCGGCCGCCGACGATGTCTTCACCCCAGATATCGATGCCGGCGATGGAGACGGGCATGCGCATATCGCCTTGCAGGACTTTCGCGGCCTGGGCGGCGGGAATCCGTTTTCCGCGGGCAATGCCGTTCAGGTCGAAGATGGCGGCTCGCAGACTGGAAACCTCGGGATGCCCCCCGAGCCATTCGACGACCTCCGACGCTGACAAGATATGCACCCTCCCGACACGACTTGATCCCATAGGAGCGCCGTGCCGGTCAACCCGGAAGCCTTAGTTTGAAGGCCTGATGTCTTTTCTTGCGTTGTCATCCGGGGCGGAAGCGGCCTTAACCGGAGCCGTCAAGCGTAGCGAGGCGGCCGTAGAGTTCCGGCCTGCGATCGCGGAAAACACCCCAGGAGCGCCTCTGATAGGCGACGGCGTCGAGGTCGAATGTGGCCGTGACCACGCCCGAGCCTTCACGGTCCGCTTCAGCGACCTTGGCGCCGGTCGGATCTGCTATGAAGGAAGAGCCGTAGAAGGCGATGCTCGTGCCGGCACGGCCGTTCTCTGTGCCGATGCGGTTGGACGCGACGAGCGGCATCAGGTTGGCGCCGGCATGGCCCTGCATGACCCGCTGCCAGTGGCCGCTGGAATCCAACGCCGGGTCGTGCGGCTCGGATCCGATCGCCGTCGGGTAGAGTAGGATCTCCGCCCCCTGTAGGGCCATGCTGCGCGCAGCCTCGGGAAACCATTGATCCCAGCAGATGCCGACGCCGATCGCCCCGGCTTTGGTACTCCAGACCTTGAAACCGGTATCGCCGGGCGAAAAATAGAACTTCTCGGTATAGCCGGGACCGTCGGGAATATGGCTTTTGCGGTAGTTGCCGAGTACGCGTCCGTCAGCGTCGATGATGGCGAGGCTGTTGAAATGGGCCTGGCCGGCGCGCTCGAAATAGCTGATGGGCAGCACGACGCCCAGTTCGGCGGCCACGCGCGAGAAATGCGTGATCACCGGGTTGTCCTGAAACGGCCGCGCCAGCGCGAAGAATTCGTGAAGCTGGCCCTGGCAGAAATAGGGCGTCGCGAAAAGTTCCTGGAGCAGGATCAGATCCGCGCCCAGGTCTCGAGCCTGTCGCACAAGCGCTTCCGCTTGCGCGATATTTGCCTGCTCGTTCCATCCGCAGGCCATCTGCGTCGCAGCCACAGTGACATTGCGCATGGCAGGCGGGTCCTATTTGCTCGACTTGATAACGCTGGCCTTCGGAGAGAACTTGAAGACGCGCTTGTGGGTCTCGAGGATTGCGCGGGTGTTGACCCGCACGATGCCCTCAACATTGGCAAGTTGGCTCGTCAGGAAATCGACGAATTCGGCATTCGAGCCGAAGGTGGCGCCGGCGAAGATGTCGAAGCTGCCCGTGGTTATATATACGAAATAGATCTCCGGCAGATCCGACAGCTTCTTGGCCACGCGGCGGATGTTCTTGGTCTCGACCTCGATCTCCATCATGATCCAGGTCGTGTGGCCGAGATTGAGCGGGTTTGTTAGCGCGGCGAACTCGATGATGTTCGACTTGATTAGCCGGCCAAGTCGGTTACGCACGGTCGATTCCGGCACGCCGAGGAAATCGGCAATAGCCTTGGCTGGCGCGCGGGCATCTTCGTGCAGGTGCTTGATGATGCCGACATCAAGGTCGTCGAGATTGGTTGCCAGTTCCATAGACATTGCTCCACGCCTGTTCTCCGGGGATCACTATTACGGAGCGCTTCCGGCCAACGCAATGAGGCGTCTGCCTGTCCCGGTGCCGCATCCGTCGCTGGCCCGTTGCGTCTTCGCCGGCTCGGACCCCGTCATCGTTTGATTGAGGGAATCTGGCGCTATCGACACCAAAAATCATAAGTATATGCGATATTCGCAAAATTAGTTGCAGGATGATGCGGAAAAATTCATACTGGAGAAAATGAAATAGGGATTCCGCCAAGGCGCTGCGTGCGGCAACCCAGCGGGAGGAGAAGGAATGCTAGACTCATCGGCGGACGGCCGCGCGGCGAAAAATGAGGAGGCCCGCGATGCCGCGTCCGCCGCCGGGGCCTACGACCGCTGGTTGGCTGGAGGTTGCGCCGCTCTACACGCCGGCCGACCTGGAACGCATCGACTTTGACTACGATCGCGATCTCGGCTTTCCTGGCGTGTTTCCCTATACGCGCGGCGATCGTGCCGGCATGTTCCGGACCGACAGCTTCGTTGTTTCGGCCTATGCCGGCTTCGGTGACGGCGAGGTATGCAACAGGCGCTTCAAGCGCCTGCTGGAGGTCGGCGCGGAGCAAATCCTCGTCGCGCTCGATCTGCCGACGCAGTGCGGCTACGATTCCGATCATGAGATGGCGTCTGCCGAAGTCGGTCAGGTGGGAGTCGCCATCAGTACGCTTGCCGATATGGAGGCGCTGTTTTCCGGCATTCCCGTCAACACGGTCAGGCGAGTCGGCACGCTCGGTAATTCGATCGGCCCCATCGTGCTCGCTCTCTACGCCGCGCTTGGCGAGAAGCAGGGCATCGCCTGGCAGGACTATACGGTAAACCTACAGAACGATCCGCTGAAGGAGTATATCGCCCGCGGCACCCAGGTCCTGCCCGCCGTGCCGGCAGCGCGGCTCGCCTGCGATGCGGTCGTCTGGTGCATTGGCACTGCGCCGCACTGGTCGCCGATGACGGTGTGTTCCAATCATATCAATGCCGGTGGAGCGGGCGCCTCGATGGCGCTCGCCAATGCGCTCCACTACATCGAAACGATGCTGGCGGCGGGCCATGCGATAGACGACGTTGCGCCACTCATCCACATGTTCGCGGACGAGCGACATGACTTCTATATCTCGGTCGCGGCGCTACGGGCGTTGCGCCGCATCTGGGCCAGACTGATGAAGGACCGCTACGGCGCCACGCGCGGCGAGGCGCTGGCGTTGCGCACCACGGTCTACGGCCACGGCCAGGAAGCCTTGCAGGAGCCGCTCAACAATATTGTGCGCACGGCTTTCGGCACACTGGCCTATGTGCTGGGCGGCGCGAGTTACGTCTATCTCGCAGGCTACGATGACGCGGTGCGCCGGGCGAGGAATCAATGCGGGTCGCGCTGCGTACGCTCCAGATCATCGCCAGCGAGCACGGGCTCGCCGACGTCATCGATCCGCTGGGCGGCTCCTATCTCATTGAAACGCTGACGGCGGAAGTCGAGACCCAGATCCTCGACGGGTTGGCCGAGATCGAACGACTGGGCGGTGCGCTCGCCGTCATAGAGACCGGCTACGGTCGCAGGCTGATGACCGATGGTGCGGTCAGGCGCCAGCGCGCAATCGACACGGGAGAGCGGCCCTGGGTCACCGTCAACCGCTTTCCGGTCTGGCCGAACGTGCCCAACACCGCCTTCCTCGGCGACCCCGAAACTACCGATCGCCAACTCAGGCGACTCGCCGAGGTGAAGGCGCAACTGCTGAAGCTGGGGTCGAGCGCCCTGACGGCGGGATCTGGATAACGCGCGCTGGTCTCGAAATCGGCGAAAGCGCGCGAAGCGACCGTGCTGGCCGCCAATGTCATGCCCATTGTCTGCAAAAGCCGGCGTCTGCTGGTTCCTGACATGATGTTTCCCCTCGGGTTGATGCCCGCAACCATATTGCATCAAGGAATGGATGATTCAACATATTTAATATTCAATTACTGCTGAAAGCGCAAAGTTATTGGCGAAATAATAGCGTATCTGTAGATTATCGAGCGTTTGATCGTGGGATCGGCCTCGGATGGGCCATGCGGCTTCGGCCCTGCAGCTTGTGTATGCTGGCGTCTGGATGAGGAGATGGGGCGGGAGGCGGCTTTGCCGCGACCCGCCGTCCGGTAATGGATCAGGTATCGTGGCGACCGATGAAATCCAGTACCATCTCGTTCCACAGTTGCGGTCGTTCCCAGTAGGACGAATGGCCGGAATCAGGGATCAACCGGAACTCGGCGCCCGGAATGCGCGACTGGACTAGGCGCGCCATGGAGGGCGGCGTGTAGAGGTCCGCGACACCGGTCGAGACCAGAACCGGCATCCGCCATGCCGCCAGCGAATCCCACGTCACCGTGTTCTCGTAGCCTTGGCTCTTCAGCTTGACCGTCTTGGCCTTGTGCTCGAGTTCGTTCCAGAGCTTGCGCCCCTCCGGGTCGAGATGCCGGTAGGACGGCCCGAGTTCCTTGAAATCGTGTGGCAGCGGATCGAATTCCTCCGGCCATAGCAGCTTGTAGATCGCCCTGTAGTCGTCGTTGCGGATGCCGACGATGGTGTTGGCCAACACCAGGCTCTTGAGCCGGTCCGGGTACGAAACGGCGAAGTCGGCGGCGTACATTGCGCCGGCGGCGGTACCGACCAGATGAAGCGTTTTCAGTCCCAGATGGTCCACCACCTTGAGCAGGTCGGCGGCACCCGTGCCGGACTTCGCCGTGTCGCCGACCGTCGATCCAAGATAGCCACGGCGCGAATAGCCGATCACGCGGTACCCCGCCTTGGCGAAAACGGGCGTCTGGTAACCCCATACGTGGCCGCTGCCGGTGCCGGCGTGCATGAACACGACAGGACTGCCGTCGCCGCCGGTATCGAAATACCAGAGGCCATGGCCGTCGCCGACGTCGACCAGCCCTTCCGTCGTCTTCACAGGGTTGGGCAGCGGCGTCGGCACCACACCGGGGTCAGGGTCCGTGGGGGCGGTCGTGGCGAGGCCAGGTTTCATGGAAGTAGCAAGCGCGGCGGTGGCGAGGCCGAGTGTCGCGCCGGCCTTGAAAAGATCACGCCGGCGAAGCGAGACGGACTCGGTGATGTCGATTGAATTGAACATTTATATTCACGTTGTCGTTGTTTGACATGAAGAATATGAATTCGTTCAAAGAACAAATACAACGCAGTAAAAGTCAATACTTATTGAGAATTGCGTTGTTATCTATATGTAATTTACAAAAAAGTGATCAATGCAGGCGTATTTGCATCGATACGATCATAATCTTCCTATATCCGCCTGGCGTGCCTTGCAGCGATCCCTGCGAAAATCAGGCTACCACCGCCTCTATCGGCAGCCCCAGAGCGGTATCGTCGCGAAAATCCAGGTAGACGGCGGTGCCGCTTTCTAACGCGGTGTCCGCGCTGGCGGCGACTTGCAAGCTGTTGCCCGCCGCCTTGATCCGGTAGCGGGTCATGTTGCCGAGAAAACCGGCGACTTCGACCTCGCCCTGCAAGCGGCTGTAACCCTGCCGCCCCGGAGTGCCGGCCTTGGCGAGGCAGATCGCTTCCGGCCGGATCGACACGGCTATGCGTTGGCCGGTCTCGACGGGTTCGCTGAGCAGGCAGCCGATCTCGCCGGCCCCTTCGACCTTGACCCGCGCCAAGCCGCAGTCGTCCGGCCTGCTGGCCACTGTTGCCGTCACCAGATTGGTGGCGCCGACGAAACCGGCAACGAAACGGCTGGCCGGCCGGAAATAGATCTCTCGCGGGGCATCGAGCTGGACGATGCGCCCCTTATCCATGACCGCCACGAGATCCGACATTTCGAGAGCCTCGGACTGGTCGTGCGTGACATAGATGGTGGTCACGCCGACCTCGCGTTGCAGACGCTTCAGTTCGCTGCGCATCTCCTCGCGCAGCGTCGCGTCGAGATTGGAGAGCGGCTCGTCGAGCAGAAGCAGCCTCGGTTGCCGCACGATCGCGCGGGCCAGCGCAACGCGCTGCTGCTGGCCGCCGGACAGCCTGGTCGCAGAGCGCTTGCCGAAGCCGTCGAGCCCGACGCGGCGAAGTGCGTCGGCAGTCAGGCGTTCGATCTCGGCGCGGCCGTATTTTCGGTCGCGCGCCACCTTCAGCGGAAAGGCGACATTCTCGAACACCGTCATATGCGGCCAGATCGCGTAGGACTGAAAGACCATGCCGAGATTACGCCGGTTGAGCGGCACGTTGGTCCCGCGCGCATCGTCGAACAACGGCTCGTCGCCCACACGGATGACACCTCGGTCGGGCTGTTCGAGGCCCGCGATGCAGCGCAGCGTCGTGGTCTTGCCGCAGCCCGAGGGACCGAGCAGCGTGAAGAACGTGCCCGGCGCAAGCCGGAAACCGACATCCCTGATGCCGCCGGCCATGCCGTCCTGGCTATTGAAGAATATCTTTTCGAGGTTCTTTACCTCAATGGCCGCATTTGCATCCATAAACTCCTCCCCGTGTCCGCCATATGTCCGGCGTCTGGCCATGAAAGGCACTAGCGAAAATGCAGCGGTGCGTCGGTCAATTCCTGTAACCTCGCAGGTGTCATGCCCGGCGCCATGGCGCGCACGACGAATCCCTCCTCGGTTACGTCCATCGCCGCCAGGTCGGAATACACGCGCTTGACCGCGCGCGCCGCGGTGAGCGGATAGCTGCACCTGCGTACCAGCTTCGGCGCGCCGGTCTTGGTCGTATGCGTGGTCATGACCCAGACATTGCGCGCGCCGGCCGCCAAGTCCATTGCCCCGCCCACGGCCGGAGCCTTGTCGTTGGCTGAAGTCGACCAGTTGGCGAGGTCACCGTTCTCGGCTACTTCGAAGGCGCCCAGCACGCACAGGTCGATATGGCCGCCACGGATCATGGCGAAACTGTCGCCATGGTGAAAAAGCGAAGCGCCCTTCACCAGGGTGATGTTTTCCTTGCCGGCGTTGACCAGCCACGGGTCGGCTTCGCCAAGGGCAGGCACCGGCCCCATGCCCAGTATGCCGTTTTCGGAATGCAGTACCACCTCGCGTTCGGTCGGGATATGGTCGGCGACCAGCGTCGGCAGGCCGATGCCGAGATTGACGTACCAGCCTTCGGGGATGTCGGCCGCGACCATGCGAGCCATGGCACGCCGGTCGAGCGGCACGAAGGTCGCTTGCGCGGTCATGATACGGCTCCCTTTCTTTCGCCCGTCGCGGCCAGTGGCGGATCGCCGTCGGGCACGTGCAGGATACGGTCGACGAAGATGCCGGGTGTCGCCACATCGTCAGGCGCGATGGCGCCGAGCGGCACGATCGACTGCGCCTGGACAACGGTCAGCCGTCCGGCCGTGGCCATGATCGGGTTGAAGTTTCGGCCGCTGCCGCGATAGGTAAGGTTGCCCCAGCGGTCGGCGCTCCAGGCCTGCACCAATGCGACATCGGCCGGAAGGGCATGTTCCAGCACATGCTCGCGGCCGTCGATCATGCGCATTTCCTTGCCTTCGGCGAGCCGCGTGCCGGCGGCGGTCGGCGTGTAGAACGCACCTATACCGGCGCCGGCCGCGCGGATGCGCTCGGCCAGCGTGCCCTGCGGTACCACTTCCAGTTCGATCTCGCCTTTCTGGTAGCGCTCATCGAAAGCAGACGAGCCGCGCGGGAAGCTGCAGACGATCTTGCCCACTGCGCCGCTGCCGATCAGCACGCCGAGCCCGGTGCCGGCCTCGAAACCTGCATTGTTAGCGATGACGGTGAGGTTGCGCACGCCGGTACGCGCTAGCGCCTCGATCAGCACGTTTGGCTGGCCGACCGCGCCGAAGCCGCCGACCAGCACCGAGGCTCCGTCGCCGATGTCGGCAAGCGCCGCCTCGATATCCGTCACCTGCTTGTTGATCATGCGTCCCTTACTCCCGCTTCAGCGCCCGACGAAATGGGGGCTGCGCTTCTCAGCGAAAGCCCGCCGCCCCTCTTTGCGGTCCTCCGTGTCGCGCAACATGCCCCAGACGAAGCGTTCGAGTTGCAGCGCGTCGCCAAGATGCATCTCCCGGCCGCTTCGCGCCAGCCGTTTAACGGCGCGCACGGATAGCGGTGCATTAGCCGCGATTCGGCGTGCCAGTGCCACCGCCTCGGACAGCAGTTCCCCTGCCGGCATGACACGGCTGATCAGGCCGAGGCGCAATGCCTCGGCGGCGTCGATCGTATCGCCGGTCAAAAGCATCAGCATGGCGTCGCTAGAACCGATCATGCGCGGCAGGCGCTGGGTGCCGCCGGCGCCCGGTATGGTGCCCACCTTTACTTCGGGCAGCCCAAACCGTGCTTCCGGGGCGGCCAAGCGGATGTCGCAGGCCAGCGCCAACTCCAGGCCGCCGCCCAGTGCGATACCGTTCACCGCAGCAATCAGCGGCTTGTCGCAGTCCAGCACGGCGGTGAAGCTGCGGTCTCCCGCACCGGTGAAAACCTGCGCTGCGTAAGGGTTTGTGAGGTCGAGGGTCTTTTTCAGGTCCGCGCCGGCGCTGAATGCCCGCCCACCCGCGCCGGTCAGCACTGCGGCGCGAATCGCATCATCGCCGGCGATGCGGGCGAAGGCGTTGGTTAGAGCCTCCGCTGTTTCTGGATCGATAGCGTTCATCGCTTGCGGTCGGTCGATGACCACGGTCGCGATATGGTTTTCAATGTCGACGCGCAGCGATGAGGCGGGCATGGCAATCCTCCGAATGCGGCGTGCCGCAATCCTGCTTTGCGTAAAGCCGGTAAAGTGCCCGGTCAAACGACTAAACGAGCTTTACGATTGAGAATTCCTCAAGCTATAATCCGGCCATCTTCCGCGTTGGAATAGAAAACACCCGGTTTAGTGCGGAAATGGCAGGGTATGGCAAGTTGACTGGTACTAGAAAAAGTAAAGCGTAGCGCCGTATGGCGCTGCGCGGCAGAAGTCGTGCTTCGCAACAGATGGAGCCGACAAAGAAAGCGGGCTCAGCCCAACATGGCGACGTTTTCGACGCGGTCGAGCTGGATGAGGCTGTCGAAAAGGTGACGGGCCGCGGCCGGATCGCGGTGACCAGCGGTGCAGGAAGCGAACTTGCCCCACAATTCGTCCTCGCTCATCGGCCGGGTCCAGTGACCGCGGGCGTAGTCGACGCTCGGAGCCTCGAGCATTCGTCCGTCGACGAGATGCAGCCGCACGCCGCCGCTATAGCCGAGATTGGGCTGAGTATCAGCGGGGATGGTGCTGTCGGCCACCGTCTCGACACGCTGCATCAGCGCCTGCACGTCGCTCCGGCTATAAAACGACTCGCCAAGGGCTGCGAAGGTCGCACCGCGCTCGATGATCGCCGCCGCTGCCGCCAGTGGAACGGAGTGCGAGGGCACGAAATTGATGACCGACGGCGACTTGGATATCACCGCATATTGCGCCTCGCTGATGAGCAGTTCCACCCGCGTCACCTCGTCCGGCTTGATGTCGTGGACGTTGACGAGGTCAAGCATCCCGTCGACGGCGCGCTGCGCCATGTTGCCGAACGGATACTGCTTGACGTTGATGCCGATCGTCTCGAGGCGCCAGGCCTGGCCGAGATCGGAGATCGGCTTGTCGACATCGACAGCACCCCTCGGCGATAGCGCCGGCATCATGCCGCGCTCGGGCCGCTCCAGCGCGTCGGCCGGTGCCGACATGCCGGATTCGGCCAGGCGCGCTGCGAGCACGCCGCCGGCGGCGCCACGACCGATCTGGAAGAGGCCGACATCGGTGTCGAAACTGGCGGTGATGCCGCCCGACATGGAGCTCGCGATGCCCAGAGCCCTTAGCGTCGTTCCGGCGTCGAAGCCGCACAGATTGGCTAGCGCCAGCGCCACCGCCACCGGCCCGAAACAGGCGGTCGCGTGCCAGCCCTTGCTCGAATAGCTATCAGGGTCGCGTTCGGCGAGTCGCGCCCAGGCTTCGTATCCGGCAGCGTAGGCGGTGATGACGGCGCGGCCGGAGGCGCCGATGCGCTCGCCCTCGGCAAGGAGTGCCGGCATCAGCACCGTCGAGGTATGGCAGCCGGCAAAGGCCACGTCGTCGAACACAACACTTGAGGTTGTGACCGCGTTGACCAGCGTCGCGTCCGTCACCGAGGCTCGCTCGCTGCCGAGTTGCAAGCGCGCCTCGCCTTGGGGCGCACGCGTGCCGATGGTGGCCAGCACATGGCGCGAGACCGGCATGTCGATGCCCGAAAGCATGACGCCTACCGTGTCGGCCATGCCGATGCGCACGGCCTCGACGGCGCGCGCCGGCAACTGGTCGAATGTCAGGGCCGAAGCGAATTCGGCCAGTGTGCGTGACAGCGGTGCAGGCATGAGGCTCTCCCCGTTTGCTTACCGTCTTTGTGGCCGTTGTGCCGCCGGTCAAACGAACTGACGGCAAGGGTGCTTGAGATTTCCTGACGGCGCTCGCGCTCAGGCCAGCCGGAAGACCGGCAGGACAGTGTCCTCCACCATATGGCCGCCGGTCAGTTGTACTTCCGTGCCGATGGCAATCCGGTCGAAATCGCTGTCGACGATGTTGGTCATCATTGTTGGGCCTTCCGCCAGCGTGACATAGGCGACGACATATTGAGGGTCGACGGTACGGCTGATGCTGTAGGAATAGATGCGCCCGCGCCCGCTCGCCTCGCGCCATTCGGTATCGAAGCTGGCGCAATGCGGGCAGGTGCCGCGCGGATACCAGTGCGGCCGTTCGCACGCCCGGCAGTACCGCAGCAGAAAACGGCCCTTCGCCAGTTCGTTCCAGAACATGCGTGTCTCGGGCTGGTAGTCCAGTGCTTCCGTGAAGCTCGCCATCGTCTACTCCCGCTCCAGGATAAGGGTCGCCGAGCCGTGCCGCGTGCCCAGCATACCGCCGGTCCCGTGCGTCACCGCAAGGTCGCAGTTTCTCACCTGGACGGCCGGATGAGCTTCCCCGCGCAACTGTCGCACCACCTCTATGATCTTGGTCATGCCGCCACGGTTGAAGGGGTGGTTGTTGCACAGCCCGCCGCCGTCAGTGTTGAAGGGCAGCCGTCCAACGCCGGAGATCAGGTTGCCGTCGGCGACGAAGCGGCCGCCTTCGCCCTTTTCGCAGAAGCCGAGATCTTCGATCTGCATGATCACCGTGATGGTGAAACTGTCGTAGAGCGACGCGTATTTGACATCGGCAGGAGTCACCCCGGCTTCAGCGAAAGCCGCCGCGCTGCTGTAGCGGCCCGCTGAAAAGGTCAGGTCTATGTCGCCGCCGGCCGTTCCCTTGACCGCCTCGCCGGCGCCGCGCAGCTTCACCAGCGGCTGCTTCAGGCTGCGGGCGATCTCGGGCCGCGTCACGATCACGGCGCCGCCGCCATCGGAAATGATGCAGCAGTCGAGTAGATGCAGCGGGTCGATGGGCACGCTGGGATTTGTCGCGTCACTGGTTCTTTGCGGCTGGGTGTACGGCATACGCAAACGCGGATGATCGCGGCGGACAATACGCAAGGCGAAAGAAGCGCTGGGGGCGGAATGAACCTCAGACCTCCCGTTCCCGCATCGACGCAACAGCGCCTTGGAGTTCCGCCACGGCCGTCGTGCCGAGAAGCGCCATCGTGTTGTCGATCTCGGTTTTCAACATTTCGAGCGCGTGCCTGGCTCCTGCCCCGCCGCTCGTGGCAAGGCCGAAAAGCACGGATCGTCCGACGAGGACCGCCTTCGCGCCCGACGCCAGAAGCTTGACGACATCGCTCCCGCGCCTGACGCTGCTGTCGGCGAGGACTACCAGCCTGTCCCCGACAGTGTCGGCAATGCTCGGCAGGACATCGATCGGCGACGGAGCTATATCCAGGTTGCGGGCCCCATGGTTCGACACCACGATGCCGTCGACGCCGCAATCAACCGCCTTCAGGGCGTCGTCGGCGCGCAGGATTCCCTTTATGACCAACCGTCCCGGCCACCGCCGGCGCAGTTCGGTAACATCCGCCCACGTCACATTGTCGGCGAGTTTGAGTGCATCGGAAGAGGCGACCTGCGTGATCGCGGTCCTGAATTCGGCGGGATAGTGGGCGTAGGTGGGCACGCCTTCCGTCATCAGGGCACGGACAAGAACGCTGAACAGCCATCTTGGATGGAAAGCTACGTCGATGGCGCCGCGCAGCGACGGCTTCAACGGAATGCCGAATCCGTTGTGCTGGTTGTACTCCCGCTTCGGCGAAACCACGGTGTCGGCGGTGAGCACGAGCGTTTCGGCCCCCGCGTCACGCGCGCGGTCGATAAGTGCATGCGTAAGCTTCCTGTCGCGCCAGACATAGAGCTGGAACCACAAGCGAGCTCCGGTTTCGGCGATCTTCTCGATCGTCGTCATCGCCTGCGTGGAAACGCAGAAGGGGACGTTCGCCAGTGCCGCCGCGCGGGCGAGCTGGACCTCGCCGTCGTGCCACATCAGGCCTGCGGCGGCCGTCGGCGCGATCACCAGCGGCATGGCCTGGCGGTGGCCGAAGATATCGACCTCCTGGTTGCGGCCGGAAACGTCGACTAGGACGGACGGCGCCAGCTTGACGGCGTCGAAGACCCGACGATTGTCACGCAGGGAAATTTCGTCCTCGGTTCCCCTGTCGACATACTCGAAAATGCCCTTGGGGAGACGTTTCCGGGCCATTGCGCGCAAATCGTTGATGTTGAGGGCGTTGCGATGGTTCATGATCGGGAATTCAATTTGGAGGAACCGCTAGTAGGGGTAGCGCCCTGGTCTGGACCTCGAGATCGACGTTCCGGCCACTTGGACCTGGGGTGCAAGTTCTGCTTCCGCACGCTCGACCGTCCAGCGCGAGGTCGGAACGGATATGTTGATGGCGGCGACGGCCACGCCGTATTCGTCCAGGATGGGGGCGGCGACCGATATGTCGCCCAGCACCGTTTCGTTGGAAATCACGGAGTATCCCTTCTCCGCGGCGTTCCTGATGCGCGCCAGCAGGGCATCGGGATCGGTCAGCGTATGGGGGGTAATTGGCGCGAGCGGGGTTCTGGCCAGCATGGTCCGCTGCCCGGCTTCGGGCAGCCGTGACAGGATCGCGGTTCCGGACGCCGTGAACAAGGCCGGCAGGCGGCTTCCGACGACGATGTCGATATTCAGCAGATGCTTGCCTGGAAAACGGGCCAGAAACACGATTTCGTGGCCGTCGAGTTCCTGTAGATTGGTCGTTTCTCCGAGATTACGGCTGATGTCGAGCAGATAAGGCGAAGCCCTGTCGATCAACTCGTTCGAGCGCAAATAGCTGTAGGAGAACTGGAGTACCTTGACTGTCAGCCGGTAGTTGCGCGTCTTCGGTACGCGACGCACATAGCCCAGTACCTCCAGCGTGTGTACCGCGCGCTGAACGGCGCTGCGATCGAGGTCGGCGGCGCGCGCGATGTCGGTAAGCGTCAATTCCCGGTGCGGGCCGTCGAAAGCGTGCAGCACCTGAAACGCCTTCTCGGTCGATCCCACGAACAGCGAGGATCGCACCGGATCGCGTTCTTCCTCGCCGGCACGGCTTTGAGTGTTTCGATCTTCCAAGGACATGGCCGCGATCCGTAAATGAGCTTGCCGCCTGAAGGACAGGCTTGCCCGGCCTCGTGACAGTTGTCTACCGCCGGGTCAATCCCGACAGCACCCGGCATACAGCGCCGCCGGGCAATCCTAGGCGGCAGCCTCCGATGTCGCCAGTTGGCGCGTCAGCTCTGTGCGAAGCCGGGCCTCCAACTCGGCCGACGGCTTCACCAGTGGCGCAAGCACCTCCGGCGCATCGACCCCGATCAGATCCATGACGGATTTCATCGGTCCAGGGTTCGTCTCCGAAAAAGCCAGGTTCATGAGCGGGATGAGCTGGCGATGCAGGTCTAGCGCATCGCGGGTCCTGCCTTGCGAGGCGAGGTCGAACATGCGTCGCCAGGTCCGGGGCAGCAGGTTGGCCGTCACCACGATGCCGCCGCGCGCACCGGCTGCGACATGCAGGGGAAACAGGGAGTCTTCGCCGCTCAACATCGCGAAGGACTGATCCACGCCCGCGACGGTCTGCAGGAAATGGTACATGTCCGTGTTGCACGCCTTCATGCCTATGATGCGTTCATGGCGCGAAAGCTCGTGAAGCACCTCGGGCTGGATGGCGATGCGCGTCCGATAGGGAATCTCGTAGATCAGGATCGGCACCGGCGACTGGTCGGCGTAGCGCAGGAAGTAGTCACGGATGCCGGCCTGGGTGGGGTTGGTGTAATAGGGCGTCAGCACCAGAAGCGCATCGACGCCCGTGGCGGCGAATTCGCGCCCCGCCTGCAGGGCGTCATGATAACCTGTGTCGAGCACGCCCGCGATGACCGGCTTAGCGCCGTTCATGGCCTCGACACTCAGTTCTGCCATTCGGATGCGTTCGGCACGCGCAAGCGCGCCGTATTCACCGGTTCCGCCCAAGGGGACGACGCCGTCGATGCCCTGCTTGAGCAGCCAGGAGAACAGCGTGGCGGCGGCCGCCACGTCTACCGTGTCGTCGTTCCTTACGGGGGTCGGAAGGGCGGGGATGATGCCGCTGAGGCCGGCAGCGTCGAGCATGGATGAGAACCTTTCAGTTTAAACCGGGAAATGGGCGGCTGGTCAGACGTTGCTTCGGCGACGCAGCCATTCGGCGATCCAGATCAGCGCCGCGATGAACAGGAACAGGCAGGTCGAGACCGCCGCGATGACCGGCGAAACCTGGAGCGTCACCTCGTCCCAAAGCTGTTTGGGCAGCGTCGCGTTCAGCCCGCCCGAGGAGAACAGCGCGATCGTGAGTTCGTCGAATGACGTGGCGAAGGCAAACAGAAAGGATGACATCATGCCCGCGCCGAGGATCGGGAACGTCACATGCCACAGCGTGGCCAGCGGACGGGCGCCGAGACTTTGCGCGGCGAGATCGAGGCGTACGTCGTAATTGCGCAGTACCGCCATCATGGTGATCACGACGTAAGGCACCGCGACCACCGTATGGCCGAGCACGAGGCCGATCGATGTGCCGACCAGGCCGACATTGGCGAAGAAGTAGAACAGCCCCACGGCGATGATCATGCGCGGCACGACGATCGGCGACAGAACGAAGGCAAGCATCGCACCCTTGCCGCGCATTCTTCCCCGCACCAGCAGGAACGCGGCGGGAACGCCGACCAGCATGGACAAAATACCGGTGCCGACGCCGACCAGCAGCGAACGGGTAATCGCCTGCGGCCACAGCGGCGACTGGAACATCTGCTCGTACCATTGCAGCGTGAAGCCGCGCGGCGGCCAAGTCAGTCCGCCGCTGTTGAACGACAGCGGGATCATGAGAAGGGCGGGAATGCTGATGACTGCGAAGATCGTCCAGACCGTGCCACGCAGCAGTAGAGAGGGGCTTCCTTCCGCGCGTGGGCGCCTGCGTGGCAACAGCGCGTGAAGCTGGTCGAAGAAGGTCCCGAGCCAGGTCAGCGTCATGTCGCCGAGGTTTCGCCCCCAGCCTCCTTGTTCCTTGCCGCGCGCGGTCGCGCCGCCGGTCAGCGTGGAGAGGCCGATGATCTTGTCGTAGAGAACGAAGACGGCGAGAACGACGAGCAGCAGCAGCACCGAGATCGCACCCGCAAAGCCCCAGTCCAGCGTCTGCTGCACCTGGACGATGATCAACTGGGTAATCATCGTTTCGCGCCTTCCGCCGAGCAGGGCGGGCACGATGAAGAAGCCGATCGCCGTCACGAAGACCATGATCGCGGCCGCTGCCACGCCGGGCAAGGATAGCGGGAAGTAGATCTTCCAGAAAGCCGTGCCGGGACGGGCGCCCAGCGTCGAGGCGGCAAGCGGCAGCCTGCGGTCGATATTCTCCATCACCGAGAGCATGGTCAGCACCGCAAGCGGCATCAGGGCATGCACCATGCCGACCAGCACGCTGCCGAGATTGTAGATGAGGTTGGCCGGCGCATCGAGGATGCCGAGCGACACCAGCAGCTTATTGACCACGCCGTTGCGGCCGAGCACCACGATCCACGCGAAGGCCCGCACCAGGAAGCTGGTCCAGAACGACAGCAGTACCCAGAACAGCAGCGCGGCCTTGCGTTCCTTCGTCGCGATCGAGATCAGATAGGCGACCGGATAGCCGGCGACGACGGAAAGCACCGTCGTGACAAGGGATATTTTGAGGGTGATAAGAAGAACGTAGACATAGACGGAGGAGGTGAAAAGCCTCCGGTATTCGTCCAGGCTAAAGCCGTTCTTGCCGTAGATGCTGAGCAGCAGGAGTTGACCCACCGGGTAGATGAACAACGCGATCAACAGGAGCGCCAGGGGCGCCCCCATCGCGAAGCGGCCGAACTGTTCCTTCAATCGGGCGGTGCGCAGAGCAGGTTGCATCCGATCACCTCACCGCGATCGCGACGGCGTCGGACGCGTGCCAGTCCAGTTCCAACACCTCGCCGATCTCGCGGCGCGTCCCGAGATTACGTGTCGGATAGGCGGCAACCAGCGAATGCACGTCGGGGCCGAGCCCCTCCATGTAGAGCTTGGTCATGCCGCCGGTCACCATGATGTCGGTCAGCCGCGCACTCAGCTTGCCGTCGCTGGGTTCGCCCTTTTTGACGGCGAGGTTCTGCGGCCGAACCAGCAGCCTCACTTCCTGCCCCACGGCGAAGGTGCCGCCATTGCCGGTCGCGGACGTCGCCACCTTGCCGTCGGCGAGAACGACGGAGAGGCCGTCCTCGGAAACCTTGTCGACTCTGCCCCGAAGAAGGTTGGATTCGCCGAGGAAGTCGGCGACGAAAAGCGTGCGCGGGCGGAAATAGAGGTCGTCTGGCGCACCGAGTTGCTCGATCGCGCCATCGTTCATCAGGCAGATGCGATCCGACATCGTCATCGCCTCCTCCTGGTCGTGGGTGACATAGATGATCGTCGTGCGCATCTCGCGATGGATGCGCTTGATTTCGAGCTGCATCTGATCGCGCAACTTCTTGTCGAGCGCGCCGAGCGGTTCGTCCATCAGGATGATCGAGGGTCGGTAGACGAGGCAGCGGGCCAGCGCGATGCGCTGCTGCTGCCCGCCCGACAATTCGCGAGGAAAGCGTCGCGCCACCTGCGGCAGGCGCACCATCTCCAGCGCTTCGGCGGTCCGACGCCGCGACTCGGTGGCGTCGACCTTACGCATCTTCAAGGGGAAGGAGATGTTCTCCTCGATGGTCATGTGAGGGAACAGCGCGTAGTTCTGGAACACCATGCCGATGTCGCGCTCATAAGGCGGGCGGAAGGTTACATCCGTTCCGCCGATGCGCACCTGACCCTCGTCGGGGTGGGTCAGCCCGGCGATCAGGCTCAGCAGCGTGGTCTTGCCCGAGCCCGAAGGCCCGAGCAAGGTGAGGAATTCCCCCTCCGCCACGTCGAGAGCGGTGGGTGCGAGCGCGATGACGTCGCCATAGCGTTTGGCGATTCCCGAGATGGTCAGGCTGGAGGAGGGCATGGCGATCTTCCGTTTCGGCTATGCTGTCCCAGGATGGGCTACTTCAGGACCCAGGCGTTGAAGCGGTCGATCACGGAGGCCTGGTTTTCGAGCCAGTAGCCGGCATCGATGTGCAACCCGCTCTCGATATTGGCCGGGAAGGTCGGGCAGTTCTTGGCGACATCGGCGGGAATGTGCTCGAATGCCGCCGGCTGCGTCACGCCGGCCGGGAAATATTCGATCAGCGCGGCCTGCCGCTCCGGATCGGATGCGAACGCGATGAATTCGCGGCAGGCGTCGGCGTTCGGCGTTCCGGCCAGGATCGACCAGTTGTCGCAGCCCCAGATGCCCTGGTTCCATATGATCGAGACCGGCGCACCGGCCGCGATGGCGGACTGCGGCCGCGAAACCCAGGTCGGCAATAGGTCGACCTCGCCCGAGATCAGCATCTGCTCGACCTGCGCGCCGCTGGTCCACCAGACGTCGACTTTCGGCTTGATCGCATCGAGTTTGGCGAAAGCGCGGTCGAGATCGCAGGGATAGACCTTGTCGGTGGCGACGCCGTCGGCCATCAGCGCTTCCTCGATCGTGTCGAACGGATGGTTGCGGACGGCGCGGCGGCCGGGGAACTTTTCCACGTCCCAGAAATCGGCCCATGTCTTCGGCGCCTTGCGGCCCTCGAACGCGTCGGTCCGGTAGGCGAGAACGGTCGTATAGACGTTGTTGCCGACGCCGTAGGGCGACATGTATTGCGGCGGGATGGTGGCGATGACGGGATTGGACTCCAGCCCGTGCTTTTCGAGATAAAGCTTGTCGCCCTGGGTCAGCAGCAGAATCGCCGGCTGGCTGATCTTGGCCATGTCCCAAGTGTAGTTCCCGGCCTCGACCATGGAGCGGATCTGTGCGGTGGGCTCGGCATTGGCCTGTACGCCGACGACCTCGATGCCGGTCTTTTCGGTGAAGGGTCGGTAGAAAACGGCGCCATAGGCCTTGGTGTAGATGCCGCCGTCATCCCGGACGACGATGCGCTTGTTCTGGGCGCGCGACGGGCTCCAGATCGCCGGCATGGCCAGAGCGGTTGCGCCGACGGCAGCCGTTTTGAGAAGCTGGCGGCGCGATGGTCTGAAATCGATGAAGTCAGTCATGAAGGTTCCTCCTTGGTTGCGATCTGACGGCGGCTTTTCAACGAGTTGGGGTGCCGTTTGGACCCGGATTGGCTGGCAAGAGACGGCCGGGATTGAACAGGCCTTCGGGATCGAATGCGTTCTTCACCATCCGCATCAGCGCCAGTTCGACAGGCTGCTTGAAATGCGCCATGTCCTCCACGTGAACCTGGCCGATGCCGTGTTCGGCGCTGAATGTCCCGCCCAGACCGTGCGACACCTCGTTGACGGCATGACGGATCTCATGTGCGATCCTCTCGCGTTCGCAGAGCGCATTCCACTGGCCGAAGCTGAAAAACGGGATGAAGTGGACATTGCCGTCACCCAGATGCGCCACCACCGCGACGGGAAGATCCGGGATGAGCCGGCGCACCGCCGCCGTGGCGCTTTCCATGAAAGCCGGAACCGCCGAGACCGGTACGGCGCAATCGGTGGTGAGGCCGATGCCTGCCTTCTTGTTGGCTTCGGAGACGCTGTGGCGGAGATCCCACATCGCGGCGCGCTGGGCATCACTGGCTGCGACCGCGGCGTCGGCTATGAGGCCCTGCGCGAACGCTTCCTCGAGCGTATTTTCCAGCAAATCGTCGAGCGCAGTCTCGTTTCTGGCATCGGCCAACTCCACGAGCAGATGCCAGTCGCTGGAACCGGAGACCGGGCTGACGCGACCTGGCACATGGCCGAGAACATGCGCAAGCTGCAGGTCGTTGATGAGCTCGAATGCCGAAAGTCGCGAACCGCAGGCGGCCTGGAACATTCCCAGGAGGTCGAGCGCGGCCTGCGGATCGACCGGTGTGACCCAGGCAACTTTATGCGCTGACGGCAGAGGATGCAGTTTGAGCACCGCCGCGGTGATGATGCCGAGCGTCCCCTCGGAGCCGATGAAGAGATGCTTCAGATCGTATCCGGTGTTGTTCTTGCGCAAGGCGTAGAGGCCGTTCCAGATCGAGCCGTCCGGTAGCACCACCTCGAGGCCAAGCACGTTTTCGCGCGTGTTGCCGTAACGCAGGACGCCCGTACCGCCGGCATTCGTGGCGATGATGCCTCCTATCTGGCATGACCCTTCGGCGCCGAGACTGACCGGATAGTATCTGCCGGCATCGATTGCCGCCTGCTGGACGGCGGCGAGCACGCAGCCGGTTTCGACCTCCATCGTGTTGTTTGCAAGATCGACCGATCGGATATTTCTCATCCGCGAAAGGCCAATGATCACGGGACGATTGCCCTCGGCTTCGGGCACCGATCCGCCGCACAGGCTGGTGTTGCCGCCTTGCGGAACGATCGGAACGCCATGCGCGCGGCATAGGCGGACGGTTTCGGCAACCTGTTTCGTATTTGCGGGTAATGCGACGCAATATGCCGGTGCGGCATACCGGCCGCGCCAATCTTCCGTGAAGGCGCGAGTCTCGGCCGGTTCCGTCAGGACGGCTCCTTTGCCAAGCATCTGAACCAACTTATCGATGAGCATGTCATCCATCCGGTTGACTCTCAGGGAAGCGTTGCGAGGCATCGCTGCGCATAATTAATCGCATTACGATTACTTCGATTATTATACGATGAATAAAATCGCCCTGCAAGCGCTAATGCGGGTTCATTCCACGGCTTGTCTGTTTCGCCTCGCATATCTCAAATATTTGATTTTGCTGAGTATATATGCTTCCAGGGCGGATCATCGCTTCAGGAAGCAGCCTTTATTGGTCAGCTCTGAAGCCATCATGTTCGCCGGCGTCGCAAACGCTACGCCCGAAGGATATAGGCTGCCGTAAAGTCGGGTGCTGATGGGGCGCGGTCGTGCTGCCTTGTCAGGCCTCGTTCGCCTGCTGGAGACAGACGCCGAGTTCGTCCGGGCTGACGATGACCGAATCCTCGTCGGCATAGATCCAGGAATCCGGCGGGAAACGAGTTGAGCCGAATTCGACCGGCCCCTGCGCCGGCGCGTCCGTCTTCTCCCATCCGCGCCGGGCCGTGGCGCCCAGCGCCTTGACGCCGATGTTGAGTTGGTCGACGGCGACCGTGTCGCGAATGGCGCCGAAGATGACGATCCCGGCCCATCCGTTGTCGGCGGCCACGCCGGCTATGCGGTCGCCGAACAGGCCGACGCGCAGGAACCGCCGCCATCCACCACCAGCACGCGGCCGATTCCGCCGCTCCTCAGGGCCGCCAGCACTGGCAAATGATTCTCAAAGATGCGTATCGGCACGCATTGCCCGTGGAAGCGTTTGCGCTTGCCGAAGCTGCGGAACTGCAGTTCGCAGATCTGAACGATTTCAGGATATGCGTCGTAGAGGTCGGCTGTCATCGCCGGCATGGTCCGAATTGCCTTGTTGCCTCGTCACAGGGATGGCGTCAGTCGGAATCGTGACTTCCCGTCAGTCCGTGGTGTGTCTGCGTTCGAATTCCCACACCTTGTCGAATCCCATCAGTAGTGAGAAGTCGTTGAACGGATAGAGCGCCCCGGGCCAGCCCTTGCTCGATCCGTTTTCCTTCAGATGCCCGTAAACTGAGGCCATGGCCTCGGCCGCGGCGAGAAAGCCGGTAACGGGGAATATGGCGATGGAGAAACCGAGGCGCTCCAGTTCCTCACGGTTGAGGATGGGTGTCCGTCCGCCATCGACCATATTCGCCAGCAGCGGCAGGTCGAAGTTGTTGCCGATCCGCTCCATCTCCTCGATCGTCTCCGGCGCTTCGATGAACAATATGTCGGCGCCGGCCTTGGCATAGGCCTCGCCGCGGCGCAGTGCCTCGTCGAGCCCATGGCCTGCGCGCGCGTCGGTGCGCGCCACGATGAGAAAATCCCTGGAGCTGCGCGCCTCTGCGGCCACCCTTATCTTGGCTGCCGCGTCGGCTATCGGAATGACGCGTCGGTTCGGTGTATGGCCGCATTTCTTCGGAAATTCCTGGTCTTCCAGTTGAATGGCCTGTGCGCCGGCCTCCTCGTAGCCGCGCACGGTGTGCTCGACATTGAGCAGTCCGCCATAGCCCGTGTCGCCATCGGCGATCAGTGGCGTCTCGATACCTGACGCCATCCGCCGGACCCGGTCCAGCATGTCGCTATAAGTTGCGAGCCCGGCATCCGGATAGCCGAGATGCGAGGCGACCGTGCCGTAGCCGGTCATGTAAAGCGCGTCGAAATCCAAGCGATCGGCGATCTTGGCCGAGATCAGGTCGAATACACCCGGTGCCGAGATCAGGCCGGGTTGGCGGAGGCGGTGCGCCAAGCTTGACGGCATGTCGATTCCCTTGTCGCTTACAAAGCGCTCCGCCGAGCGCATGGCGCCGGCGGAGCCAGGCGTTCAACGCGCCGGATAGACCAGCTCGGCCGCCGCTTTGTCGGCTGGCCATACCACGTTGAATTCGTTGTTCGGCTGATACTGCACGGCGATCATCGTCTTTTCGGTGATGAGCTGATGCAGGCCGCCGAGATCGGACGGTTCATATTTGACCGGGCCGTAGGGCGTGTCGAAGGTCATCCCGGCGAGCTTTTCGATGATGGCGTCGCGGTTCCAGTCGCCTGCCGCATTGGCCGCGTCGATCAACGTCTTCATGGCGGTGTAGCCCTGCACCGCCGTCGAGACGACTTCGCCGCCGCGCGCCGCATCGGCTTTCTCGACCCATTCCGCCAGGCCCGGCGTCTTCTGCTTGGACGACCACAGATCGAGGACGACGACATTGTCGCCGGCATCGCCATAATCGGAGCGCTTCTCGCCCGCGCCCTGCGTGACGATCAGCTTCGGCTTGATGCCGAGTTGCTTGGCCTGGCGTGCTACCTGGAGATTGTCGCCCGAATAGCCGATCACGAACAGCACGTCCGGATCGAGCGACTTGACGCGGTTGAGGATCGGCGAGAAATCGGGCGTGCCAGCGCGGAACGGCTCGTTCATCACCACGTCGAGCCCGGCTTCCTTGGCGAACTTCTGGGTGAATTTGGAGCCATCGGTACCGTAGAGCTTGTCCTCATAGGCGATCGCGACCGTCTTGAGGCCGGGTATGCTCTTGAAGAAGTTCACGGCCGCCTTCTGCCGGTGATAATCCCAAATATAGACGTGGAAATACCACGGATTCTTGCCGAAATTCTCCTCGAGCCTCACCGACGAGGAGCCGGGATGCACGAAGATCGTGTTGTAGCGCTGGATGGCGCTCAGCAGCGCGAAATCGGCGGTGCTGCCGAAGCCGCCCACCACGGCGTCCACCTTGTCCTGGCCGCCGAGCTTGGCCGCCACCGTCGCCGAGGTGTTGGGCTCGCCCTTGGTGTCCTCGACGATCAGCTCGAGCTTGCGGCCGAGCACGCCGCCGGCGTCGTTGGCCTCCTTGGCGGCATATTCGATACCCCATTGCAACTGGCCGCCGGCGCCGGCCAGCGGGCCAGTCAGTGGCAGCGGAACGCCGATCTTGATCGGTGGCTTGTCCTGCGCCTGCGCGGGCCAAGCCGCGGCGACCGCGATCGCGGCAGCCCCGGCGAGTTTGGCTAGATGTGACCACATGCTCTTTTCCTCCCTGGTGATGGTCGTGCGGCCGAATGACCTCACAGACCGAGATAGGCGACGCGAAGCCGCTCATCGTTTCGGATGTCGTCGATCTGACTCTGCAACATGACCTTGCCTTCGCTCAGGATCAGACAGCGATCGGCGATGCTCATGGCGGCGGCGACATTCTGTTCCGCCATCAGGATGGCGCAGCCGCTTTCGGCTTTGATGCGGCCAAGCGCCTCGAACACGTCCTCGACGATCTTCGGGGCCAGTCCAGCCGACGGCTCGTCCAGAATCATGATGCGTGGTTCCATCATCAGGGCACGCGAGATCGCCAGCATCTGGCGCTGGCCGCCGCTCATCGAACCGGCGAGCTGGTTGCGCCTTTCGTGCAGGATCGGAAACAGATCGAAGACGCGATCGTAAAGCACCTTGCGTTCAGCCGGCGTCGCACGGGGCCTCAGCGCTTCCAGCGCGCCGGTTAAATTGTCGATGACGCTTGCGTTGGCAAAGCAGCGGGCGCCGTCCGGCACGAAGGCCACCGCGCGCCGCGCCAGCCGCCAGGCGCCGAGCGACGACAGGTCCTCGCCGTCGAGCTTCACCGTGCGGCTCTCGGTGCGGACCGTTCCCACGACCGCGCGCAGCGAGGTCGTCTTGCCGGCGCCGTTCGATCCCAGCAGGACCAGCAGTTCGCCGCCGGACACGTCGAGCGATAGCTCGGGCACGATGGTCGATGCACCATATCCCGCCCCGACGAAGGTCGCCTCGAAACGGTTCATGGAGCAAATCCCTTGCCGAGATAGGCTTCCCGCACTGCCTGGTCTCGCAGCACCACGTCGGGCGTTCCCTGCGACAGTAACTGGCCGTTGTTGAGGACGATCGCATGGTGGCAAAGACTGGCGATGATGCGCATCACATGCTCGATGACCACGATGGTGACACCCGCTTCATGCACCTCGCGCACCAGGCCGATCACCTGCTCGGTGTCTTCGAGGCTCAACCCGGCCATGGCCTCGTCGAGCAGCAGAACGCGCGGCCGACACGCCAGCGCCCTGGCGATTTCCAGCCGGCGAAGATCCGACACCGACAGGTCCGCGCACGCCGCGTTCAGCGCGGGAGCAAGCCCGCAGAACCGCGCAAGCTCGGCCGCCGAACCCATTCCACGCGGCAGGTCTCGGTTGGAGCGTGCATAGCGCAACGGCACGCCGATCACCTCGCCGATGGTCAGTTCCTTCGGCACCCGTGGGACCTGATAGGTGCGGGCGAGACCCGCCGCCACGATCTGGTCGCTGCGTTTGCCGGTGATATCCGCCTCGCCGAGCAGGACGCGGCCGCCGCTTGGCGGAATCTGGCCGGAGACCATGTTGCAGAAGGTGCTCTTGCCAGATCCGTTGGGGCCGATCAGGCCGGTGATGGCGCCGGCGGGGATGGTCAGCGTAAGGTCGTTGATCGCTTTCAGGCCACCGAACGCCACCGTGCACTTGCTGACGGAAAGCTCGGTCATGCCGACTCTCCCGCATTGGCCGGAACGGCGCGACGGCCCGTGCGTCCCCGCATAATCTGGCGCAGGCCGCCGACGAGCCCCTTGGGCAGGGCGACGATGAACAGGATGATGACCGCGCCGTAAACGACCTGGTAGCCGACGCCGCCGACATAATGGCGCGCGACTTCTTCGAGCAGACGCAGCACCAGCGCACCGAGGATCGGTCCCAGCGTCGTGTCCATTCCGCCCAGAATGCTCACCGCCAGCGGCAGGATGCTCCAGTTAGGCGTGAACACGTCTTCCGGGATGACATACCCGTAAAGGCCGCCGTAGCAGGCTCCGGCGATACCGGCGACCATGCCGGACACGGCAAAAGCCAGGATCTTGGTGGCCACCACCGGCACGCCGGACGATGCCGCAAGCGCCGGATTGCTGCGGATCATGAAGAAGGCGGGCCGGAACCGCTCGCCGAGGAAGGCGTCGCTGACGATGGCCGCAACGACCAGAAGACCGGCGATCAACAGCAGTTGTGCCGGCGGCGAGCCGCCCATCAGCACCGGCGGCATGATGCCCGTGGAGCCGCCGGTGATGTCCGGCGTCGCCAGGATCAGCACCTGCATCGAAAGACCGAAGGAGAGGGTGGCGATGGTGAAATACAGACGCCTGAGCCTGAGCGTGACCAGGCCGATCAGCACGGCCGACAGCGCGCATAGCAGAATGCCGGCCACCCAGCCGAGGATCGCGCCGAACAGCGGCGTCAGCAGGCCGGAGCCATAGGCGCCGATGCCGAAGAAGGCCGACTGGCCGAGCGAGACCTGGCCGGTGCGCGACAGGATATCCCAGGACAGCGCCAGGATCGCCGAGATGGCGACGCCGATCGCCGCCTGGATGAGGAAGGCGTTGCCCGAGAGGGCGACGGCTCCGAGAACGGCCGCGACCGTGACATAGGTGAGCAGGCGGTAGGGCGCGCTCATGTGTGCGTCTGCCTGCCGAACAGGCCGTTCGGCCACACGACGAGCACGATCAGAAGCAGCAGGAACGCGACGCCGTAGCCGAAGCTGCCGCCATGCGGGACGAAGGTGCTGGTCAAGCCTTCGGCAAGCGCCAGGATGGCCGCGCCGATCAGCGCGCCGGGGATGTTGCCGAGGCCGCCAAGCGTGATGATGGCGAAGGCGCGGATGACCAGGTCGAGGCCGACGACGGGATGGACGTAGAGGATCAGCGCCACCAGCCCGCCGGCGACGCCTGCCGCCACGCCGCCGACCACGAACGACAACTCGAAGATGCGGTCGACGTTGATGCCGCTGTGCATGGCCAGTTCCGTGTCGTCGCTTGCGAAGCGCATCTGCGTCCCGTAGCGGGTGCGGTGCATGATGAATTGCAGCGCGAGGAACAACAGGCCGCCGACGCCGGCCACCACCAGATTGTTTCCCGGCACCGTTATCTCGCCCACCTGCAGCGACGGCACCAGTTGCGGCGCCTGCATCACCCGAGGGTCGGGCGACCACAGGATGATGGCGATGTTGACCAGCAGGATGGACAGGCCGAGCGTCGCCAGAAGCTGGTTGTGCTCGTCGTGCTGGAGCACCCTGGCTAGGAACAGGCGATACACCAGCGCGGCAAACAGGCCGATCGCCGCGCCGGAGACGACCATGCCGATCCATGGCGACACGCCGTACTGCGTGAACAGGAAATAGGTGAGGAAGGCGCCCAGCATGACGAACTCGCCATGGGCGAAGTTGATGATGCGCGTGACGCCGACCGTCAGCGTCAAGCCGGCGGCGATCGCCGCATAGAGCCCCGCCACGGTCAGCGAGAGCAGCACGGCTTGTATCAGGGAAGCCCAAGTCATGACGGCCGTTCCTCCATGGCCATGGGTCGCTCAGTCGTCCGCCAGGGCGGCGCCTGCTTCGGAAAAGTCGACCAGCCTGGATTTGTAGTCGCTGCGCGGCAGAGTCCCTTCCGGCACCAATTCCACCTTTGTGGTTACGATCAGCGTGGCGCGGATATCCTTTTCGATGCGTTCGGCCAGATTGCCCGGTTCGGCGACATGCTCAGCCGTCTCGGCTAGAACCCTGAGGGGCGGCGCCTGCTTGACGCCCTTGGCGCCGGGACGGATCGACACAACGCCCGTCACGTCAGGGGCGAAGCGGTTCACAACCTCGCGGATCGCCGAGGGAAACACATTGACGCCGCGCACGATCATCATGTCGTCGGTACGTCCGACGCAGCGGATACGCGGTGAAGTCCGGCCGCAGCGGCAGCGCTCCGTCCAGACCATGACGTGGTCGCGCGTGCGGAATCGCAGCAGCGGCGCGCCCTGATGCCTGAGATGCGTCAGGACGAGTTCGCCCGTCGCGCCCTCCGCCGTCGGAACCGCCTCACCGCTTTCGGGATCGATCAGTTCGAAATGGACGAAGCCGCGGCCACTGAAATGCATGCCGGCCTGATGTTCGCATTCGCCCCAGAGCGACACGGAAATATCGCCCAGCCCCATCGCCTCGTAGACCTTGGCGCCCCAGCCCTGCTCCAGCTTCTCGCGCATGGCCGGCTCACCGCCGCCCGGTTCGCCCGCCACCATGATGCGCTCGATGCTGCTGGAGGGCAGGTCGAGCCCACGGGCGGCGCCAATCTCCGCCAGGTGCAGCGCATAGGACGGCGTGCAAGCGAGCGTCGAGGGTTTCAGCAGCTTGATCGCCGCCAAGAGTCGCTCGGTGTTTCCGGTTCCAACCGGGATATGGCACAGGCCGAGCCGGTTGAAGGCTTCGAGCGCCGCGCCCGCTACGAAGGGGCCTGCATTGTAGGTCGAAACGATGGCGTCGCCCCGTTTCGCGCCGGAGGCCGAATAGCTGCGACACGAAGTGGTCACCCAGTTTTCGAGGTCGCTCACCGTCAGCGGCACGTAGCTCGGCAGGCCGGTGGTGCCGCTGGTCGAGAAAATCCGGGTGAGATCCGACATCGCCGCGGCAAGATAGGTGCCGACAGGATCGGCGTCGCTGCGGCTGGCGCGCAACTCGTCCTTTTCGGTCAGAGGAACGCCACCCAGGTCGTCGAGCCCGCCAACGTCTGCTGCCGCGTTGAAGCCGTGCCGCCGCAGCTTGTCGCGAAAGAAGCGCGACTTCTCGAAAAGATATTCCACCTGCTTGCGGTAGAACGGCTCGTCCAGCTTGCGCTGCTCGGCCCATGGAAGCATTTCGATTTCGGGTTGATAGGCGGCCATGGCGGGCTCCGGAACAGTCAGGCTTTACGCTTGTAAGTGATGGCCTTTTCGGCGTGATGAGACATGAGGAAGCCGATCGGCTTTTCCTGCTCCTCGGCGAGATGGCCGAGAACACCTGCCGTTCTCGCCAACAAGGGGATGGCCTTGATCATCGATTGGGGGAAGTCGAGATCGAGCAGCACCGCCGCGATCGGCCCCGAGACGTTGAGCGGCAACGGCTTGCCCCAGGCAGCGGCAGCGGCCGGTTTCAGCCGGCGCAGCAGATCGATATGAACGCCGCTGACGGCGTGCTCGTCCGCCAGCGCCAGGACGCGCTCCGCCCGCGGGTCGACCGGGTGGTGGATCGGGTGTCCGAAGCCGGGTAGCTTCTCGCCGCGCGCACGGACCTGCGAGGCGATGTCACGCGCAACCTGATCGGGATCGCCTCCCGCTGCGATACGGCTGCGCGCCTCTACGAGCAGGCGCCCGCACAGTTCCGCCGTGCCGAGGACCACGGTGCCGCAGCCGAGAATGCCGGCTGCGACCGCGCCCTGCAGGCTGTCGGGCGCCGCGGCCAGCGTCATGCGGGCAGCCTGTGCGGTCGGGGTCAAGCCGTGTTCGGCGATGGCGATCAGCAGCGTGTCGAGGAAGAAGCGCTGCTGATCGGTTGGATCCTTACCGGTGACAAGAAGGAAGAAGAAATCCGTGAAGCTCCTGTGGCCCATGAGGTCGTTGCAGAGATCGCGGCCTCTCACCTCGATGCTGGACGCATCGGCGGTGCAGATGCTGGTAACGGCCTCGCCGGCCTTGCCGATCATCATGGATGAAAATCTCCGCAAGACCGAACGATCTCGAGGCGCACGCATCCGATCATGCGCATCCCGATGCGCTGCATCATGACCTCCTCCCGGTCGTAAATAGATGCTATATTGTCGTTAAATCTTGTAGGACAATATTGCCCAACGATCGCTTGTCAAGCGGATTCTCCGCTGCTAGGCCATGGTTGTTGGGACTTGGGCGCACCCTCGGAGGATGCATGGACAACGCGATCGATCCGGTTGAGCAGGGACGGGCGCGCGGCGCCACCGTCGATTATGTGCTCAACCACGTCAGAGAAGGCATCTTCGTCGGGCGCTATGCGCCGGGCCAGCGCCTCATCGAGGCGGATCTGACGCGTGAACTCGGCATCAGCCGCGGACCGCTACGCGAGGCGCTTCATCGGCTGGCCGGCGACAATCTGCTCGAGATCGTGCCCAACCGAGGCGCCATTGTGCGCCGGCACTCCATGCGCGAGATGCTGGAACGGTTCTCCATCCGCATCGCGCTGGAGTGCCTGGCCGTTCGGGAGGCCACGACCGGTCTCGCCGACGAAGCGGTCCGTACCCGGTTCGAGCGTGACATAGAGCCCATCTGGCAGACCGAGCAGCGGACGCCCAGCACCGACTATATCGTCGAAAACAAGGCCTTCCACGACGCGATCATCCGCGCAAGCGGCAATGAGACGCTCGCCGGCATCAACGATCAGTTGCAGCTTCCGCTTCTGATGTTCCAGCTCAACAAACGGCTGACCGTCGCCAACATCACCGCTTCACTGGCTGAACATCGCGCCATCGCAAAGGCCATGCTCGAAGGCGATGCGGCAGGTGCCGAGACATGGATGCTCCGCCACCTCGACCGGGCTCGCTCGGTCGTATGCGAAATGCCATCGCAGGTTTTCAGGGCCGATGCCTGAAGGCCGAGGCTCATACGCAGGCGGAGGCTGCCTCGGGAATGTTCGTGGCCGTCACTTCGGGTCGGGGGTCTCGAATCGGACGGCAAGTGCTGCGCTCATCTGCCCGATCAGTTCAGCGACCGGTCCGGTCTTCTCCCAGGCATAGATCGAAACCACCATCGAAGGCTCCGTGCCGAAGGGCGTATACGGTCGCACATGGCGGCCCTTCGTCGTGCTTTGCGGCAGAAGCGACAGGCCGGTCCGGCCTCGACGCCGACAAGCACATTGTGGAGACTGCTGCCGGAAAAGGCGACATACCAGCGGCGGCCCTCGCGCTCGATGCGCTCGAACATGGTCTCGCGGTAGAGGCCTCCGGGCGGGAAAGCGACGAGTGGGACAGGATCCGGCCAGTCGCCCGGAGCCTCGATGCTCTCGAACCAGGCCATGGCTTCGGGAAAGCTAGCCCGGCAGTCCGGGCTGGCGATGGGTTCCTTGACGACAACGATGTCGAACTCGCCACCACGATAGCGCCGGGTCAGGTCGCGGCTCAAACCGGCGGTGACGTCCAGACGTATCTCGCGATGGTGCTTGGCGAAGTCACCAAAGACCTTTGCCATCGCGCTGCTGACGATGTCCTCGGGAACTCCAATGCGGATGGATGTCGTGCCGGCCGGATCGCCCAGCGCGGTTTCGGCTTCATGCTGCAGATCGAGAATGCGGCGGGCATAGCCGAGCAGCCGCTCGCCGGCTGCCGTAGGCCTGGTCGGCCGAGCGAGCCGGTCGACCAGGGTGTGGCCGACCGTTTCCTCGAGCCGGGCCAGTTGCTGGCTGATGGTGGATTGCGTCATGTTGAGGCGTTGGGCCGCTTGGGTGAAGCTTCCCGCATCGGCGACGGCGACGAAGGAGCGCAGGAGGCGCGGATCAAGCATTGTCGGTCTGGCTTCTGGTGGGCGAGGTTCGGCAATATTGGTATGCACATTCATGATAACAAATATCCAAACATTTAATTTTCAAATAGCTCGTCGCTCACCTATCTGACCACCATGCGCTGGTGGAAGGCAGATCACCGGCCGACACGGGAGTATGAAAAATGCTTCGTCCTTCGACCATCCTGGCTATATCGCTCCTGGCACTGTCGTCCGTTTCATTCACCGCATCAGGAGGAGCCATGAGCCAGACACCCCTACATAGCGCTGCGGCCGTAGACGACGTCGCTGCCGCCCGAAAGCTTCTCGCTGGAGGCACCGAGATCGATGCGCGCGACAGCACAGGAGCGACGGCGCTGCTGGTCGCCACCCACGCCAATCGGGTCGAGGTGGCCAGGGCGCTGATCGAGGCCGGTGCCGACGTCAACGCCAAGGACAATATCGATGACAGCCCCTACCTCTATGCCGGCGCGCGCGGCCACCTGGAAATCCTCAAGCTGACGCTGTCGCATGGCGCCGATCTCAAGAGCACGAACCGCTATGGCGGTACGGCGCTCATTCCGGCGTCGGAACGCGGCCATGTCGAGACCGTCCGCACGCTGATCGAGGCGGGAGTCGATGTCGACCACGTCAACAAGCTCGGCTGGACCGCGCTTCTGGAGGCGATCATCCTGGGCGACGGCGGCGAGCGGCATCAGCGGATCGCCGCGCTGCTCGTCGAGGCCGGCGCCGACGTCAATCTCGCCGACAACGACCGGGTGACGCCGCTGCAGCATGCACGCAATCGCGGCTTCAAGGAGATCGAAAAGCTTCTCCTTGCGGCAGGCGCGCGCTGAAAAGAGAGAGGGCAAGATGAGCGAGCACCGCTTCCTGTGCGAGGCCATCGAACTGGCTTTCCATGATCGTGGCGCTCGATCATCTGGCCGATCCGGCACACGCCAGGGCTTTTTCCGCGCTCATGCAGGGCGGTGACTTCCTGATCGCAGCAATGCCGCCCTGGATCGTTGCCGTGCTGCACGACCTGACGGGCGGCTTTCTCACCGGCTGGCTGCTGCACCTGGGTGCTGACGCTGCACCTGGCACCAGAAAGCTATGCACGGGCTATGGCAGGTGGAACCCGGCATATCCCGGCGGGTCGATCAGGGCTGCCCGCTTCCAGACCGGATCGTCCAGCCACTCTCGAATAACCGGCACTATTGTGCCTTCGGCCGGGCAGCCCGTTTCACCGGCGATGCTAGATGTGAGCCTCTTGTTGCGCCATGAAAGGCTTCAGCGTCGCCGCTACTTTTTCTCGTGCGCTTTCAGCCAGTCCTGCATCTGCTTGATCTCGACTTCCTGCGCCGCGATGACGTCTTCGGCAAGCTTGCGGATCTCGGGATCCTTGCCGTGTTCCAGCACCACCTTGGCCATGTCGATGGCGCCTTCGTGGTGCGGGATCATGCCTTTCACGAAATCGACATCGGCGTCGCCGGTGTAGGGCATGGCCATCATGTCGGTATGCATCTTGTCCATGGCGGCCTTGTAACCCTCGGTCGAGGGGCTTTCCGCCGCCATCGTCATACCGCTCATGTCGTGGCCGCTATGGCTTTCCTGCGCGGGAACAGCGCCGATCGCGGCAACCGTCATGGCGCCGGCCGCGGCAAGGGTAATCGCGATCTTCTTCGTTGGGGGCATGGCATCTTCCTTTCTTATTGCTGGGGTCAGAGTTTGAAGGCGCGCAGCCTGAGCGCGTTGGCGATCACCGACACGGAAGACAGGCTCATCGCCGCCGCAGCCAGCATGGGCGACAGAAGCGCGCCGGTGAGCGGATAGAGCACGCCGGCCGCGACCGGCACGCCGAGCACATTGTAGAGGAAGGCGAAGGCGAGGTTCTGCTTGATGTTCGCAAGTGTGCCCTCGGCCAACCGCCGCGCCCGTACGATGCCGGCGAGGTCTCCCTTGACCAGCGTAATGCCGGCGCTTTCCAGCGCGACGTCCGCACCGGTGCCCATGGCGATGCCGACATCGGCAGCGGCCAGAGCCGGCGCGTCGTTGATGCCGTCGCCGGCCATCGCCATCACGCCGCCGCGCTTGCGCAGTTCCTCGATGAGGTCGGCTTTCTGTTCCGGCAGCAGACCGGCGCGTACCCGCGAGATGCCGAGTTTCGTGGCAATCGCCTTCGCCGTCAGTGCATTATCGCCGGTTGCCATGATGACGGTGATTTCCGCTTTGGTCAGCGCGCGAAGCGCTTCCGCAGCACCCTGTTTGATCGGGTCGGCGACGGCCACCAGCCCGACCGGCCGGCCGCCGACGGCGATGAACATCGCCGTCCTGCCGTCCTTCTGGAGTGCCTCGGTGGTCGCGATGAGCGGTGCCGTATCGATGCCGAGATCAGCCATCATGGCGGCATTGCCGAGCGCGACCTTCCTGCCCGACACCGTACCGGAAACGCCCTTGCCGGTGGTGGATTCGAAATCCGAAGCGTCGGCGACCGCGACGCCGCGTTCGCGCGCGCCCTCTACGATCGCTTCGGCGAGAGGATGCTCGGATGCCTTCTCCAGCCCGGCGGCGAGCGCCAGCACCTCGTTCTCGGACAGGCTTTCCGCCGCCACGACGTCAGTCAGCTTCGGCTTGCCCTCGGTCAGCGTGCCGGTCTTGTCGACCACCAGCATGTTTACGGCTGCGAGCCGCTCGAGAGCCGCGGCATCGCGCACCAGCACGCCGGCATGGGCGCCGCGTCCTGTCGCGGTCATGATCGACATCGGCGTTGCGAGCCCCAGCGCACAGGGACAGGCGATGATCAGCACCGAGACGGCCGAGACGATGGCGAAGGCGAGGCCGAAACCGGCGAGTAGCCACGTCGCGAAGGCTGCCAGCGCCACCAGCACCACGGCCGGCACAAAGTAGTAGGAGACGCGATCCGCGAGTCCCTGGATCGGCGCGCGGCTGCGCTGGGCCTTGGCGACGAGCTCGACGATGCGCGACAGCGTGGTTTCCGCGCCGACGCGCTCGGCGCGCATGACCAGCGATCCGTTGCGGTTCAGCGTGCCGCCCGTCACCGCGTCGCCCTCGGTCTTCTCCACCGGAACCGGCTCGCCGGTGATCATCGACTCGTCGATAGAGGAGCGGCCTTCCAGAACCGTCCCGTCGACAGGTACAGCTTCACCGGGGCGGATGCGCAGCCGGTCGCCGGTTTTCACTTCATCTAGCGGCACGTCGGTTTCCGCGCCATCCGCGCCGATGCGGCGGGCCGTCTTCGGCGCGAGATCGAGCAGCGCGCGGATGGCAGAGCCGGTCTTCTCGCGTGCCTTCAGCTCCAGTACCTGGCCGACAAAGACCAGTGCGACGATGACCGCGGCGGCCTCGAAATAGACCGGCACCGCGCCGCCATGGCCTTTGAGTTCATGCGGGAAAATGCCCGGGAACAGGGTGGCGACCACGCTGTAGAGATAGGCCGCGCCGACGCCGAGCGAGATTAGCGTCCACATGTTGGGGCTGCGGTTGAGGATGGAAGCCCAGCCGCGCCGGAAGAAGGGAAGCGCGGCCCACAACACCACCGGCGTGGCCAGAACGAGTTCCAGCCAACCGGCCAGCGGCTCACCGATCCAGTCGCGAACGGGCAAGCCCAGCATCGGCCCCATGGCGATGACCAGCAACGGGAGCGACAGCGCCGCACTCACCCAGAGCCGGTGCGTGAAATCGACCAGTTCGGGATTGGGTCCCTCGTCGCCGGTCGGCACGCCCATAGGCTCCAGTGCCATGCCGCAGATCGGGCAGTCGCCCGGTCCGTCGCGCACGATCTCGGGGTGCATCGGGCATGTGTATTTCGTCCCTTTCGGTGCAGGCGCCGGGGCGGGACGGCCGTCACGGTATTTTTCAGGATCGGCCTGGAATTTGTTCAGGCAGCTTTCCGAGCAGAAATAGTGCTTTTGCCCGTCCGCTTTAAGGAAATGCCGGGCGGTGGCGCGGTCCACCTTCATGCCGCAAACCGGATCGGTGGCGGTGAGATAGTCCTCAGGCGCTGCCTCGAATTTCGTCCGACAACCCTGGCTGCAGAAATGGAAGGTGCGGCCGCCGTGCTCGGCGGTGGGCTTGCCGGCGGCGGGATCGATCGTCATGCCGCAGACCGGGTCGCGCGTGATCGCCGGTTTCGCGACCTTGGTGTCGTGTGCCGAGCAGCAGGAATGGTCGTCAGCGTGATGGTGGCGATGGGAATGCGAATGCGTCATGGCAATGGTCCGATTCTTCGGTCAACCGCAGATAGGGCTTCCCATCGTGGGAAGGTCAAGGGGCGTTTTCGATGTATTCGGCGCGCCCATACCCATGCCGTCGAAAACAGGCTATAGAGCCGGCCCGAAACCAGAATCGCCGCCGACTGTATGGCCAAGCATCCTCTGAACCTCGAAGAGCTGATCGACGGTGAAGCCCTGCGGCGGGATCTCACCGCGCTGACCGCAGCGACCAACGGCGACGGCTCGGGCGCTTCGGTGCGCGCAGCGGTGTTGAAGACCTTGAAGGACTCCCGGCTTGCGGGCCGCCGTGCCGCCGAGCTGATGCTGATGGAGGATGGCGGTGGCACCACCTGCGCCGCCCGGCTCTCGCATGTCATGGACGAGATCATCCGCGCGCTCTACGATTTCGCCGTCACCCACGTCTATCGCACCAGGAACCCTTCGTCCGCCGAGCGCATGGCCATAGTCGCCGTCGGCGGTTACGGCCGCGGCACGCTGGCTCCTGGTTCCGACATCGATCTCCTCTTCCTCCTGCCCTACAAGCAGACCCCCTGGGGCGAGCAGGTCGTCGAATACATGCTCTACATGCTGTGGGACATGGGCCTGAAGGTCGGCCATGCCACCCGCAACATCGACGAGTGCCTGAGATTGGCGCGTGGCGACGTCACCATTTCGACAACGCTGCTCGAGGCGCGCTTCCTGTGGGGCGAGGAAGGCCTCTACGACGAGTTGGTCGAGCGCTTCGATCGCGAGGTGGTGCGCACGACCGGCCCCGACTACGTCCAGGCCAAGCTCGCGGAACGCGATGCCCGCCACGCCAAGGGCGGCGAAAGCCGCTACGTCGTCGAGCCCAACATCAAGGACGGCAAGGGTGGCCTGCGCGATCTGCAGACGCTGTTCTGGATCGGCAAGTACTTTTATCGCGTGCGCACCGGCGCCGAACTGGTCGACAAACGCGTCTTCACCGAGGCCGAGTATCGCGAATTCCTCAAGGCCGAGGACTTTCTGTGGGCTGTGCGCTGCCACATGCATTTCCTGACCGGCAAAGCCGAAGAGCGGCTGCATTTCGACATCCAGCGCGACATCGCCGAGCGGCTCGGCTACACCAGCCATCCCGGTCTGTCGGCGGTCGAGCGCTTCATGAAGCACTATTTCCTGATCGCCAAGGATGTCGGCGACCTGACACGCATCTTCTGCGCCGCACTTGAGGAGGAGCAGGCCAAGCATGTGCCGGGCTTCAACCGTCTGCTCGCCGGCTTCTCACGGCGCAGGCGCAAGCTGGCCGGCACGTCCGATTTCATCGTCGACAACCACCGCATCAACATCGCGGACGACCAGGTTTTCGAGCGCGACCCGGTCAACCTGCTGCGCTTGTTCTGGTTCGCCGACCGGCACGGCTTGGAGTATCATCCCGATGCGCTCAAGCTGCTCACCCGCTCGCTGGGGCTTGTCGACAGGACATTGCGTCGTGACCCCGAGGCCAATCGCCTGTTCCTCGATGTGCTGACTTCGGATCGCAATCCGGAACTCAATCTGCGGCGCATGAACGAGGCGGGATTGCTCGGCCGCCTGATCCTGGATTTCGGCAAGATCGTCGCCATGATGCAGTTCAACATGTACCACCACTACACGGTGGACGAGCACCTCATCCGCTGCGTCGGCGTGCTGGCCGAGATCGAGCACGGCGGATCGCGGAATATCCATCCGCTGTCGCATTCGCTGATGCCGGGCCTGCGCAAGAGCCGTGAGGCGCTTTATGTCGCGGTTCTCCTGCACGACATCGCCAAGGGCCGGCCGGAAGATCACTCCGAGGCGGGCGCGAAGATCGCACGACGCATCTGCCCGCATATGGGCCTGTCGACGGCCGATACTGAGACGGTGGCCTGGCTGGTCGGAAACCATCTCCTCATGTCGATGACGGCGCAGACGCGCGACCTGAACGACCGCAAGACCATCGAGGATTTCGCCGCCGCCGTGCAGTCGGTGGAGCGGCTGAAGCTTTTGCTCATCCTCACGGTCTGCGACATTCGCGGCGTCGGGCCAGGTGTGTGGAACGGCTGGAAGGGCCAGTTGCTGCGCAATCTCTATTATGAGACAGAACTGCTGCTCACCGGCGGCTTTTCGGAACTGTCACGCGCCGAGCGCGCCGTTGACGCACGCGAGAAGCTTGCCGCGGCGCTCGCCGCATGGCCAAAGGCCGAGCGCAAGCGCTACGTCGCGCTGCACTACGAGAACTACCTGCTGACGGTCGACCTCGCCGACCAGATTCGCCACGCCGAATTCATCCGGGAAGCCGATGCGGCCGGCCGCAAGCTCGCCACCATGGTCAAGACGCATCAGTTCGAGGCGGTGACCGAGATCACCGTTCTGGCGCAGGACCATCCGCGCCTGCTTTCCATCATCGCCGGCGCTTGCGCCGCCGCGGGCGGCAACATCGTCGACGCGCAGATATTCACCACGTCGGACGGACGTGCGCTGGACACCATCCTGATCAACCGCGAGTTCGAGCGCGACGAGGACGAACGCCGTCGTGCCGAGCGGGTCGGCAGGCTGATCGAGGACGTGCTGTCTGGAAAATCCTGGCTGCCGGAGATGATCGAGAAGCGCACCAAGCCGAAACGCGGCCAGAAGGTGTTCCGCATCGCGCCGCGTGCCGAAATCCGCAACGCGCTGTCGAATCGTTTTTCGGTGATCGAGGTCGAAGGGTTGGACCGGCCGGGCCTGTTGTCGGAAATCACCAGTGCGCTGTCGGACCTGTCGCTCGATATCGCCTCGGCGCACATCACCACCTTCGGTGAAAAGGTGATCGACACTTTCTACGTCACCGACCTGACCGGGCACAAGATCGAGAACCCGGCGCGCGAGAGGGCCATCGGCCAGCGGCTCGTCGCGACGCTGGAGGGCAAGACGGTCAAGCCGAAGGCGGCGGCGGAGTGAGGGGCGGTTCGCATCTTGCTTCTCTCCATTTTCGGGGAGAAGAAAGCTAGCCATGAGCCTCATCAGGAAATTCGCCACCGTCGCCTCCGGCACGCTGATGAGCCGCATCCTCGGCTTCACGCGCGAGATGCTGATGGCGGCAGCCCTCGGCACAGGGCCAGTGGCCGACGCCTTCTATGCCGCTTTCCAGTTTCCCAACACCTTCCGCCGCTTGTTCGCCGAGGGGGCCTTCAACACCGCCTTCGTGCCGCTGTTTGCCAAGGAGATCGAGGCGAACGGCATGGTCGGGGCCAAGCGCTTTTCAGAAGAGGTGTTCGGTGTGCTGTTTAGCGCGCTGATCGTACTCACCATCGTCATGGAACTGGCGATGCCGCTTTTGGTCAGCACCATCATTGCGCCGGGCTTCGCCGGCGATCCCCAAAAATACGACCTCACAGTCGCGCTGGCCACGATCATGTTCCCCTATCTGGTGTGCATGTCGCTGGCCTCGATGATGGCCGGCATGCTGAATTCGCTCAGGCGCTATTTCGCCGCCGCGATCGCGCCGGTCTTCCTCAACGTCATTCTTATCGGCGTGCTCTATTGGGCCTGGCGCAATGGCGCCGATGGGTTGACCGTCGGCCATGCCATGGCATGGGGTGTCATGGCGGCGGGCGTCGTGCAGCTTGCCATCGTCTGGGTTGCGGCGCGCCATGCCGGCATCTCGATCGGCTTCCGGCGGCCGCGGCTGACGCCGGGCGTCAAGCGTTTGCTGTTGTTGGCCTTGCCGGCGGCCGTCACCGGCGGCATCACCCAGATCAATCAGTTGATCGGCACGGCCATCGCCTCCACGCAGGACAGTGCCGTCGCCTCGCTGGCGCTGGCCGACCGTGTCTACCAGTTGCCGCTCGGCGTCGTCGGCATAGCGGTGGCGATCGTGCTGTTGCCGGAACTGTCGCGCGCGCTCAAGTCCGGCAACATGGCCGAGGCTGCCAATCTGCAGAATCGCTCGGTCGAGTTCACGCTGTTCCTGACGCTGCCGGCGGCGGCCGCACTCCTGGTGATGGCCGAGCCGATCGTGCGAGTGCTCTACGAGCGGGGCGCTTTCGCCGCCAACAATTCGACGCCTACCGTTGCGGCGATCCTTGCCATTTTCGGGTTGGGATTGCCCGCCTTCGTCCTGATAAAGGCCTTCACGCCAGGCTATTTCGCCCGCGAGGATACCAGGACGCCGATGATTTTCGCCGCCATTTCGGTGGCGGTGAATGTGGCGACGGCGCTGGCTCTGTTTCCCTCCATGGGCGCGCCGGGTATCGCGGTGGCGTCTGCGATAGCCGGCTGGCTCAACGCGGCCATGCTGCTTTTCGTCCTGGTTCGGCGCGGCCACTGGGGTCGCGACGCAGCACTTATGAGGCGAATTCCGCGCCTCGTCCTGTCATCCGCATTGATGGGTGCGGCCCTCTGGTACGCGCAAGACTGGCTTGCGGCACAACTGGCTTCTTCGGCGACTCTCGTCACCAAGGCGGGAACGCTGGCGCTGCTCTCGGGAGGCGGGACTGTCCTCTATTTCGCGCTCGCCTTCGCCACCGGTGGTGCCGACCTCGGCATAATCTGGCGTAACATGAGGCGCGGTTCACCGACGACGGCACCGTCAGACAATTTGGAAGGATAACTGCGCACGAAGGGGTCTTGATCGCGCAAGCGCCATCGTCCATAAGCCCGCCCGTCCGCACTTTCGCCGCGCGCGAAACGGCCCTCCACAAGCCAAGGAAACATCAAATGACCGATCGAAATTCGCCGTTCCGGCAACTCGTCTTCTCGGGCGTCCAGCCCACCGGCAACCTCCATCTCGGCAACTATCTCGGCGCGATCAAGAAATTCGTCGCGCTGCAGGACGATTACGACTGCATCTACTGCGTCGTCGACCTGCACTCGCTGACGGCCACCCTTGTTCATGACGATCTCGCCGACCAGACCCGCCAGATCACCGCCGCGTTCCTCGCTTCCGGCATCGACCCGAACAAGCACATCGTCTTCAACCAGAGCCGGGTGCCGCAGCATGCGGAACTCACCTGGGTCTTCAACTGCGTCGCCCGCATGGGCTGGCTGAACCGGATGACGCAGTTCAAGGAGAAGGCCGGCAAGGACCGTGAAAACGCTTCCGTCGGTCTGTTCGATTACCCGAGCCTGATGGCCGCCGATATCCTGGTCTACCGCGCAACGCACGTGCCGGTCGGAGAGGACCAGAAGCAGCATCTGGAGCTGACCCGGGACATTGCGCAAAAGTTCAACAACGACTTCTCCGAACGCATAAGGGCGCTGGGCCTTGGCGTGGAGATGAAGGTCGGCGACGAGACGGTGAACGGCTTCTTCCCCCTCACCGAGCCGGTTATCGGCGGTCCGGCCGCGCGCATCATGAGCTTGCGTGACGGTTCCAAGAAGATGTCGAAATCGGATGCTTCCGATCTCTCGCGCATCAACCTGACCGACGACGCCGACGCGATCTCGAAAAAGATCAAGAAGGCCAAGACCGATCCCGACGCGCTGCCGAGCGAAGTGGCCGGCCTTGCCGGGCGGCCGGAGGCGCAGAACCTCGTCGGCATCTACGCAGGCCTTGCCGATATTTCCAAGGAACAGGTGCTGAAGGACTTCGGCGGCCAGCAATTCTCGGTGTTCAAGCCCGCGCTCGCCGATCTGGCCGTCGACAGGCTGGCGCCGGTCGCGGCCGAAATGCGGCGCATTTCCGCCGACCGGACCTATGTCGACGGCGTCTTGCGAGACGGCGGCGAACGCGCCGGCGTTCTGGCCGAGGCAACCATGAAGAGCGTGCGCGAGATCGTCGGTCTGCTGCAGAACTGACGCAAGGCGACCATTCCTCCGAGCGGCGGCGCTTGCCGCCGCTCGGCTGGAGTGGCAGATTGCGCCGGCAGAATCCGGGGACAGAATGGTTTCCAAACGCCTCAGCCGCCAAGCCGGCCACCGCCGGAAATTCCTGTCGATCATCGACTCGACGCCTGAATGCGAGCGTGCCGTGGCCTATGCCTCGAAGCGCGCCCAGAGTACCGGCGGTGTTCTGGTTCTGCTCTACGTGATCGAGCCGGACGACTTCCAGCATTGGCTGGGCGTGGAAAAGATCATGCGCGAAGAGGCCAATGCCGCGGCGCGTGGCGCGCTCGATTCCTACGCAAGCAAGATCCGCCAGGAACTCGGCATCGAGCCGGAACTGGTGGTGCGCGAAGGCAAGCCGACGGAAGAGATCCACAAGCTGATCGAGGAGGATCAGGACATCGCCATCCTGGTGCTGGGTGCCGGCGCCGGCAAGGAAGGTCCGGGTCCGCTGGTGGCCTCCATCGCCGGCAAGGGCGCGGCCTTCCCTATTCCCGTCACCGTCGTGCCGCTCAATCTCTCGGACGAGGATCTGGAAAACCTCGCCTGAACACCCGACATTGTAGGCGGCGGGTAAAGTCTGCGCGTCACGCCGGTTTCGCTTGAACGTCTCTTCGTTTAAGCCTATTTAGAATTATTCCAAACTGATCGCCCGGAAAAAGGGCGTGGAGACGGCCATGTTCATCCAGACCGAGTCGACCCCCAATCCGGCGACACTGAAGTTCCTCCCCGGCAAGGAGGTCCTTGTTGAAGGCACCGCCGATTTCCGCGACGCGGCAAGCGCTTCCGAGGCGTCGCCTCTGGCCGGACGGCTGTTTGCCATTCCTGGCGTGACCGGCGTGTTCTTCGGCTATGATTTCATCACCGTCACCAAAGACGGTCCCGACTGGCAGCATCTCAAGCCTGCCATCCTCGGCGCTATCATGGAGCATTTCATGTCCGGCCAGCCCGTGATGGCGCGGCCCGGCCCAGCCGCCGAGACCAGCCAGACCGGCGAGTTCTACGACAAGGCCGACGAGGAGATCGTCGTCACCATCAAGGAACTGCTCGATACGCGCGTGCGACCGGCGGTGGCGCAGGACGGTGGCGACATCACCTTCCGCGGTTACGAGAACGGCGTCGTGTTCCTGCATATGAAAGGCGCTTGCGCCGGTTGTCCGTCCTCGACGGCAACGCTGAAGCATGGAATCCAGAACTTGCTGCGGCATTTCGTGCCCGAAGTGCAGCAGGTCGAGCAAGTGGCGTAGCACCGCCCCTTCAAGAGAGTAGGAGCCAACAAAAAACCGGGCCTTGCGAGCCCGGTTTTCTGGTTGTGGACGTCTTATTGTTGCCTAGACGGTCCGCGTACGAAACCTGTGTGCGCCGATGCGCCCGGAAGGTTCACGGCCTGGCCGCCCTTCTGGGTGCTCTCACTAAAGGACGATCACCTTGGCGCCGACCTGTGCGCGATCATAAAGGTCGATGATGTCCTGATTCATCAATCGGATGCAGCCCGACGACATCGCATGGCCGATCGAGTTCCATTCCGGGCTGCCATGCAGGCGGTAGCCTGAATCGCCTCCCTTGTTGAAGAGATACAACGCGCGTGCGCCGAGCGGGTTCTTCAGCCCGGGCGGCATGCCGTTCCGCCACTTGGCGAGTTCCGGCTGGCGCTTGATCATGGCCGACGGCGGCGTCCAGGTCGGCCATTCGCGCTTCAGCGCGATGCGGGCCGTGCCGTGCCACTCGAAGCCCTCGCGGCCGACGCCGATGCCGTAACGCATCGCCTCGCCGCCGCCCATCACGTAATAGAGGAACTTCTCATTGGTATCGACGATGATCGTGCCCGGCTTTTCCTTGGTCTCGTAGCGCACGACCTGGCGGTGATATTTGCGCGGCACCTTGGAAATCGGGATGCGCGGCAATTGATAGCCTGCGTCGGTGCGCGGGCCGTAGTCGTCGGAGAAGATGCGCATGTTGCCGATGGTGCTGCAGCCGGCCAGAACCGTGGCCAGCGCCGCAGCAAGAACAAGTGACTTTATGCGCATGATAGGTCCGCTGTCCCGCCCGAATTCCGACGGTGCGTAACGCCCGCCTTTGTTGGCCCATTCATGCTGGCATTTGTTTTGCTTGCCAAGCAGACGATGCCGATGAAGCCGCTCTTACGTGCGCGTAAGCAACACACTATGGCATTTCGGCAACATGCTGTTCCGGATTGATGAGCAAAATCAACAATAGACGTCTGTGCGATAATGCTCCGCCGTGGGGCCAGCGGGATCGAATCACCATTAGTTACTCCGACACCGTCGCCCAGCCGATGCAGGCTATGGTCATCGCCGCCATCGTTTTGTAGAGATGCCCAGCCAATCTGCCCGCCCTTAGGAAAAGCCGAAAGCTGCCCGAACCCATGACCTCGAATGCCCCCCTTCCCGCCACTATGGCCGCCGTGCTGCTGACCGGCCATGGTGGTCTCGACAAGCTTGTCTATCGTACCGACGTGCCTGTGCCGAAAGCGGCACCTGGAGAAGTGGTGGTCAAGGTCGCCGCCTGCGGCATGAACAACACCGACGTCTGGGTGCGCCAGGGCGCCTACGGCACCGAGCAGGATGCTTCCGCGGTCTCGACCTGGCGGCGGCAGGGCAACACGCTGACCTTTCCGCGCATCCAGGGCACGGACACGGTCGGCACCATTGCCGCTGTGGGCGAAGGCGTGCCGGCTTCGCGCGTTGGCGATCGGGTGATGGTCGATTTCTCCATCTACAACCGCAGCGACGATTCGCTGGCCGATATCGACTATATGGGTCATGGCCGCGACGGCGGTTACGCCGAATACCAGGCGCTGCCGGCAGAAAACGCGCATACCGTCGACACCGACCTGACGGATGTCGAACTCGCTACCTTCTGCTGCGCATATCTCACCGGCGAGCAGATGCTGGAGCGGGCGGCGCTGAAGGCGGGCGAGCGCGTGCTGGTGACGGGCGCGTCGGGCGGCGTCGGCTCCGGCATCGTGCAGCTCGCCCGCGCCCGCGGCGCCATTCCCTACGCGATCGTCGGCAAGGGCAAGGAACAGGCGGTGCTCGACATAGGCGCGGAGAAGGTGATCACGCGCGGCGTGGAGGACCTGCCAAAGGCGGTCGCCGAGGCGACGGAGGGCGGGCCGATCGACGTGGTGGCCGACCTCGTCGGCGGGCCGATGTTCAACGACTTGCTGCGCATCCTGCGGCCCGAAGGCCGCTACACCACGGCCGGCGCCATTGCCGGGCC